>CAXTMM010000028.1:8770-26722 GCA_964245415.1 uncultured Acidobacteriaceae bacterium | reverse complement strand
CGATACCGCGAGGCCCCACTTACGCGTGCACAGATTTATCATCCCGAAACGGGCAAGCTTTGCCCCGCGCGCGACCGCATGTTTGTAGCTCAGGATGCGCCGATCGACAGCCATCAGCAGCACCGAAGGCATAATGCCCTGCGACCTGAGCAGCCGCGCCACCACCCCTTCCATGTCATATTCGCTGTCCCCCGGCTCAAGCGCCTGCAGCACACCCGCAACCACGCTCGCGGTAGTTGCGCCAAGCCAGCGATAGCGCAGGATCTCGGCTTCAGTCAGCGGGGCGCGCAAAGCACCGAGATCGACCGGCAGAAAGCCCAGCGAGTCAGACCCCATGCGCCCTCTACCGACGATCTTTTCTACCTGCGCTACGCTAGCGTCAGCATGCCAGGGCGCCAGCACAGGCTCGTAGTCAAGCCCGGTAAACTCCTCCGCAGCTAGCCGTGGCGCTTCGTTCTCCGGCGCAAGATAGAAGCGGCGTCCGTCGCGAAGCACAAGAAGGCTTGCCACGGCAGTTTCACCGGGGATCAGCACCCGCGCCTCGACCTGCCCCGCCGTAAGCCACGAGAGATTCTCATTGCGCCGCAGCAGCAATCCGTCAAGCCGCTCTTGCTCAAGAAGAGTAGCGATGCGCCGGTACTTGTCTTCAAGTTCTTGCAGGCGCAGGCCGCCGCTTACCTCGTCCAGCTGGGCCAGGGTCAGATTGCTTTGTTCGTCCAACAGGAGTGCCTCCGTCATGCCTAATGAAACAAGCCCCGACCGCAGCAAAGCGTTTCTTAACGCCCCAGTGTACCTTGCCCAAGCATAAGCAGGCGTCGAGAGTGGATG
The DNA here is from genome assembly GCA_964245415.1 of uncultured Acidobacteriaceae bacterium. Classification (GTDB taxonomy): domain Bacteria; phylum Acidobacteriota; class Terriglobia; order Terriglobales; family Acidobacteriaceae; genus EB88. Next base: position 25,894 of record CAXTMM010000028.1, on the reverse strand, counting down.
AGCGACAATAGAGCATGCCTGGAACCAACCTGCTCATCTTTGATTGCGATGGCGTGCTGATCGACAGCGAGATGCTGGTCTGCACCATGGTGAGCGAGGAGCTGACCAGCCTCGGCTACCCCATCACGCCCGAGCAGGTCGTCGAGCGCTTCGCAGGGCGCCCGGAGCCCGAGATACTCACCTTGATCGCCGAAGACTGGGGCCAGCCCGTGCCGCCGACTTACCGCGAGGCGATGACGCGGCGGATTCATGATGCATTCACGAGCGAGCTCGAAGCAATCCCAGGCGTCGCGGCGACGCTTGCCAGAATACGCATCCCTTTCTGTGTCGCTTCCAGCAGCGCTCCGGCAAAGCTAAAGTTAGGTCTGAGCTTTGTTTCGCTGTATGCCTTTTTCGCTCCCGACCCCTCAGCACCAAACGTGGTGAGCGCAACCTATGTCGCGCACGGCAAGCCCGCGCCCGACGTATTTATCTACGCTGCCGGAACCATGCGCACGCCTGTCGAGCGTTGCCTGGTGATCGAGGACAGCCTGCCCGGTGTGCAAGCCGCGCGTGCGGCGGGAATGCGCGTCTTCGGCTTCACCGGCGGCAGCCATTGCCGGCCCGGTCATGCCGAGCGCTTGCTGGAAGCTGGGGCAGAGCAGGTGCTGGCTACGATGTGCGAGTTGGAGGCAGTAGTGCCCGAAGCATTCGCTGCATTGGAGGGGGCTGCACGATAGTCCGAATAATCACAGCAGAATATGACGCGAGCTGATATCGCAGTTAAGCCCAGCAAGAATGCTGGCGCGCTCAATCACATTGCGCAGCTCGCGCACATTCCCAGGCCAATTATGCCGGTAGAGCGTGTCGAGCGCATCCTGGCACAGCGTAGCGCCGGGAGAAAACTTCGCGAGGAACGCATGGCTCAGGCTGCCGAGGTCGATCATGCGATCACGCAGCGGCGGCAGCTGGATAGGAAAGACCGCGACGCGATAGTACAGATCCTCGCGGAAAAGCTTTTGCTGGGCCAGCGTTTTCAGCTCCGCATTTGTCGCGGCCACCACTCGCACATCGACCTTGAGATTATCGTTTCCGCCCAGCCGCTGCACCTCTCCCTGCTCGAGAAAACGCAGGATCTTGCTCTGCAGCGAAAGCGGCATGTCGCCTATTTCGTCGAGAAACAGTGTGCCCCCGTGCGCCGCGTGGATCCGCCCGATGCGCGACTGCATCGCGCCCGTAAACGCGCCCTTGGCGTAGCCGAAGAGTTCAGCCTCGAGCAGCGCTTCCGGAATGGCGGCGCAGTTGACCACGACGAAAGGATACTTCTGTCGCGGGCTGATCATGTGAATTGCCTGCGCGATCAGATCCTTGCCCGTGCCGCTTTCGCCCGTGATCAGCACGGTCGTGTCAGTAGGCGCGACCATCTGGGTCATCAGAAAGACATGCTGCATCGGATCCGAGTCGCCCACCATGCCGCGCAGGCCCAGCTTGCCTTGCAGCACCTCGCGCAGGCGGTGCTTGGGCGGCGCAGCCGGCGTAGGGGGAATGTCGCGATGGTAGAGCACTTCCGAAAGCTGCGAGGCGATCGGGGTCGGCGACGCGCTGCCGACCAGCACCTGCCCGGTGTGCGTGTTCATGGTGAGCACTTCAATGGCCGGGAATCGTTCCCGCACCATGGCGCTGAACTCGTCGGCGACCAGATCGGGCAGAAGGGGATCGAGCAGCAGCACGTCCACCCGGCTGTCCAGGAGCTGCTCAAGCGCATCCGCGCCGCTCGCCGCCTCCGACGTGAACCACCGCGGAAGATGCAGCTTGCCGCGCAGTTGCGAACGAAACCCTGCATTCGGGCTGACCAGCAGCACGCCGATGGGGCTTCGTTCCTCCTGACGAAGACTGGAAGAGCTTTGGATACTCATCTGAGATCACGCTACCGAACAAAGCAGCGTTTGGCATCCGCTATCCCACTTTGGAACGCACTTCCGTCACAAGTCTAATCCTGAATTTCGCGGGAAAAGCGTAACTGTACCTGCCTTTAGTAAGCTTGCGGGCAACCCTTTCCTCTGCAATGTTAGTGCTCGTAGGCCACACGCTCGCATGCCGGTTTGCCCCAAGGCCAGTCTTGTTCGCGTGCTGTGTTCGAGGCGAACCTGCCCACACGCCTGCACTTTCTGCTGAAAGAGCTACTCATGTTTTCGATCATCGGTATCGTAGTCGTCTTTGGCGCTGTCATCGGCGGGTTCCTGATGGAACATGGCAAGCTCGCTGTGCTCATCCAACCGGCCGAGCTGGTCACCATCGGGGGCGCCGCGCTCGGGACCCTGCTGGTCGCAAATCCCATGCACATCCTCAAAGGCGTCATCTCGAATCTAATCGGGGTCATTAGCGGATCCAAGTTCTCCAAGCAGCGCTACCTTGACACGCTGAAGATGATGTTCTCGCTCTACACCAAGGCGCGCAAAGAGGGCATGGTCGCCATAGAAGCCGATGTGGAGGGCCCGGATAAGAGCCCGCTTTTTTCAAAGTATCCGGCCTTTATCAAGGATCACCACATACGGGATTTTGTCTGCGACACAATGCGCATGGCCATCACCGGCGGCGTCACCCCATTTGACGTCGATCAAATGATGGAGCTTGACATGGAAGTGCATCACCACAGTTCCGGCCAGCCCATCAGCGCGCTCTCGACCGTAGCCGATGCGCTGCCTGGGCTCGGTATAGTGGCTGCGGTGCTGGGTATCGTGATCACCATGGGCGCGCTCGGCGGCCCGCCTGAAGAGATCGGCCACAAGGTTGCAGCGGCGCTGGTTGGGACCTTTCTCGGCATCCTGATGTGCTACGGCATGCTGGGGCCGCTGGCTGCCAATATGACCAAGATTTCCGACGATGAGCATGCCTACTACCACGTGCTGCGCGTGCTGATGATGGCCTTTATCAAAGGCACATCGCCGATCCTCGCGGTCGAGGTAGCGCGCCGGGCGATTCCTGCCCACGTGCGCCCCGGGTTCTCAGAGGTCGAGAAGGCCTGCCGCGACAAGGGCGGCGAAGCAGCTGCCGCAGCTTAGAGCACGCTTGTAGGCGCATGTCTGCGGGCCGAGCGCGGCGACAAAGCTGCATTTGCCACGGCCAGGTAAAGCTGCTGTCACTGTTACATGATTGGGGGAACTCCGCACCATGGCCGACGAACCGCCCATTATCATCAAAAAAGTCATCAGCCATGGAGGCCATCACGGCGGCGCGTGGAAGGTGGCCTACGCCGATTTTGTCACCGCCATGATGGCGCTCTTTATCGTCCTCTGGCTGCTGAGTACTTCAAGCAAGCACACCCAGGAGGTGATCGGCGGTTACTTCCGCGATCCCAACGGCACCGCCGCCATGAAAGGGACTACCAAGCGCGGTGCAGCCGAAAGCCTGCCCTTGAAAAAGGAAGACCTCACCCGTTTGAAGCAGGCGTTGCTAGAATCCATCCAAAAAATCGATAACCTCAAGAAACTAAACAAACAGATCGAGATCACGATTACCGAAGAAGGTCTTCGCATCGAGTTGATGGAGGATAAAAAGGGAACCTTCTTCGAGATGGGCAGCCCCAAGCCGACGCCGGTGCTGATGGAATTGCTCAAGGTGCTCTCAGCCCAGCTGGGCCAGCTGCCAAACAAGATTTCGGTTGAAGGGCATACCGATGCGACGCCATATTCGAGCGGGGCCGCATACGGAAATTGGGAGCTCTCTGCCGACCGCGCAAATATGGCGCGGCGCCTTATGCAGGCAAATGGTGTTAGAGCGGACCAGATCGCGCAGGTGCGAGGCTTCGCCGATCAGAGTCTGCGCAAGCCGCTCGAGCCAACCGACGCGTCCAACCGGCGGATCACGCTGATCGTGCAGTATCTGGACGCGGACAAGGCAGCGCCCGCAGTCTCCGGCCCTGGCGGTCTGCCGCCTGGAGCCGCGGCCCCGGCAGAGGGTGCAGCAGGAACAGCAGGAGCCGAGCCCGAGACGGCAAAACCAGGCGAGGCGGCATTGTCAGGGAAACCGCAAGCCGCAGCGCCGGCAGACGAAAAGATAAAACCCGCACCCGGAGTCAAGGCCAACGAACCTTAGAAGCGCACGTATCAAAACGCGAGCCAGCGTGATAAAGCCAAAGTTCATCTTAAAATGCCCGTCATCCTGAGGAAAGTGAAAGATTTGCTTTTTATCGTTTTAATCGACAATCCACTCCTTGCCATTGTTGAGCGAACGTGTTATTCGCCACACTGGAGCATTTCTCGTCATGACTATGGCCGGATTGCTACGCATGGACAGAAACACTTGCGACGTGATTTCTCCGTGACAAAGGCCACGTGGGTCGATTCGGCAGTATTGTAACTGTGCAGGTGCCTTGTCGGTGCAATGGCTATTAGCGATGCCGCCGATCAGTCGGCATGGGCAGATAGCGCAGCCCCCGCGCCGGCAGCGCGGCTGTCTTCAACGTAGATCCAGTCTTATTCGCTGCTCGCGCAAAATCACACAGCCGCAAACGCTCTGTCTCCGATTGAAACAGAAAGTGAAAGGCCATCTGGAACTGGGCATAGTGCACTACCTTGCCTCGCAACTCCATACTCTGCTGCGGATGGTTCAGCCGAATCAGTCCCACGGCTTCAAGAGGAAGCCTCTGCCGGAACTCACCGCGCATGCCGGTTTCGCTGATGTTTTTGCATACGCCGAGAATAGCCATTTCCCCGATGATGACATCGACGGGAAAGTCTGCAGAAAAACGAGGAAGGCGATAGAGAAGATCACGCATACCCGCGCTATCGGCTAAATGAGGCAAAACTTTCACCTTTATTTCTGCGCTCTTAGGAACTGGATTCCTCGCAGATCGAACCTATTCGGCGAGTTTTCCCCTTTTGACACTCCTCGTTCTCTGTCGACAAACGTTAGTACCGGCATCCTCGTTTCCCTCCGGCTTACAGTGCATACTGCCTTCTATATTCAGAAACGAATCTTCCTCGGAGGACCTACATGCAGGCACCACCAGGCGATCTTCCTGGCGGCTTGAGAGCGTTTCCGTCTCCGAGCATCCATTCCGACTCGCAGACCGCAGCTCTGCCGCCAACGCTCGCGATTGCGACCCGCCGCCGCATTCTAGTGGTCGAGGATGATGCGCCTCTTGCTCGCCTGCTGGCCTCCGGCCTTACTGCGGAGTCCTTCGCAGTCGACCTGGTGCACGACGGCGAGGCAGCAGCCAGAGCGCTTGGAAGCGCTCAGCACAGCCTGGTCATGCTCGACCTTAACCTGCCCAAGATGGACGGCCTCAGCTTATTGCAGATGCTCCGTACCAGCCAGCCTCTGCTTCCCGTGCTGGTGCTCACCGGGCGAAGCCGGACAGAAGATATGGTGAAGGCGCTTGACCTCGGCGCGGATGATTGCCTGCTCAAGCCTTTCTCGCTGCTCGAGCTGATGGCGCGTGTCCGGGTGCTGCTGCGCCGCTCCAGCTCCGCAGGCCAGGACGCGACCAAGGGAACGGGCCTGGTGCTCGACCGGAGTGAATTTCGTGTCGAGCGCAACGGGCGCCAGATCAATCTGACCCCGCGAGAGTTTACCGTGCTCGAGTACCTGGTGCTGCACGCGGGCAAGCCGGTCTCCCGCGCCACGCTCATGCGGGAGGTCTGGAATATGCCCCTTGAAACCAACACCAACATCGTCGATGTCTACATGAAGTACCTGCGTGACAAGATCGATCGCGCGGGCGAGGAAAAGCTCATCCATACTGTGCGCGGTGTCGGCTATGTGCTGCGCAACGTATAAGAGCCTCGCAAATCGCGCGTGCGGCCCTGGCGAATGCACGTGCTCTGAGCGCGCAGACTTTTACCCCAGCCTGCTCGACGGCATGCACGCATTGGCGCAGCCCATCACCGTGCTACATTCCTACTTCTATCTCGCGCAGTCCGCGGGCGCAGCCAACCCGGGCACGCGGCAACTGATCGCCGACGGCACAACCGCGGTCGAACACCTCTCCACCCTTTTCAGGCTGATGCAGGAACTCGTGCATGTGCAGAGCAGCGAAGCACACGTCGCGGCGGTTGCGTTTTCGAGTCTTCTCGGATTGCTGGCCGAAGATGCAGAGGCGATCTTTGCCGGTACCGGTCTGCGGCTTGAGCTGCAGACCGACCCGGACCCCAGTTTGTCCTTCGTACCGCCGCCAGACGAACGCCTGCTGACCGTCTGTGTCGATCCCAAGCGTACTCGCCACGCGTTGCGGAGCATGCTGCACATCGTGCGCGAATGCTCCCAGAGGAACTCAACCGTCAGCTGCAGCCTGTCCGCCGAGGATGGCTGGCTGAGCCTCAGCATTGCTCCCCAGACGCTTGGCGAAGCCGCATCCGCAGATTGCTTTGACGAAGGCATGCGGCTTCATCTCGCGCTAGCCAGAGCCAATATCCTTGGCCAGCAGGCAGTCTTTTCTCTATCCACTCAGCCCGTCGTCCTCGCCATCCGGCTGCCGATCGCAGGCAACGCAGCCTGACCGGGTAGCAGCTCGACATGATCCGCCGACGCGGGCACACCGAAGTAACCCCTCCTCGAGAAAGGTGCAGACCCTGGCACAGTATTGGCCTTGTTCGTGCATGACTAACAGGCAGATGCTGCCTACTTCTCATCTAGCACCAAGAAACAGTGCGTTTGCCGATCCGGCTGCTGAAGCCGCACATCTCTCAGGCTTCGAAGTGCTCATGGAGCAGGGAGCCGGAACAGGAGCCCAGCCCAAGGCTGGCGCAAGCCTACTAGCCGATGCGTTTTCAGAGTTCATCGCGGTCGCGGCCCGGCTTGAGGGCTCCTATGCTGAACTGCAGGGCCAGGTCGCGCACCTTAGCCTCGAGTTGGCGGAGCGCAATGCCGCGCTCAACGCGAGCCTCGCCGAGAACGAGCGGATGCGCCTCGCGCTGCAGCAGATCGTCGATTCCATGCCCTGCGGGGTGCTGGTGCTTGAGAACGACGGCGCGCTCTCGATGATCAATCCAGAGGGGATGCGGCTGCTCGACCTGGCGCCGCTGCAGATACAAGGTCAGGCGCGGACCAGGAAGCAAGGCTACGCGCAGGGCCATGCCAACAGCCTGGCCGCAATCTCGACCCACTCTGGCATTGACCTGGCCTCGTTCGTCGCGGACGAGCGGATTCCCGACGGAGAGCAGGAGTTCGGTGTGGCCGGGCCGGCCGGCAAACGCTGGATCGAGGTCCGCAACCGCCGCCTCTATGCGCGCGAAGAAGATGCCAGTGGCAAAGGGACTGGCCGACGCCCAAGCCAGACCATCCTGATCCTGCGCGACGTGACCGCGCACAAGCAGGCCGAGCAGGAGCGGGATCGAGGCCGCCGGGCAACTGCGCTCGCTGAAGTCGCCGCCATGCTCGCTCATGAAATTAGAAATCCATTAGCCAGCATGGAGCTGTTTGCCGGTTTACTTGGCGAAAGTGAGAGCGTGAGCCGCAGCCGGGGCTCGGAGCGCCAGTGGATCTCGCACATGCACGCCGGCATTCGTTCCCTTTCGGGAACGGTGAACAACGTGCTCAGTTTTCATGGCGCAGGCTTTCCTGCGCTTACCCCGATCTCGCTTGCGAGCGCGATCGGATCAAGCGTCGAATTCGTGCGGCCCATCGCCGAGCAGGCAGGCGTGGCCCTCGAGTTCACCGCCGAGCCGGGCGAGACCCTGGTGCTGGGCAATGCAAGCGGCCTGCAGCAGGTCGTGTTGAACCTGGTCTCGAACGCGGTTCGCCACACACCCAAGAGTGGACGGGTACGAGTCTTGGTGCGCACGCCCGAGCCCGGCTCCGCGACTATTGAGTTCTCCGACACCGGCTGCGGGATCCAGGCCGAGCAGCTGACTGAGATCTTTCGCCCCGGCTTCAGTGGGAGCGGCAACACGTCTGGCTTAGGTCTGGCAGTCTGCGGTCAGATCGTCCGCCAGCACGGCGGCGAGATGAGGGTAAGCAGCAAGCTAGGCAGCGGCACGACCTTCTACGTGGAGTTACCGACCCTATGATCCAGGCTTTTGCGCAAAACTCAACGCACCACTCGATCCAAGCCTCATCTGTCCTGGTCGTCGACGACGAACCTGGCATCCGCGCCGCACTCGAGGCGAATTTCGCTCGCCGGGGCTGGAATGTCGAGACCGCGAACGGCGTCAAGGATGCGACTGATGCGCTCGAGCGCCGCGTCTTTCACCTCGTCGTCTCCGACGTCCGGATGCCGGATGGTGACGGACTGGAAGTGATGCGCTCGGCTCGCCGGCTGGCTCCCTCGACCGCAGTCATCCTTTTGACCGCCTTCGGCACCGTGCCCGATGCGGTGAGCGCCATGCGTTCGGGCGCGTTTGACTACATGACCAAGCCCATCTCCTTTGAGCAGCTGGAGGAGCGGGCAGAACGGGTGATGCGGCAGACTCTGCAGGGGGCGCACGCCGGTTCGGTTCCCAGCCTTCAGGCGGCTAGCGCATCCGGCCACAGCAATATCGTCGGGAACGCGCCGGCGCTCTTGCGCGCAGTCGAGAGGGCGCGGGCAGCCGCCACCACCGACGCGGACGTGCTGGTCGAGGCCGAAAGCGGCACGGGCAAGGAGCTGCTCGCACGCTTTATCCACGATGCAAGCGACCGCAGCCGCAAGCCCTTTGTGGCCATCAACTGCGCCGCCGTACCCGAGCACCTGCTCGAGAGCGAGCTCTTCGGACATGCTCGCGGCGCCTTCACCGGCGCGCTCACCGCCAAGGCAGGCAAATTCGAGCTGGCTCACGGCGGCACCTTGCTGCTCGACGAGATCGGCGAGATGCCGCTCCACCTGCAGCCGAAGCTTCTGCGCGCGCTTCAGGAGCGGGAGTTCGAGCGGCTCGGGGAGACGAGGGCAACCAAGGTCGATATCCGGGTGATCGCGACGACCAACGTGATGCTCGGCGCCATGGTCGAGCAGGGCAAGTTCCGCAGCGATCTCTATTATCGCCTCAACGTCATCCCTCTCGCCCTGCCTGCCCTGCGCGACCGCGCCGAAGATATCCCGGTGCTCGCGCGTTACTTCGCCGAAAAGTACGCGTCCAAGGCGCGCCGGCCGGCGCCCGAGCTAAATGACGAGTTCCTTGCCCGGTTAGCCCGCCATAGCTGGCCCGGTAACGTCCGCGAACTGAGCAACTTCATGCGCCGTGTGCTCTCGCTCCAACCCGGCATGGTGCTCGACGAGAGCTGCTTTGACCAGGAGTTTCAGCCGCGGGGAACACCCTCGGCTGAGCAGCCGGGCTATCCGGCTGCCAGCTCGCACGCTCCTCAAACAGCGCCAGCCGGGGTCCCCATCCGGCAGGTTGAGCGCGTGCACCTCGAACACACCCTTGCCATGACCCACGGCAACCGCACCCAGGCGGCCGAGATGCTGGGCATCAGCGTGCGCACCATGCGCAACAGGATTCGCGAATATGGGCTTCCGCCCCGGAGGTATGCATAGTATGGCGACACCCAGTCTTCTTCCTGCTTCGATGGAGCGATTCCTCGAGATCTCAACCGATCGCGAGCAGACCATCGCCTCCAACATGGCCAACGTGGATACGCCTGGCTACAAGACCAAGGACCTCAACTTCCAGCGCGAGATGATGCGCGCCACCAGCACAAGCTCCTCCGGTGGAGACGATGTCGAGATGGTGCCGGTCGTCCAGCAGGTCCAGGGGCTGCTCCAGCGGCCGGACGGCAACAATGTGAATCTCGACCGGGAGAGCTTGCTGCTGGCTCAGTCGCAGCTCCAGTTTCAGATGGGGATACAGCTGGTAAAGTCCAACTTTCATGAACTGTTAAGCGCCATCAACGGCGGCGGAGGGAGTTAACAATGGGACCATTTGACATGCTCGCAATCTCCGGCTCGGCACTTTCAGCCGAGCGGCAGCGTTCTGAGGTAATCGCCACCAACATGGCCAACGCCGAGACCACGCGCACCGACCAGGGCGGCCCGTTCACGCGCAAGCAGGTGGTCTTCACGGCGCCCGGCGCGTCAGCCTTCCGGCTCACCTTTGCCAGCTCCGGCCACCACCTGCTGGGCCCGCAAGCAGGCAGTGTGCGCGTTGCAGCCGTGGTCGAAGACCCGGCGCCGCCGGTCATGCGCTACGAGCCCGGGCACCCGGACGCGAACAAGGATGGCTTTGTCGCCTACCCGGCGATCAACCCGGTGCAGGAGATGGTTGATCTGATGGGCTCGGTGCGCGCCTACCAGCTCAACGCCTCCGCGGTCGCCGCGTCCAAGCAGATGATCCAAGGTTCGATTGACATACTCAAGAGCTAGCTAACGACAGGGAGTCACGAAGATGAGTGTGGGAATCAGCGGTCTCTTTCCGGCCGTAGCTTCGCAGATACAGCCGCTTACGCTGGGTGAGCCAGCCGGCGGCGGCAACGGCTTCGGCACCGTGCTCAAGAACGCGCTGAACCAGGTCAACGACTTGCAGGGCGCGGCCGAGACGCAGGTCAACACCCTACTCTCGGGCGGCAACGCAGATATGAGCAAGGTCATGATCTCGGTTGAAAAAGCCGACGTCGCGTTTCAGCTCATGATGCAGGTGCGCAACAAGATCGTAAACGCGTACCAGGATATCGAGAAGATGCAGTTCTAGACGTACTTGCTCTTTTTAACTCCAGGGCTGCACTCTCGCGTGTCGGCTGCGCTAGCGGTCTTGCATGTCCTCTTCACGCTCCAGGCAGCGCAACCAAAGATAGAGTCGGCGGATCATGGCGGTAGTAAACCAGACCCAACCAACCGAAAGCCTGCTGCTACGGGTCAAGCACTTCTGGGCTACCCGGACGCAGAATCAGCGGGTGCTGCTGCTCGTGGGCATCGCGCTCACCGGCGGCCTGCTGGCGCTCTTCACTCAGCTGATGATGACCCCCGACATGAAGCCGCTGATGAGCGGCATGGAGCCGGCCGACGCGCAGGCACTCGGCTCCGAGTTCGCGGCCAAAAAGATCGCCTACCAGCTCTCGCCCGATGGCAAAAGCATCAGCGTGGCCGCCGACCAGCTGGATGCGGCGCGGCTCGAGGTAGCCTCGGGCCAGAGCCCCCACTCCGGTCGGATGGGGTTTGAGATCTTCGACAAGGTGAGCTGGGGTCAGACCGAATTCGACGAGAAGGTGAACTACCAGCGCGCGCTCGAAGGCGAGCTCGAGCGGACGATTATGACCCTCAGCGGGATCAAGAGCGCTCGCGTGCATCTGGTCATGGCGACTGACTCAGTCTTCCTTGACCACGAGCGCGGGGCCAAAGCTTCGGTCGCGCTCAGTCTTAGCCGGGGCTCGCTTTCTCGCGAAGAAGCATCCTCGATTGCAAGGCTGGTCTCAGGCGCGGTCGATGGACTCAAGGCTGCCGATGTCTCGATCGTCGATGCGGACACCAACGAGGCGCTTGGGGGCCGCGGCGCAGGCTTTGGCAACGGCGCGGGCGGCGAAGGAGAAGAGCAGGAGCTGACCCGCCGACTGATCGCAACCCTCGCGCCGGTTGTGGGCGCAGACCACCTGCGGGCCAGCGTGAACATCGACTATGATCTCGGCACGACCGAAGAGAGTCAGGAAAAGTATGACCCGGCGGTCGCCGTACCGCTCACCGTACAGCACTCCGAGGACCAGACCGGGCCCGGAGCAGGCGTGGGCGGCGTTCCCGGAACGTCGAGCAATGTGCCCCAGACCGGCGCCAAGGTGGCATCTCCCGCGACGCCCGCGACCGCAGGCAAGCCAGCCACGCCGGCCGTCCCGAACGTCCAGACCACATCCGTCGGCGATTCGTCTTCGAGCTCGAAGACCGACAACACCACCTATGGCGTGAACAAGCTCACCCGCCACTTGATAGAGCCCGCAGGCCGCGTCCGCCGCCTGAGCGCAGCGCTGGTCGTCGACGACTACACCCAGCGCAAGCAGGGACCAAAAGGCAAATGGATCGAAACCCGGCTCAAGCGATCGCCGGAGGAGTTGAAGCAGATCCAGGACCTTGCCGAGGCAGCGATCGGCTTCGACGCTACCCGAGGCGATGTGATGACGGTCCAGGACATGTCGTTCGATCAGCCGGCAGCGATCGAGATCCCGCCCGCCACCATAGTCGAAAAGATTCACAAGGGCGTAGCCGACTACTCCCAGGTGATTCGCTACGCGATGCTGCTGGTGCTCTTTGGGCTGGCCTACATATTGATGATCAAGCCGGTGCAGCAGCGAGCACTCAGCGCAGTGGGACGCCTGCCGGCGCCGGAGGGCTCGGCAGCAGCAACTCCGATGATCGAGCAGTCCGCGCCCCACCAGCTTGAGCCCCCGGCCCCCATGGGCCCGGGCCAGGTCGCCGCGCTCAAGCAGGAGATGGTCCAAATGGTCAAAGCAGAACCAACCGCCAGCACCCGCGCGGTGCAGGTCTGGCTACGAGGAGAAAGCTAGTGGGCGCGGAGAATGCACAGCTAACCGGGGTACGCAAGGCAGCAATCCTCGTAGCGGTTCTTGGCGACGATGCCGCCGCGACCATCTTCCGCAACCTCGAAGACGAAGACTTGCAAAAGGTAGCGCAGGAAGTGGCGCGTCTCGGCAGTGTGCCCAAAGAGGTCTCGCTGCAGGTGCTGGAGGAGTTCAAGCACCTCACCATGGCTCAGCAGCACATCTCGCGCGGCGGCCAGGAACTCGCGACCCGCCTGCTCGTCACCGCTTTCGGTGAGACCGGCGCACGGGATATGATCCAGCGCCTCCTTCGGGCAAGCGAGCTCAGCTCCACCCGCATCGAGAGCCTGCAGCGTTTCGATCCAAAGCAACTCGCCCGCTTCCTTGAGGGCGAGCACCCGCAGACGATCGCGCTCATTCTCGGGCATCTCGACTCAAAGCAGGCCTCGGCGCTGCTCATGTGCCTGCCGCCCGCTGTTCGGGCGGAGTCGGTCAAGCGCCTCGCGAACCTCCGCCAGTTCTCGCCAGAGATGGCGGCCAAGGTCTCAATTGTGCTCAACCGCCGCTTGCGCTCGGTCGGCGAGGCAAAGAAGAAGACCTACTCCGGCTTCCAGAGCGTGGCTGATCTGCTCAACAACATCGACTCGACCACCTCGAGCGAGATCCTCGAGATGATCGAAAAGCAGGAGGCCGCGCTCGCCATCGGGATCCGCAACCTGATGTTTACCTTTGAGGATTTCCGCAACGTGCAGGAGGTCCAGGTTCGTGAAATTACGGCAGCAGTCGATAAGAAGGTATTAACCCTTGCACTAAAGGGGGCAAGCGAAGAGCTGCGCGCGCACTTCTACCAGACCATGAGCTCCCGCGCGATCGAGATGATGAAGGAAGATGCCGAGTCGCTCGGGCCGGTGCGCAGCAAGGATGTCGCCAATGCTCAGCTTGAGATCGTAGCGGTGGCGCGCAAGCTTGAGTCCGAAGGCAAGGTCACTCTGAAGAGTGAAGGAGCAGACGAGTATGTACTCTAGCAATCAGACAGCTTCAAATGTGTTTTCTGTACCGGTTTCCATCTTTCAGTATCCCAAGCTTGATGAGGCAGCCTCGTCCCTGCCGAGGATCGACGCCAGCGTGGCGGAGCCGGAGGAGCTGGTGCTGGGTATCACGCTCACCGAGGAAGCGCTCAACCAGCGGCTCGCCACCGCCCGTGCGGAGGCTACCCAGCAGACCGAGGCGCGCCTGCGCCAGGAGTATGACGCACGGGAGAACGCGAAGATCGTCGAGGCAGTGCGGGCCTTTGACAAGGAGCGCAGCCAGTACTTTTCGCGGGTCGAGCGCGAGGTCGTACACCTCGCCCTCTCGATCGCAGGCAAGATTCTGCACCGCGAGGCGCAGGTCGACCCCATGCTGGTAGCCGCACTGGTCAGGATGGCGCTCACCCAGCTCAAGGACGGCTCGGCGGTGACCGTCCGGGTGCAGCCTGGTGAAGCCGGTCCATGGAGAGAGTACTTTGCGGCTGGCCCCGCGCAGACCCTTCAGGTTTCCGTGGTCGAAGACGCAGAGCTCGATCCAGGCGGCTGCATGCTCGAGACCGAGCTGGGATCGGCGAACTTTTCGCTCGACGCCCAGTTAAAGGAAGTCGAGCGAGGCTTCTTCGACGTACTCGCGCAGAGGCCCTGAAGCCCCACTCCCGCAAACTGACGCCCGGCATCACTGGCCGGAGTACGGCTACAGGAGACACGCTCCATGCCGACCCCACTCGCGCCTTACTTCCAGCAGCTCGAGCACAGCGGCAGCGTACGCTGGTCAGGCCGTGTCCTGCAGGTCATCGGCAACCTGGTCGAGTCCGAGGGCCCCTTCTGCTCGGTCGGCGATGCCTGCGAGATACGCACCCGCTCCAACCACACCTATTCCGGCGAGGTAGTCGGCTTCCGCGGCGCGACCATGCTGACCATGACCCTCGAGACCCCACGCGGCATCCGCTACGGCGACCGCATCGTCTCCTCCGGTGCTCGACCTTCGATCCGGGTTGGCCCCGAGCTGCTCGGCCGGGTCGTCGACGCAACCGGGATCCCGATCGATGGCGGCGGCGACTTCCGCTCGCGAAGAGCCATGCTGATTGACAGCGCGGCGCCGCTGCCGCTTGACCGGGTACCGATCCGCGAGCCGCTCGGCTGCGGCGTGCGTACCCTTGACGCGTTTGTCACCTGCGGCCGCGGCCAGCGCCTGGGCATCTTCGGCGGCTCGGGCGTCGGCAAGAGCACGCTGCTCGGCATGATGGCGCGCGGCACCGAGGCCGACCTGATCGTAATGGCGCTGGTAGGCGAGCGCGGTCGCGAGGTCCAGGAGTTTCTTGAGGTCATCGGCGAAAAAGGCAGGCGCCGGTCGGTCGTCGTGGTTTCGACCTCCGATCAGTCGCCGCTCCTGCGCCTGCGAGCGGCGCTCTCGGCCACCGCAATTGCCGAACACTTCGCCGCCACTGGCAAGAACGTGCTCCTGGTCGTCGACTCCTTGACCCGCTTTGCCATGGCCCAGCGCGAGATCGGCCTCGCGGCAGGCGAGCCGCCGACCGCCAAGGGCTACACACCATCTGTCCTCGGCATGCTGGCCAAGCTCGTCGAGCGTGCCGGCAACTTCAAGCGCGGCTCGATCACCGCCTACTATACGGTGCTGATGGAAGGCGACGACCAGCAGGACCCGGTAGCCGATACAGTACGCTCTCTGCTCGATGGGCACATCATCCTCGACCGCAACTTGGCCCTGCGCAACCATTACCCTCCCATCTCGGTGCTCGACAGCCTCAGCCGATTGATGCCCGCTGTCTCAACCCGCGAGCACCAGGCGAAGGCCCGCGCGCTACGCCTGTTGCTCGCCTCCTACACCCGCTCTGAAGACCTGATCCGCATCGGCGCCTACCAGAAAGGCTCTGACCCAATGCTCGACAAAGCAGTCGAATGCCTGCCCGCAGTCCAGAACTTTCTGCAGCAGGAACCGGAGGACATCGAGCCGTTCAAGGCCACGATCAAGCGCCTGCAGGACCTCCCCATCTAAGTCTGCGCTGCTTTGATCCCGGGAGCCGCCCACAGGAGACATCTTCCAGAATGGCCTTTCGATTCTCACTCGCCGCAGTGCTGCGGCTTCGCGAGATCCACGAGCAGCGCGAAGAGCGCCTGCTGGCCCAGATCCTCGCCCAGGTGGCCCAGGCCCGGGAGACCCTCGCCTCACTCGATGTCCAGATTGCCGAAGCGGCTGTCCGGCGCGAAACCGATCTGCTTCAACGCACTCCCGCGGCTGAGCTTCACGCCGCCTACGGCATGTCTGCGCTGCTCAAGGAGCGCCGCCAGTTCACCGCCGACCAGCTGGCCCAGTTCGAGCAGCTGAGAGACAAGCAGATCAAGACCTACCAGGCCGCGCACCAGGCGCGTGAGGTGCTGAGCACCATGCGCGAAAAGCAGCGTGACAGCTTCCTCGCTGAACAGGCCCGGCACCAGCAGAAGGCCCTCGACGACATGTTCATCGCCCGCAGGCTGCGCCAGTAGGCACGCTTTGCCTAGCAGGTGCGCGGCAACTCTTGCCGGGTTGCCGTTGCCGGGTAGATCGGGTGCTCGCCCCGCCCGGTCGTCGAGATACCAAACTCAACAAAGTAAAAGACTTACAGGATTTACAACAAAGCCTCGGGCGTAGTAAAGGTTTGGCTGTCGACGTGCTTATACATTCAGCGTGCCCATAGCCGTTCAAGCCGCCAGTAGCGCCACCTCGTCATCCGGAGCATCACGCCTCATGCCTGGCCAAGCGACCGCGTTTGAGCCCGCCTCAAGCTTTACCGACACGCTTGCACAGGCATCCGGGAACTCAAACGCGGTGAACGCGCCGCCGCTAAAGCTGCCTACTGCGGCCGCCGAGGGCGCCCGTTCCAAGGCCGGATCATCTGGCACGCCGTTCGAGAAGAAGACCACGACCGGCGATCCAGAATCAAAGCATGCGACCGAGACGAAACCGGTGCTCGCCTCTGTTCCGCCTGTCGCCTCGCCTGATCCAATCGCGACCCCGCAGCCTGCAAGCGTTCTCCTGGTGGCACAATGGGTGCAACCGGGAGAAAGTGGGCCAAACTCTGGTACGTGCCCTCTAGTCCAGGACGTCCCCCATGTGCCGGCAAAACAGACGTCGAGCCAAGCAAGTGCTTTGCCCGCCAGATCAGCCGCGCCATCCTCTACAGCAACCAGTACGTCTGCCTCTGTCGCACAGTCAACCGCAGTAGCGGTCACTCCAGCCCCGGTTACTGATGAGGTTGAGCCGCTCGGGTCCGGGGCGGCCCAATCAGGAACTTCCTCGCAGGCCGAAGTCACGCATGGCATCTCGGCCATATCAGCAGAATCAAACTACGCATCGTCAGCAGGTTCGATCGCTGCTCCTGCTTCGCACAAAGCCATCACCGAGACCGCCGCCTCCGCGACACTACCTGCTGCGAAGCCCGCAGCCTCCACGCTCCCACCGGCGCCTGCGCCCACACCCCTGCCAAACCGGCCTCAGTCGGAGAGGTCCGCGACTTCGCAAGCCACCCTTATCCCCTCAGTCCAAGCCTCAGCAACTCCTGTGTCCACTGATCCGACCTCGGCAATCCACCCGCCCGTTGTCGAAACCAGGACCGCCAACGCACAGGCCTCAACCAGCTTGAGCTCCTCTACGCCAACCGCTTCTGAAAAGACCGCGCCATCGGCGGCGACCCCGCCAACAACCGTGCCCAACGCCGACACGCAG
>CAXTMM010000028.1:0-8760 GCA_964245415.1 uncultured Acidobacteriaceae bacterium | reverse complement strand
GTAGCCGCAGTGCAAGCCGCGGTAAGCTCCTCGCCTGCTGCCGCAGCCAGCATCGCCACAAGTCCGGCGGTGATACCCGGCGTGCCGACCGAGCCGGCATCAGCGACACTTGCCCCAAGGCAATCCAGAAAGCTTTCGACTTCAGCCGCTGACACGCTGCGCGCTTCTTCTGCCTCGCTCGGCCAGTCCGCGCGTGCAACCGCAAACCTGCCCACACAGACTGCCAGCCTTTTCCCGGAACGAATAACAGCTCCAGCAGCCCCGGCAGCTGCGGCCGCCAGAACAGCTACCGGTACCGCGAAGACCGGGGAACGCGACTCATCCTCCGTTCACGATGCTCACAAGACGGACGCCGAGAGTAGCTCGGCATCGTCCACTCCCGGAAACAGTGGGCCCTCAAGCACCACTCCGGCCGCAACTTCGTCAGCCCCAACCAGCCCGGCTGCGGTTGGCCCGACGGCAAACGCGCTGGTCCAGCCGCAGCCACTGGCCGCCACGCAGCCTCAAGGCCAGAGCGCGCCCACTTCCCCCAGCAAGCAGGACGGAACCCAGTCCGCTGCTGACGGAGTAGCGACCGGGGCCGAGCCGGCCGGCGCAGATACGCACGCGCTTCCGGCGATCAACACCGCCAAGGTCATGCAGTCCATGCAAGGCTCGGAGATGCGGGTCGGCATGCACTCAGCCGAGTTCGGCAACGTCTCGGTGAGCACGATGCTCAATCGCCAGTCGATCGCCGCACAGATCTCGTTTGAGCACATGGACCTGGGCAAAGCGCTCGCCCAGCACCTGCCCTCGATCGAAGCCAAGCTGAGCAGCGAGTACGGCATGCATGCCAAGGTCGAGGTGCGCGATCAGAGCCTGAACTCAGCCGCAGATAGCGGCCGCGGTGAGGAGCGCCGCGAGAGCAGGTCGACAACCACCAGCGCAACCGCAGCACTTTCGTCCAGCTCGACCATTACCGAGAGCGTGGACAGCTTTGCCGGCACCAGCATGGCAGCAACCCTCAGCGAGGGAGCGCGACTGGACATTCGGGTATGACGTTCGCACTTTGCCGTTTAGACATACGCAGCGAGCAAAAGATCACTGGATACACAGGAGAAACGCATGTCAGTTCTTGGAACAGTAGCAAGCCTGCCGCAAAATGCACTGAGCTTGATCAATGGCCACACCAAGTCGCGCAACCTGGCCAACAATACGACGGGTAGGAGTAGCTTGAAAGCCGCGGACACCACGACCGGCACGACAACTCCTTCCAACGCCGCTCAGGCCACCACCGATGTCGGGTCGACGTTTCTCAACCTGCTTGTCAAGGAACTGCAGAATCAAGACCCCACCAATCCCATGGACTCAACCGCCATGGTCGGCCAGATGATTTCGCTTAACCAGCTCGATCAGCTTATCGCCATTAACTCGGCGCTGACCCCAACCACGACATCCACGACGACGACTCAAGGAGCGACGCCGAAGCCCGGGCTGACGTCGGATCTGGCGAGCGGCCCAACTGCAGCAGGCTCCGCTGCCACGCTGGCCGCGAAACAGGCGCTGCTCGCCAGCACCAACTCCTCCAACCCAACAGCTGCTTCAAGTCAATTTTCTAGCGCAGCCTCGCAGCTCACGGCAGAATCCACGCTCGCTGCCGCTGCTGCCCGTTCTGCCAGCAATGCGCAGACGCTCAACCTTACAAATCTCAATTCCATGTTCGGAGGAAAGTAAATGTCATTTTTCGGCGTGCCACTATCAGGTCTGATCGCCTCGCAGGATCAGCTTCAATCGATTTCAAGCAACCTCGCTAACCTTGACACCGATGGGTACAAGGACCAGAACGACACCTTTTCAGACATCTTCGCCCAAAGCGGCGTCACCAACGGCGCTTCGGACCCGCTCCAGACCGGCCTTGGCACTCAGGTAGCCCAAACCACCTCAAACTTCACCAATGGCAGCATTACAGCTACCGGCATCCCGTCGAACATGGCGCTTACCGGCAACGGCTTTTTCGTCTCCCAGCAGACCGATGGCTCAACTGCTTATATCCGGGCCGGCGACTTCACCACGAGCAAGGCTGGCTACCTGGTAGACCCGGACGGCGGCGAGATCCTCGGCTACCCGGCCGTCAACGGCGTCGTGAACACAGCTTCCGTTCTGACGCCTCTGCAGATCGGATCGGGCGCCGTGGCTCCTGCAACAGCTACGACCACCTTCGACACGCAAACTAATCTGAGCGCCGAGTCGCCGAACGGTACCGTCTTCAATGGAACCCCGATCACCCTGTTCGATTCGCTGGGCAACTCGCACGTCCTCTCGATGCAGTTCACCAAGACGGCCGCCAATAGCTGGGGTTACACCCTTAACGTGCCTACTGCCGATACGGGCGCTACGAGCACCGTGGTCTCAAGTGGCACGCTGACTTTCAACACGACCGGCCAGCTCGTGTCGACCACCAGTTCTAGCGGCGTAGTCACTTCGCCGCCGCCCACGGCCATTACCGGCATCAGCGTCCCTCTCTCCGATGGCGCGGCCAACCTGGCCCTCAGCTGGAACCTGAGCGTCTCCGGTCAACCTACGCTCAGCCAGACCAATGTGACCAGCGCGACAACAACGACGGCCCAGAATGGCAGTGCCAGCGGTACGCTGAGCAGCTACTCGATTGCCTCTGATGGCACTATTGAAGGGTCTTTCTCAAACGGCAGCACGCTCGCGCTTGGTCAGGTTGCGGTGGCCAACTTCATCAACACGCAGGGTCTGCAGCGAACAGGGGACAACTACTACTCGCCGACCGCGGGCTCCGGACCGGCACTGGTTGGCACAGCCGGCACAGGCGGCCGCGGCACCATCACCGGCGGCTCGGTAGAAGGCTCCAACGTTGACACCGCAACCGAGTTTGCCAAGCTTATCGTCGCGCAGCAGGACTACCAGGCCAACGCAAAGACCGTGACCACCTTCGACACGATCTCGCAGGCCACCATCGCGATGATCACGACCTAATTTGGCTAAACAGCGCAGGACGGCCGTGCTTCACCGGTCGCCCTGCCTGCGCCTTTCTCCATTTCAAGCCTATTCTGAGTCAGCCTTCCATGCGGCTGCCAAAAAATGAGCGTCTCATTAGAAGCGCCTGGTCGCGTCGCACCCCGCGGCGTACCGAAGGCGTTTGGCTCGTGGGGCCACACGGTTCTCCTGGTGCGGACACGACGCACGCATAAGCGAGCACCTCCCACGATAACAAGCCAGTTCCAGAGCGTTTGATCCCTCCTTGGCTCTTTGTCTCTCGCTGGGTCCACTGCGCCTCGCGACTCTGGCCCTCTACTTGCATACTCTCCCTACAGGATCCTCCATGCCAGCTTCCAGGTGACGCAGCCCGCTCTTTACGGGACTGCTGCTACTCTCCGAGCTGCTGCCTGGAGGACGTAGGAGTGCAATGAACGTCGCCACGCAAAAGTCTGAAGCGCAGGCCGCTGCCGATCCTCAATCGTTTACTGACGATGGTCTGCGCGAGCGCGAGCCGGTAGAGTTGCTGCCCTGGCTGCCGTGCACGCTGGCGCTGGAGGTGCCGGTGGTCAAGTTTACCGTCGGCACACTGCTGGGCATGAGCGTGGGCACGCTGATTGAGACCGCATGGCACCAGAGCACCGACATCCCCCTGCGCGTCAACGGCCTGCTCATGGCCTGGACCGAATTTGAAGTCGTGGGCGAGCGATTGGCGGCTCGCATTACGGATCTCGTATGAATAACCCGGTACATGAATGGGACGGCGGTTCCGGCTATGGTGCGCCGGCAAACCCAGATTTGAGCGTAGCGACCGCTACGCCCAGGACAGCCGCAGCACGTATCTGGCAGACGCTCGACTCCGCCTACTGGCGCATTTGCGCGGCCCTCGAAAGCCGCCGTGCAATCCAGCGACACCGCAGCCTGCGCGTGGTCGAAACAGTCGCCATGGGAGAAAAGCGCTTCGTCGCAATCGTCCAGGTCGAGGAGCAGCGTTTCCTCGTCGGCGGCGGCTCGGCCGGAGTCACCCTGCTAGCCAAACTCGACGCGGCCCCGGACTTCGCCGCTGCTCTCGACCCCCAGAACGTCGATCTGCATTCCGCAAACCGCATCAGGGAGGCTTGGTGAAGGTCTTTTACTCACGCCAGGTGCCTATCCTGTTTATATTAGCGCTCCTCGCGACCCCCGCGCTGCACGCGTCCCAGTCAATGCACACCCTAGCCGCGCCGCACCTGCTCGCCCTCGCAGCCGCACCATCCGGCGATATCCGCATCAGCGGCCTTGGCGGCTCGTCAGCCTCATGGACCATCGTTGTCCTGCTGACTTTTCTCACGCTGATCCCTTCCATCCTGCTCTGCATCACCCCGTTCGCCCGCCTGCTCATCGTTTTCCATTTCCTACGCCAGGCGCTCGGCCTGCAGACCACGCCGTCCAACCAGACGCTGATCGGTCTATCGATGATTCTCACCTTCTTCCTCATGCAGCCGGTGGGCACCGTCATCTACAACGACTCGGTCGTCCCGCTTCAGGCAGGCCAGCTCACTCCGCTTGAAGCGCTCAGCCGCGCCGGTACTCCCATGCGGCAGTTCATGTCTCACTACGTCCGCGACAAGGACGTCGCCCTCTTTCTCGACATCGCCAAAGAGCCGCGGCCTCGCACCCTGGACGACCTGTCCTTCCGCGTCATTCTGCCCGCCTACATCCTTTCCGAGCTCAAATCCGGCTTCCAGATCGGCACCGTGCTCTTCCTGCCGTTTCTCATCGTCGACATGGTCGTCGCCTCCATCACCACCTCGGTCGGCATGATGCAGCTTCCCCCGGTTGTGATCTCGACGCCGCTCAAGCTGCTCCTCTTCCTGATGGTCGATGGCTGGCACCTGCTGATCGGCTCGCTCATGCGGAGCTTCCACTGATGGGTCGCAACTTATGGGTGTAGACCAGGTAGTTCAGCTAGGCCGCCTCATGCTCGAGGAAGTCGTCATCCTCGTCGGGCCTATCCTCGTCATCGCCATCGCCACCAGCCTGCTGGTCAACGTGGTCCAGGTGCTCACCTCGCTGCAGGACCAGACACTCTCGTCGGTGCCTCGGCTCTTCGCCACCGGCACCGCACTCTTCCTGCTCATGCCCTGGATGTGGCGCCACCTGGGCAACTACACCATCAAGCTGCTGTCCGACTTCCACGGGTTGCTGCAGTAATGGAGATACCCCTCTTACAGGTCATGCTCGCGCTGCTCTCGATCGGTGTCCGGGTCTCCGGCCTTATGCTCTTCGCGCCCTTCTTCGGCAGCACCGTCATCCCCGCGCGCATCAAGGCCGTGCTCACGCTCGCGATCACCTTTCTGCTCTACCCATTAGTCGAGCACAGCATCCCCGTGCTCACCCTCGCGCAGTGGCCAATGTTGGTATTCAGCGAGCTGCTGGTCGGCCTCGCGCTCGGCATCGTCACCTCGCTGGTCTTTGACGCGGTCCAGATGGCCGGCCAGGTCCTCAGCATCCAGATGGGCTACTCGCTGATCAACATCCTCGACCCAAACACGATGGTCGAATCGACCGTAGTCGCCACCTTTCATCAGCTGCTGGTCATGCTGATCTTCCTGCGGCTCGATGTACACCTCTGGCTCCTGAGGGCTCTCGGCAACAGCTTCACCTATCTGCCGCCAGGCGCAGCCCACCTGACCATGCCATTTCTCACCACCGCGCTTGGCGCCGGATCAAGAGTGATCGAAGTAGGCGTCCAGATCGCCGCACCCGTGCTTTCCGCCACGCTGCTCGTCGACCTGGTGCTCGGCCTGCTCGGCAAAGCTTCGCCCCAGCTGCCGCTCATGCTGCTAGGCCCCGCGGTCAAAAGCCTGCTCAGCATGCTGATCCTGATGACCACTCTCAAGTACTGGCCCGACATCTTCCGCTCCTTATTCATGCGCTCCATTGAAGCAACCGACCAGTTGCTCCATTTAGCTCGATAACGAAACCGACATAACGCAAGGACCATGGCAGACTCCAGCAAAACAGAAAAAGCGACACCCAAACGACGCCAAACAGCCCGCGAAAAAGGTCAGGTTGCCCGCTCGCGCGAACTGCCCGGCGTGCTCGCGATGGCCGGCGTCCTTGGATCGCTGTGGCTGATCTCGCAAGGCGCGATCACCCACTGGACAAGCTTTTTCCGCAACGTGCTCGACGAAGCCGCAACCGGCAGCATCGAGACGAACGGCCCCGTGCTCGCCTGGAGCACCGTCGAGGTATTTCGCTGGACCGTCCCCGTGCTCTTCTCGGCGCTGGTCTTATCCGTCGCAGCCGGCCTCGCGCAAGGCGGCCCCAGCATTGCGCCTGAGGCACTCGAGCTCAAGTTCGAGCGCTTTAACCCGGCCAGCAAGCTGGGGCAAATCTTCTCGCCTGTGGGCTTGAGCAACCTGCTCAAATCGCTGCTGCCCTTCGCCGGCATTGCATGGATAGGCGCCAACTCCATCCGCGATCACTGGATGGCGATCACCCATGCCTCCTATGTCAACTTCCGCCTCTTCGGCGCCATGGTCGGCGGCATGACCTTTGAGGTCACCTGGAAGGCTGGCGCGATCATGCTCGCCTGGTCGGGAGTCGACTACCTGCTCACCTGGCAAAAGATGGAAGGCGACCTCAAGATGACCAAGGAAGAGGTTAAGGAAGAGCACAAGTCGAGCGACGGCAATCCGCTCATCAAGAGCCGCATTCGCCGCCTCCAGCGGCAGATGCGCAAGAAACAGGCGCTCGCCGCGACCAAAACTGCAACTGTCGTGGTGACAAACCCAACCCACTACGCCGTCGCCCTGCGCTACACGCCTGACATGGTCGCGCCCGAGGTCGTCGCCAAGGGCATGAACCTGCTCGCACAGCAGATCAAAGAGCTCGCCATCGAGAGCGGCATCATGCTGCTTGAGAACAAGCCCCTCGCCCAGGCCCTCTACAAGAGCGTCGAGGTCGGCGAAGCCATTCCCTCCAAGCTCTACCAGGCCGTCGCCGACATCCTGGTCATCGTCTTCAAGGCGCAAGCCGAAGTACGCCAGCAGGAGGCTCGCCGCCGCGGCCGCAACGCCTCCGGACAGGTGATCAAACCATGAAAAAAGAACAAACTGGTTTGATCAAGACAGTCAAGGCATCGGGCGACTGGATCGTGCCCATCGCCGCGGTCTCGATGGTCTTCGTCATGCTCGTGCCGCTGCCGAGCTTTGTGCTCGACCTGCTGCTCACGGTCTCGATCACCGCCTCGGTCCTGGTGCTCCTGACCGCGATCCAGATCTTAAGACCCGTCCAGTTTTCGGTCTTCCCAAGCTTGCTTTTGCTGCTCACCCTGCTGCGCTTGTCGCTTGATCT
Organism: uncultured Acidobacteriaceae bacterium; assembly: GCA_964245415.1. Taxonomy (GTDB): domain Bacteria; phylum Acidobacteriota; class Terriglobia; order Terriglobales; family Acidobacteriaceae; genus EB88. Next base: position 1,437 of record CAXTMM010000028.1, on the reverse strand, counting down.
CGCCAGCACCCGCCGCATCCTGCTCCACGGCAATGAAGGCTCGGGCGCAGCCGGCCGGGTCATCGAGGCCTTTGGACAGTTCGTCGTCGGCGGCAACTACATCGTCGGCTTCGTGCTCTTCCTCGCCTTGATCGCCATCCAGTACTTGGTCGTCAGCCACGGCGCCGTGCGTACCGCGGAAGTCACCGCGCGCTTCACCCTCGACGCCATGCCCGGCAAGCAGATGGCCATCGACGCCGACCTCAATGCCGGGCTCATTACCGAGCAGCAGGCCCGCAAGCGCCGCGAGAACATCGCGCGCGAGGCCGAGTTCTGCGGCTCGATGGACGGCGCCGCCCGCTTCTCGCAGCGCGACTCGCTCGCCACCATCCTGATCATGGCGATCAACATTATCGCCGGCTTTCTGATCGGCGTCTTTCAGCAGGGCATTCCCTTTCAGGAAGCACTGAAGACCTACACGATCCTGACCGTCGGCGACGGCCTCGTGACCATCCTGCCATCGCTGCTCGTCTCGGTCGCAGGCGGCATCGTGGTGACCCGCGCCGCCTCCAAGGAGTCGCTCGGCGTCAACGTCTCCAAGCAGATCCTCAGCAGCCCCCGCCTGCTCTGGATCGGCGGCGGCGTTCTCGGCGCGCTTGGCCTTATTCCCGGCCTACCCAAGTTCTCGTTCTTCTCCGTCGCCGGCTTGATGATGTTCGCCGCCTGGAAGATGAAGACCGAAAAACCCGTTGAAGACCCGGACGCGGTCGCCTCTTCCGTCGTCGCTCCCGGCAGCGCTCCCGGAGCGCCGGCGCAGCTCGGCGGCGACGGCATGGACGCGGTACTCAAGCTCGACGAGCTGATGCTCGAAGTCGGCATTGGCCTCGTTCCCCTGGTCGATGCAAAGCAGGGCGGCCAGCTGCTCGCCCGCATCAAGAGCCTGCGCAAGAGCCTCGCCCAGCAGCTCGGCTTTCTCGTGCCTTCGATCCACATCACCGACAACCTCGCCCTGCGGGAAGGCGAATACGTCGTCCACCTGCGTGGTATCGAGATCGCCCGTTGGGAGCTGCGGCGCGGCCAGTTGCTAGCCATCAGCTCCAGCCCCACTGCTGCCTTTCTGCCCGGCCAGGAGACCCGCGAGCCGGCCTTCGACGTGCCCGCCAAGTGGATCGCGCAGGAGCTCCAGGCGCAGGCCATCGCCGGCGGCTACGCCGTCGTCGACTCGACCTCGGTGCTCGCCGCGCACCTCGCCGACATTACCGGCCGGCTGCTGCTCGAGGTGCGCAACAGCGGCGTCTTCTCGGACAAGGCGTTGGGCAAGGCGGGCGATCAGACCGCCAACCAGTTCCTCGTCCACGCGCTGCGCGAGGCGCGCCCCGACGACGGTCTGCTCTCCGAAGAGATGAAGTGCGACGGCACGCGGCTCGGACAGGGTCGCGTGTGGATCGTCGATCCGGT
>CAXTMM010000027.1:26748-27041 GCA_964245415.1 uncultured Acidobacteriaceae bacterium | reverse complement strand
CTTCAAGGACGCGCCGGGTTTTGGTCAGTTCGAACTCCAGTTCGGGGAGGAGGCGGACGCTAAGTTGATGTAGATCGGTCATGGCAAGCTCCTGAAAGTGTGCTGCACGAAGTCTCCTCATCTTAACGGTAGCAATTCTATTGTTATCAAGCGCCGAATAGCTAAACCCTATTTTCCTGGAACGAAGGAAGTCGCACGGTCACCTCTGTGCCTTCTCCCACTTGGCTGTGGATGGAAATTTCTCCGCCGGCCTTCTCGCAGACACCTTTGCAAATCGCGAGTCCCAGCCCCGT
>CAXTMM010000027.1:22713-26738 GCA_964245415.1 uncultured Acidobacteriaceae bacterium | reverse complement strand
TCACGATAGAAGGGCTCGAACACATGCGGGAGCGACTCTGAAGAGATGCCTTCTCCCTGATCCGTGATGCGGAGACTGACCCACCCTTGGCTTTCGAGCAAGGCCGTTTTCACCTCGGTCAAAGGTCGGCTATGTTGAAGGGCATTGAGAAGAAGATTTGTGCAGAGTAGACGCGAATCCTGCTCACTGAGAGGGACTCGCATGCGTTGTGGAGAGTCCATTCTGACCGCCACCTGTTTGAGCGAGGCGAGGCTTTCAAATTGATGGATACTCTCCTGGAGTGATCGGGTGATGTCAGAGATGGCGGGAGGCTCAGGAGCCGCGTATTCGACGCGTGCAAGCGTGAGCATCTTTGCGACAGTTTCTTCAATGCGCAGTATGTCGGCAAGGCAGACCTCCAACCCGCGTCCGTACTCCTCCGTTGTCCGTTTACGCATGGCGAGTAATTGGAGGGAAGACTTGGCGGTGGCCAGATCTGTTTTAAGTTCATGCGCGGCATCGCTTGTGAACCGACGTTGCTGCTCAAAGGAGCGCTGCAAGCGCTTGACCGCGGACTCAAGAGCTGCGGTGAGGGGCGCAAGTTCGGTCATCGCGTGTGCGCTTGCTCGCGGGTGGAACTGCCATTGCTGCGCGGAGATTTTCCCGGCCTCATTTGCGAGTTCGCCCAGAGGGCTCAAGCCTTGCCGCAAGAATAAGGTCATGGCCAAACCGGACGCCATGAGGAGCAGCAGCGAGGCCACAGCATAAAATCGCACGGCTTCCCACACTTCTCTCCATACGTGATCGGTGGATGCGCCATAGCGAATGACGACTGGCCTTCTAACGCCGCCGCCCCTCTCTGTTGGATCGATGACACGCACGGCGTGCACCAAGGCAAAGCGATAAGCACGATGGTCCAGGGTTACAGGGTAGATTCCGTCGGCAGATGCCTGGGAGAGCTGCGCATCGATCTGACGCGCCGGCCAGTAAGAGGAGCGGCCTAGTACCTTTCCACTTACTCCTTCTACGTCGAACGGATCGCCCGGTGTAAGCTGCAATCCATGCAGATCGAGAACGACGGTATCCTCTGGATCGTCGGCATCGCCGACCGCACCGAAGAGTGTATCGGCGCGGGCGCGGAGGGAGATATCAAAGGAGCTAAAACGGGAGTGGTATTCAAACTCGACAGCAAGCCAGGTGAGTGCCACAGCCGAAAGCATTTCTAAAAAAAGCACAATGCTGATGAGCCTGCGGGTAACGGAGTAGGGCTTCAAGGAAGGTTCTCCCTGGATGACAGGAGCCTGTATCCGCGTAGACGGAGCGTCTCGATCAAGGGCAGAGCGCCGTCAGGGTTAAGCTTGCGGCGAAGGTTGGAGATATGGACCTCGATCACATTCGAGTGACGAAACCAGTTGTAATCGTAGAGATGCTCCAGCAATTCGCGCTTGGAAACAATGGCGTGCGGACGATGCATCAAGTATTCGAGGATGTGGTATTCGGTGGGCGATAAGTCAATCAGCTTGCCTGCCCGACTTACGCTTTGTTCGAGCGTGCTGAGCTGGACATCCAGCATCCGCAATGTCGCGTCGCCTCCACCTTTACTGCGGCGGATGAGTGCCTTGACCCGGGCCAGCAGTTCGCCCAGATCGAAGGGCTTGTTCAAGTAGTCGTCGGCGCCGGCATTGAGCAGCGCAACGGTGGATTCCTTTGTGTCGCGAGCAGTCAGGATCAGGACAGGCGTGATGTTCTTGGCAGCTCTTAGTCGACGGAGCGTCATATGGCCGTCCTGGAGAGGCAGCATAAGATCAAGAATGATCAGGTCATAGCAGCCTTGCATCGCCAAGCATTCGCCTTCGACGCCGTCGAGCGCGCAATCCACAGCAAAGCCGCCACCCTCCCTCAGGCTGGCCATCAGGTTTTCGCCAAGTCTGACATCATCTTCAACGACCAGGACGCGCATTCCAGACCTCCCGCCTAGTGGATGGCTGCATGGCGGTTCCGTGTCAACAAGAAGTACACGACAGGGGTAACCAGCAGGCTGAGCACGAGAGAGATGAGGAGTCCGCCGATGACGGCGATGGCAAGCGGTTGTAACATCTCAGAACCGGCGCCGAGGGCGAGCGCAAGCGGCAGCATGCCGCAGATAGCTGCAGTAGCAGTCATGAGGATGGGACGCAAGCGTCGCCTCGCTGCTGCGACCATAGCCTCTCTCGCGTCCATGCCTGTGTTGCGAAAGCGCTCGTCCGCGTCGAGCAGCAGTATGCCATTTTTCGCGACGATACCAATGACCATGATGAGTCCCATAAAGCTTGACACGTTAAAGGTAACGCCGGTGAGCAGGAGCGCACCCACGACACCGGCGCTTGAAAGGATCGAGGAGGTGAGCACGGCGGTGGGTGCCGAAAAAGAGCGAAACTCGAGCAGCAGCACGCCGAAGACCAGCGCGAGCGAAAGCAGCAGCACGCGCAGCAGGTCGGCGAAGGACTTCTGCTGTTCCTGGTAGGCGCCGCCGTATTCGACCCGGACGCTGGCAGGTAGATGCATGGACTGGATGATTCGCTGCACCTTGACGATGGCTGTGCCGAGATCTGATCCTTCCAGGCGAGCGGTCACGGTGACGAGTTGTTGAAGGTTTTCGCGGAGGATCTCATCTTGCGGCGGCAGCTTTGTAATTGTGGCGAGCGAGCCGAGTGTCGCCAGCTTGCCAGTCGCACTGTTGAAGACGGTAGTCTCCATGGCGTCGAGCGAGGCGCGTGAGGCGGAATCGAGACGAACGCGAACAGTGTAGGGCCGGCCGTTCGCGATAAGCGGAGTATTGGTCGTGACGCCGTCCAGCATGGAGGTGGCATCTTCCGCTACTTCGACCGGGGTAAAGCCAAGGCGGGCTGCGACGGCAGGATTAATCTGGAAGTTGGTAGCCGGACCAGAGACAGTGTTGTCGATACCGTTTTCGATATCGACGACACCGCTTACCTTGCTTATAGCTTCTGCGACTCTGGGGGCGATGCTGGTTAACAGTGATTGATCGGCGGAAAAGAGCTTGATCTGGATGGGCTGTGGAGCGTTGGACAGATCGCCGATCATGTCCTGCAAGACCTGGGTGAACTCAACGTCAAGCTCGGGCTCGGTTCTGTTGATTTCTGCGCGGATGTCGGCCATCACTTCCTCGATGTCGCGGGAGCGCTTGTGGCGGAGGCGCACTGTCATATCGCCGGTGTTGGCTTCGGTCACCGCGGCAAGGCCCATTTGCAGGCCGGTGCGCCTGGAGGTGCTGTCGACCTCCGGCGTGTTCTTAAGGATGCGTTCGACGTGGCTGAGAACACGATTGGTTTCAGCAAGCGAGGAGCCGGCAGGCATGATGTAGTCGAGTATGAAGCCGCCTTCATCCATCTCTGGAAGAAGGTCAGAGCCAAGGCTTTGGAAGCCGAGGATGGTAGCGACGGCGAGCAGGCAGCAGAGCGAGCCGAGTACCAGCGGGCGCCGCAGGGACCAAGCCAGTGCGCGTCGATGAAAATCGAGAAGCCGGGTCATGAGGGGGCCAGTCTCCTCGGGTTCAGCGGGCCTCGCCTTTTGGCGACGGGGAAGAAACAGCAGCGAGAGTGCGGGGGTAAATGAGAGCGCCAGCACGAGGGAAGTAAGCAGCGCGGCCGTCATGGTGATGGCGAGTGCGCGCAGAAAGCTGCCCGTAACTCCGGTAACCGTGACGAGCGGCAAGAAGACAACAACGGGCGTAATGGTTGACCCAATGAGTGGGACCGTGATTTCACTGAGTGCCAGGCGGACCGAGGCTACTGGACCTTCGCCTGCATCGCGGTGCATCACGATGTTTTCGATGACGACAATTGCATCGTCAATGACCAGGCCGATGGCCGCAGCGAGGCCGCCGAGCGTCATCAGGTTGAAGCTTTGCCCGATAAGTGCCAGGAAGAGCACAGTGATCGAGACAGTGACCGGGATGACCAGGCCCGCAACGAGCGAGGCAGCCGTGTCACGCAGGAAGCGAACCAGGATGATGCAGGCGAGTACGAGGCCAAGCAGGATGGCAT
>CAXTMM010000027.1:0-22703 GCA_964245415.1 uncultured Acidobacteriaceae bacterium | reverse complement strand
GTTGAGCAATACGGATGGGCGGCCATTCGCGGTGACGACCGTGTAGACGGGCAGCGTGCTTTGCTCCACGAGAGCGACATCGCTGACCCGCACAGGTGTGCCGCCGGTGCTGGTTTTTACCGCAAGCTGGCCTAGTGCGGCAGCGTCGTGTGCTTGCGCGCCGACCAGGCCGAGGATGAGTTGGTGGTTTGCTTCGTACAATCCGGGCGAATCAATCATGTTCGACGCATCGATCGAGTTAACGAGGTCGAGCACTGTTACTCCGGCCGTTTGCATGCGCGCCATGTTGGGCACTAGATGAAACTCTGGGACCTGGCCGCCTTGCACGGTGACGGTGCGTACGCCGGCAACGCGGTTGAGCGGCGGCTTGAGCTGATAGGTGGCAAGCTCCCAGAGTGCCGTCTGCGACATGGTGCCGGAGCTGAGACTATAGCCCAGGATGGGGAAGGTGGCGAAGGTCAGACGATTGGTGGTGAGGATAGCTGTGGCTGGGAGTGTCTGGCGTACTTTGCCTAACTCTGCGTTGACGAGTTCCAGGGTTTGAGCCATGTCGGCATTCCAGTCGAAGAACAGGCTTACTTCAGCGGTGCCGCGGCTGGTTGTGGAGCGAACCGTCTGGAGGCCGGGAACGGCATTCATCGCGTTCTCGACTGGCCTGGTGATGGTCACCTCCATCTGCTCGACAGGCATAACGCCGTTATCGATGCCGATGACTACGCGAGGGAAATTGGTGTCAGGAAATACTGAGATGGGGAGCTGAAAGGCAAAGTAAATCCCAGCGATTGTGAGTACGGCCAGGAAGAAAAAGATAGGTGCGCGGAAGTGCTGGAGCCAGAAGTTCGGCTCGTGCGGCGAGGGCGATTCAGGTGCCGCGTCTGCTTTCAAACGCGCGAACGGATCGATCACTTGTCGTCGCCGCCTGCCGGTCCTACCTGCACCTTGGCGCCCTCGTCGAGTCCGTAAGCGCCGCCGGTGATCACGGTATCGCCTACAGCAAGTCCATCAAGGATCTCGACTTGATCGCCGTCGGTGATGCCGATCTTGACTGCCCGCTTGCGCGCTGTGCTGTCAGTGCCGAGAAGCATGACATACTTGGCGCCATCCTGGGCAGTGAGCAGTGCCGCGGCCGGCACGATCAAGGCATTCGCCGTGGTGTGGGCCGCGATGCTTGCGCGCACAGGAGTGCCGACCTTGTAATGGCCTTCACGGTTGTCGAGCTGGAGCCAAACCTCGAGTGTGGTGCTGCCGGGATCGAGCGCAGGGCTGACCAGCGAGACCCGTGCGGAGACTGGCCTTGTGACACCTGGCAGGGTTACGCTGCCTTGATCGCCAACCTTGAGCAACTGAGCGGTGCGCTGGGCCAGATGAAGCTTCGCGAGCAGCATTGTCGTGTCCATGATGGTCAACAGCGGGGTTCCTGCCGCCGCTGTTTCTCCTGCGAACAAGGGTCTATCTGTGACGACACCGGAGATGGGGCTATGAATCTCCGCATACGAAACCTGGGCTTGTGCGCCAAGATATTTGCCCTGTGCGCTTAGCATGGCTCCTTGCGACTGCGCCAGCGTGGCCTTACGGCTTGTGGCTTCAAGCGACGATAGGTGCTGCTCGGCAAGGTCGAGCGCGGCCTGCGCCTGCACAAGCGTGGCGCGGGCGGTGTCCAGTTCCCGGCCGGCAATCGCGCCCTGGTCAAAGAGCTTCTGCCGCGCATCGACGATGCCTGCATCAAGATCGCGTGATGCCTTGGCCTGTGCAACGTCGAGGCGAGAGCGCTCAGTCTCTTCTGGTACCTGGGCACCGCTTGTGCTACTGAAGGCGGCCTGGGCGGCCGTATAGCTACCCCTGGCGTCGATCGCTGCTGCTTCTAAATCGCGATCCTCAAGGGTGGCGAGCAGTTGGCCGGCCTTGACCGCGGACCCGCGCTGCACGTAAAAGCGATGTACGGGTGCTGAGATGCGAGGCGAGAGAGCTGCCTGCCCCAGGGGTGAGAGCACTGCGTCTGACAGGATATGTTCCGAGATGGTGGCGCGGGCCGGATGTGCTACTTGCACGGTTACGAATACATCGGGAGTGTTAGAAGCGGCCTGCCTGGTGCAGCCGGTTGTCACCGCCAGAAGTATAGCCGTGCTGAAAGCGGCGACGCATCTCTGTCTGCCCGGCATGTTAGAGCGTTCCCATCAGGCTTTGCAGACCGGCCAGCGCTTGTTCGTTTCGCAGCAGTCCATCCTCCAAAGCCATCTGTGCAGCATAAAGCGTGGTTTGCGCGTCCACCACTTCGAGAGCGGTTGCCTCACCGCTGCTGTAGCGCAGCTTAGTAAGCCGGAGACTTTCCAATGCGGAACGGGACGTATCGATAACCGAAGCAAGCTGATTCTGGGCAGTTTGCGCTTCTGCATACGTTTCTTTCAAGTCGACGATCAATCGCTTCTGTGCGGCGGTAAGCGCGACGCGGACTGCATCGCGGCGCACTTCGCTTTGCTTGACTCGGCGCTCGGTAGAAAACCAATCCCACACGGGTATATCAACGGTTGCGGCTATGGAGTAGCCGAGGTTGCGAGGATTTCTGCCGGCATCACTATCGTAGGGAGCCTTGGTGGCAAAGGTTGTGCCGTCGATGCCATAGGTAAAGTTGACTCCGAGATCCGGGAGGTAGGCGGATTTTGCTCCCAGCACTTCTGCTTCGCTTTGCTGTAGAGCTGCGAAGGCGCTGGCGAGTTCAGGGTTGTGATGGCTGGCGGCTGCTTGTACGTCGGAGAGCGCAGGGAGAGTTTGCGAGGGGGCTGGAGGATCGAGCGTGAACGGCGTGAGTGGATCGGCAAAGAGCAGCATCGCCAGCTCAAGCTGAGCCCGGTCGCGTACCAAGACTCCATCGGTACGATCGCGTGTGCGCTGCTGCAGAGTAAGTTCCGCCTTGATGACGTCGGCATGCGCGACTTCACGCACCGCCTCGCGCTTTTGAGCGAGCGCGACGAAATTCCTAGCTTCCTCCATGGCGCTCTCGAGCACGCCAAGCCTTCGCTCGCTCGCCAGCAGGTTGAAATACAAATTGGAGGTGGCCACTATTAGCCCGCGTCGCGCGATCTCGAGTTCTGCCGCCGCTCGCGCAGCGGCTGCATCGGCTAGCCGAACGTTGGCTATTTGCGCAAGTCCGACCGTTTCGGTGATGACAGCTTGACTTGCATACTCACGAACGGCATTATTCGCGATGAAGATAGGTGCGGGCTGTGAGCCTTTTGGGCCAGCCGAGTTTACCGCTCCGTTCGGCTGAGTGTAAAAGACCTGATTGTGATAAACGGTGCCGGGTAAGAGCGCGGCGCGGGCGATCCCGCGGTCCAGCAAGGATGTGCGCTGCGCTGCTCTTCTCGCAGCAAAATTCGGTTCGTTTCCAATGGCGCGCTGAATCGCTTCACTGAATGAAATTCGAGTGGTTGCATGCTCCAGCTTTTGCGGCGGCAAAAGCACCTGTGCAGACGCAGAGTTCGCCGTAGCAGCCATGAGTCCGGCTACAAGAACGGAGATCAGTCTTGCGCCTGGTACGCTGGGCAATCTATACATCCAGATCAGTGTAAGAGTTAAAGCTTAAATACAGCTTAAGCTGTCGCTCTGTGATCGAGCTAAGATCATGGATGGAATGAGGGCTGCTCTGTTTGAACCGCAGGTGCGCGTAGACGCGGCCACTGCTCGGCGAGTGCCGGCGTCTAAAGCTTACCGCTTTTTAGAGCTTCGTCAGTTCCTGCGGCCGTCACGACTTAGCCGAAATCAACAACATGTGTGCGGCTGATTTTCTCTTTATGAAGGTTGTTTCTGCAAATCACGCTCTCTTTGCAACGGCGGCGAGTCAGATGTGGGCTGCCTCAAAGTAGCGTGGAAAAGTAACACCAATCCTGTTTAGTAAGTGCTGGGCGAAGCAAGCGGGTAGTCTGTTCCGAATTTGTTGGCGTGATGCTTCATCATGTCTCCGCTTGCGTTCAGGTGGATCGTTGCTTGAATCAGCTCGCGCGTAGCAATGACGAGTGAGCGCGAGGCTGCATCGAGTTGCTCGACCGGCACATCTTCCGCCCACAGCTTGAGCCGGTAGACACCTGCGGGCAAGCCAGTAATAGTTACAGTGCCGTCGGCTGAAGAGATGGCATAGTAGGGTGTTTTCAGCGAGACGATCACTGCGCCCATCTGCGGATGAATGTTGCAGAAGATGTAGGAGACGCCCTCGCGGTCAAAGCGAACGGCGCGGTGGGTGTGGCTTTGATAGAGACCGAGATCGAAGCGCCTGCCGTTAAAGAGCGAGAAAACGTTGTGAAAAAAAGGATCTTCGTTGGGGAAGTCAACGCTGCTACCGACTGGAACCACGAGCAGGTGGGGGGAAAACTGCTTGTTTTTCTGCGTGAGCACATAGTCGCCCAGCAAACGTCCCGGTGCTGACACGCCCGGCTCCAACCAAACGACTACGCCGGATTGATTTCGCCCTGGAGGTTTTCCGTCAAAGACAATCTGAAGTGAGATTTTGCCTGAGGGCTCGTCTGTGGATGCGACATTTGCCGTGAGCGCAGGGGTTTGGCCGCGTGCCTGGACAGAGGTCAGAAGCATACAGAGCAGGTAGACCAGCGGCATCACACGAGCGTGAAAGCGCATTAAAACTCGTATCCCACAGATAGAGTAAGTGCGTGATTGGTGCTTGGCGCGCCTGTGATCTGCCAGCTCACAATGCGCCTGTACTCGGGCGACAAGATGAGGTACGTTTTGGGCCGATAAACGAAATTACCGAAGATCATGCTATTGCGCGCAGCCGGCTCAAGCGGGTTGGTCGAGGGCGCGAGGGTGAGCGCGTGGAAGGTGCTGGCGAAAGCATCGTCGAGCCCTCCGGCAGCGTTAGCTTCGAGCTCCTGATTCAGGGTCAGCTTGAGCTGAGCCCAGCCTCCTGCTGCATCCAGCTCGGCGATGCGCGGCTTGCCTGTGCTTAGGGAGGTGCCGGTAAGCGCGTCCTTGTAGGCGCCGCCGCCCAGGCTGCCCAGTCCGCTGCCCCTGTAAGCTTCACCGGTGAGTGAGAGCCATCGGTCAAGCGGGAGCTGCCAGTCGACGGTGGCAACCCAGGAAGTGGTTGCAATGGGATTGACGAACGGTACGGGATTGCTATACAGCTGCCGGCTGCGGTAAGCGCCCACGCCCAGGCTCAAAGGTCGATCGGGTGGGCCGGTCTGGAAGAAGGCTCGGCCTTCAAGGCCAGGCTGGCGCGACTGCTCGCCGGGACTTGGGACACGCTGGACCGTTGCCCCACTCAGGCCGGTAATCTGAGGATCCAGCAAGCCGGCCTCAAAGCCCAGGCGTGGGCCAGATGTTTCGAGTTCCCCAAAGGTGTGCGAGTAGCGGGCGCGAAGCTGCGGCGACCATGTCCAAAGATTGCCAGCCCAGGCGAGTGAGGGGATGGCCACGGTGGCATAGGAGGTAGGGGAGAGTGGCGAGAAGAGCGGGCCATCGATGCCCGTCTCGACCGAGGTCTGTCCATGAGGCAGAGTCCAGAAGAGGCCAAACTGAGCCACGCGGAGGCGTACAGTTGTGGCGGGCGCACTGTAGAAGCTGTTCTCAATGTCGCCGAAGAAGTCGACATTTAGCGAGGCTGCGGTGCGCGCGCCCCACAATGCAGGCCCGGTTGCCTCCAGGCCAAGTATTGTTTGTCGAAAGCTGGCGCCAGCGCTTCCTGACATCCCGTAGGTGGCGCTGCCAGTCTTCGGTAGTGCGGCGCTGGGCAGGTCGATCTGGTCGACGAATCCGGAGTTGAAAAAGGCATTGAAAAGCAGCATGCCGTTCACGCGAACCTGGTACTTTGACCTGGATTCGAGCTTGGTCTGGTCGTGCTGCTGCACCTCGGCTCGCAGAATCTCCTGCTCCTCGGTGATCGCGTCGAGGGTTTGCTCAGGGCTGGCCGCGGCGATCTGCGTTGGCGTCGAGGATGCAGGCTGACCTTCGCTCGCGGTAGCCGGTCGCGAACTGGCGGCCTCGGCGCGCAACTGGTCCACCTCATGCTGGAGCCGGTCGATCTGAGCTACGGAGCTGACCAGCGTCTGACGTGTCTGTTCCAGCAGGCGGGTCACAGCCAACAGGCGGTGCTCGACCTCTGCCGGTGTTGAGCCGGGCCGCTGCGCGAGCAGCCCGGAGGCCGGCCAGAGGCACAGCAGCAGAGGAAGTGTCCAGAAGGGAAGTAATCGAGGCATATGCGTCGCCTGTCGCCGGCGAACCCGGCCGTGTGCCCTGCGTTCGTATTCCAGTCTGCGCACTGAACGTGGTTGCTGCTCCATCATTCCGCCCTCTCGCTGGAGGCTCTTTCAAGGGCTGTGGCCATCTCCGGCTCTCGCCTGGGCAATACGAGGCTGAAGACCGTGCGCCCGGGTGCTGATTCCTCAAGCGTGACCCGGCCGCCATGCTCCTGCGCGATGTGGTGCGCAAGCGTAAGTCCAAGGCCCGTCCCGTTCTGCTTGCCCGCGCTGACGAAGGGCTGAAAGAGGGTGCTCCGGATGCCTTCGGCGACGCCGCTACCTGTGTCAATGATGTCGATGCGGATCTCCTCGCAGTCTTCGTTGTAGATCTCGTTCTGTTTTGCCGGCCGGCGCCCGTCTGGCGAATGGTGGGATAGTCGCATGTGTACCTGCGCAGGGTTGCCGGTTCTACGCGCCGACTGGCAGCCATTCAGGACCAGATTGTAGAGTGCGCGACCCAGCTTCAAGCCATCGACATACGCATCAGCCGGCTCCCATGCCTCGACCAGGATTTCTACGTTGCGCGCTTCCGGGTGCGCGCGGACCGTGGCTGCGACCCGGCTCATCAAGGCAGAGAGCGACTCGACACGCGGATGCAGCGACTGCCCCGTCTGGCTGAAGAGCAGCAGCGACTCGACCAAGTCAGTCATGTCAAGGATCGCCACCCGCACGTCAAGGAGCAGATCCTGCCGATCGTGCTGGGGCGTGCTCTCCATGCTGAGGAACTCGGCGTTGGCGTAGATAGCGGAAAGGTGATGGCGCAGGTCATGGGAGACGGAGCTGGCCATGCGGCCGATGGTGGCCAGGCGCTCGGAGTCAAGCAGCTCCTGATGGGTACGGCGTAGCTCGGCGCGCATGCCGTCGAAGGCGCGCGAGAGCTCCCGGACCTCAATGGCGCCGCTATAGGCAAGGGTGTAGGCGTAGTCTCCGCGAGCCAGCGCCCGGGTGCCTGCGACCAGCGTCTCAAGCGGACGCGTGACCTGACTCGCGATGAGCCCGGCAAGCAAGCCACCGAGCAGCACAACAGCCGTGCCGGCAGCGATGATATCAAAGTCGAGGCCATGCAGAAAGGCTGTGGCGCGATCGTAGGATTTGAGCACGACCAGGTGAATGGCGTCGCTCCCGGAGCCTGCGGCCGGAGTAAGCAAGAGCGATGCGGCGATGTAGTCCTCGCGGCCAAGCCGCAGCTGCCGGTTCGGTCCTTCTTCGCTGCTGACTTTTGGAAGTTCACCAAGCAAGACCGGTGGGAGGGTGGAGGCGGCTGCCTGGCCCCGCCAGAGGAAAACGACCTCAGCGGCTGCGGCCTGGCTTACCTGCTGAGCGAGTTGGTGGTCAACAGCATAGCCGATGAGCACATACCCCAGCCTTGAACCCCGAACCTCCGGGCCAAAGTAGACCGGCTGCGCTGTGACTTCATAGATGTGAGAAGTTGCGACCTTCTGTGCGCTGCCCGGACGGTCCAGCCCGAAGTTGAGCGCGACTATTTGGGTTTGGCCTGGATGACGCAGACACGCCTGAAGGCTCTGGAGCTGGTCAGCATCCTGGATCGCCAAGCCCTGATACGCGACCAGGCGGCCCTCGGCGTCAGCCAGCGCAAAGAGATCGCTGCCGCTCACCTGGCGGAACTCTTCGCTGCCGTCCTTAATAGTGGCTGCGTCCTGGCTGGCGAGCAGCGCCTTAAGGCTGGGCAGGTCGGCCAGCAGCGCTGCCTCTCTGGCCAGCATCTGGTTCCTCTGCGCTTCGAGGTTCTGGAAGGTGCTGAGTGAATGGTCGAGGTCGGAAGCCAGGCTGGCGCGGATCTGCTGTTGAACATGAACGCGCACGACGAGCACGCACATGGCCGTTAGTCCTAGCGACAAGGTCAGGAGTGAGACCATCAGGGTGGTTCGCATATGCCACCGATGCATCGGTCACTCCTTTCCTGCCTTCAGGCTATCTGCTGCAAAGCTATGCCTCGCGCACGAACTTGTATCCAACACCGCGCAGGGTGAGGAAATGGATGGGCTGCGTGGGATCGTCTTCAAGCTTCTGGCGCAGCTTCATCACCTGGTTGTCAACCGTGCGCGTTGACGGATAAGCGTGAAAGCCCCAAACCTGGCTGAGCAACTCTTCGCGGCTGACGGCGCGGCCGGCGTTGTCGAGAAAGTGTCGCAGCAGCTTGAACTCATGCGCCGTGAGCGAAACCGGCGAGCCAGCCTTGTAGACCTCCATACGCTCGAAGTCGATCGCAATATTGGCAAAGCTGTGGCCGGGAGGTTTAACTGTCTTCTGTGGGCGACGACGACGGATCGCGCCCTGCACGCGCGCCAGCAGTTCGCGCGGGCTAAAGGGCTTGGTCACGTAGTCCTCTGCACCGAGCTCCAGCAGCAGGACCTTATCGGCTACCTCAGAGACCGCACTAAGCATAATGACAGGCGTCTCTGGCGACCAAGCCTTGATCTCGCGGCAAAGCTCGCGGCCGGAAATGCCGGGCAACATAAGATCGAGGACGACTGCGATCGGGCGTAAAGCCTTGCACGCGGAGAGGCCCGCCGGGCCGTCGCCTTCGATTTGTACTTGATACTGCTCGGCGCTGAAGAGCCGCTGAAGCACCTTTTGTATGCGCAGGTCGTCCTCGATAACCAGGATCAAATCCATGTGATGTCATCCATAGACAGGTGGTGCATCGCCTTCAGCGGCAGGCTAGCAGAAAAGTGGGTCCATCTGCTGGAGATGGGCCCACGAGAGAAAGCATGGCCTATTGATCGTTTCCGTCCGGATTGCTGAGTGCAGTCAGGCTGCCGAACAGGCCATTTGCCTCGCGCTGCGGACCTGCGCCAAAGAACAGCGAGGTTGCAGGACCGCCAAGCGCAGTGCCGTTGCCGAACGACAAGCCCCACAGCCCCGGGATCGAGATAGGATTGTTATTCTTGTCGAGTAGCTTGCCCAGGTACCGGCCCGTGATGGGGTCAAAAGCCATGATGGTGCCGCTGCCGAAGTTACCTACCAGCACATCGTGGCTGTAGGCGCCAAAGTCACCCGACGCAATCGCCACGCCCCAGGGCGCGTCGAACCAGGAGCCATACTCGAACACCTGTACCAACTGCCCTTCTGGCGTGATCACAGCGACTTCGCCGAGCCCCGCGCCAAATTCGTTATCGTGCCTGGCTGCGTCCTGCTTGGCCAGGGTCACATAGAGATTGCCGCCCAGGTTCTGCACGTTGAACGGGGCAAAGCCGGCAGGAATCCAGTTTGTCGCAATCTTCTTTTCGATCGCTGTTACATGCTTGAAGTTTGTGTCGTAGACTGCGATGCGCGCCCTACGAAAGTCGGCGACATAGAGGTAATTGGCGGTCGCGCCGCTGAGCGTTGCGGGTGCCATGGTGAGGCCCTTGAAGACCGAGGCGGACTTCTCATTGACAGTGATAATGGCCGTAGTGGGCGACGCGCTGGGATTCCAGCCTGAGATGGTTCCGTCCTCGGTGGCAAAGAGAAAGACGGCAGGCTTGCCTGGCGCAACTGCGAAGCCGGAGGTGCCATTGAAGATGGTGCCGGTGGGGCTGCCAATCGCATTCTGTGATTTGTCCCCGCTCGGAACGGTGACGACGAGCGGTGTAATGGCGCCGGTGGTGCCACTGTAAAGTGTCGACAAGCCTGAAGTGTTGTCAGCGACCCACCAGTCACCGGATGAGGTTCGTGAGAGTCCCCACGCGTTCTGAAGATTCGAATCGGTAACGGCGGCCTGGCCGCTTACATTCGAGACCAAATTGGTTTGAGCGTACTGCTGTGGCGTTGCCTGGCTGAACGCTGTTGGTGCAAAAGCCAAAGCAAAAGTGACTGCGGCTGTGAACAAGCGAGCGTGCATGATGCGTATCTCCTTGGGATCGGCTGCGCTTCTGCTCAGCCTAAGATGATCCTAGGGTGTCAGGAGATCGCGGTTGTCAGGCGTCAGTCATTCCTTTGTCATCGCTTTGTCACCAGCTTTGAGTGAGGATCCGCTTACTTCGCGGAAATCTTTCATGGTAAGTAGGCTCGCTGCGGTCAGGCGTCTGGATGCGAATCGAACCTTACGGGCGAACGGGTCGATAACGAAATGGAGCGGTCTTTTTGTTCGTAGAAAACAGACGGGCTTTGTTTGGAGTTGCCAGCACCCAATGCGTTTGCGACTTCTACTCTCGCGTCTGGGCTTTCAAAAACCTTTTTCGCGACGATCGGGCGATTTCCAGCGCGACTGCTCGAAATCCAACCTGACGAGTGTTGCGTGGCGGTTCGATCTGCACAGCATCTTTATACTGATGCTTGCAGCCGACGAAGGCATATTCACGAGGTACGATGAAAACGATTCAAGGCCCCGGCATCTTCCTGGCGCAGTTTGTCGGCGAAAACGCACCCTTCGACACGCTCGAGGGACTCGCTGGATGGGTGGCCGGCCTGGGCTTCAAGGCCGTACAGATTCCCACCAACGATCCGCGTATCTTTGATCTGGCCAAGGCTGGAGAAAGCACGACGTATTGCGAAACGATCCTCGGGATGCTTGCTGGCCATGGCCTCGCTATTTCCGAGTTATCGACCCACCTGCAGGGGCAGCTTGTCGCCGTGCACCCGGCTTACGATCAAGTCTTCGACGGCTTCGCGCCGGAGCGATTGCGCGGCGATGAGAAAGCTCGCCGCGCCTGGGCTATCGAGCAGATGAAGCTCGCTGCGAAGGCCAGTCGCAATTTAGGCCTGACCGCGCATGCCACATTCTCTGGCGCGCTGGCGTGGCCTTATTTCTACCCATGGCCGCAACGGCCAGCCGGGCTGATTGAAGCAGCTTTTGCCGAGTTAGCCATTCGCTGGAAACCGATCCTCGACACTTTTGAGGAGGCAGGCGTCGACCTTTGTTTCGAACTGCACCCCGGTGAAGACCTGCACGACGGTGCCAGCTTCGAGCGCTTTCTCTTAGCAGTCAACAATCATCCTCGTGCTCGCATCCTCTTTGATCCCAGTCACCAGGTCCTGCAGCAGCTCGACTATCTACAGTTTCTCGACACGTACCACTCACTTATTCGTGCCTTCCACGTGAAGGATGCCGAGTATCGGCCGAACGGACGCTCGGGCGTTTACGCGGGCTACCAGGACTGGATCGATCGCCCCGGACGCTTTCGCTCGCTCGGGGATGGGCAGGTCGATTTCGGCGCGGTCTTCAGCAAACTTGCGCAGTATAGCTATCCCGGCTGGGCGGTGCTTGAGTGGGAAGACTGCTTAAAGAATGGCGAAGACGGCGCGCGGGAGGGGGCCGCATTTATCAAGAACCATCTGATCCGCGTGACGGATCGTGCCTTTGATGAGTTTGCCGGGAGCAAGTTCGACGCAGCAATGAACCGACGCATTCTTGGAATGCAGTGATCTTTTTGAAATCCGCGCTCGATAAATCCTGCGAATGCGCTCGAGATGCAATAGCTCGTGCCCGGCGAAATTGTACCTGTGCAATGCCGGACCTAGAAATTACCCATTGATGGAAGCAGTAAGAAGTTAGCGCGTATAGGTCGACCAATCGCGAACGTGCTATTTCGTAGCTACAACCTCATGCGACTTAGCAACTCACACGCACGATCAAGGTCGGCAGCCTTTTTCCCGAAGCAAAACCGCAGGAACTTCTCGCCATGACCAGGCCGGAAGAAAGCGGAACCCGCCACAGCAGCCACCCCGGTCGCTTTCAGAAGCGACCTAGCTTTCTCCCGCGATGTAGGCCCTTCCAGGCTGCTTGCATTGGCAAGGATGTAGTAAGCACCCGCTGGGACGTAGGGAGTGAGCCCAGCCTTGGTAAGCGCTTGGCAAAGCTGATCGCGCTTCGCCTGGTATGTGATCGCCAGCTCCGTGTAGAAGTTAGAGCCTGCCAGTTGACGCAAGCCTGCCGCTGCACCGTACTGGAGCGGTGCAGGACTGCAGACATAAGTTAGGTCATGGAAGTAGCCGATTGCTGCTATCCATTGAGAGTGCGCAGCCAGATAGCCAATGCGCCAGCCTGTAATGCTGAATGTTTTGGAGAGCCCTGAGATCGTGATGGTGCGCTCTTGCATGCCAGGCAGCGTCGCAAGTGAGAGATGTTTGACGCCATCGTAGAGGAAGTACTCGTAAATTTCATCAGTAAAGGCAAAAAGGTCGTGTTCAAGAATGAGTGCTGCCAGGGCGTCCAGCTCTCGCCTGAGAAAGACCTTACCGGAGGGATTAGAGGGCGTGTTGATGAGGATGGCGCGAGTGCGCGGGGTGATTGCCTGACGCGTCGCGTCAAGATCAAGCTGCCAGTCTGGTCCGACCAGCGGTACAATCACCGGCTTCAGTCTCAGCGAGATCAGCGTGCTCACATGATAGCCGTAGAAGGGTTCGAAGAGGATCACTTCATCACCGGGATTCAAAAGCGCGATCAGCGAGGCGTAGAGCGCGCCTGTGGCTCCATTTGTGACCAGCACCTCCGTTTCAGGATCGACCGTCATACTGTTGTAAGTGTTCAGCTTATGCGCGATTGCCTCACGTAATAGTGTGATTCCGTCGAGGCGGGTATAGATGTTGAACCCGCCATGGATGGCATCGACGGCGCCTTCAGCCACAGCCCCAGGCAGTTCCGTGTCGCAGATGCCCTGCGCCAGGTTCATACCGCCGACACGATCACACTCAACCGACATGGAACGGATCTCTGACTGGATCACAGCCGGTGCGAGATCGCTTAGATGGAGAGCTGATATTGACGATGTGCGCATGTTCCCCCGGGAAGCGACTGGCGAGTCTTCAAGTCCTACTGTTCAGGATACTGCGATGAAACGTTCGCCAGAGTAGGCTTTACAAAACCCGCCAGGAGGCAAAGCAGAGTGGACCTGCCACACTCTGGGCCTGGTAAGCGTGAGAAACTCGCCTTTTGAAACCTTAAGGTCTACACCGTGTAACACCGGGACGCCGCCATACGCCTTTGTGGTGTTGCGCAGTTGGATGGTCAGAAGGACTTTCGCAAAGCAATTCTGGGGAGTTGCCGCAGAGGTGCGCTTATCAAAGCTCAGCTTGTCTCACTGGGCTTGTGGAGCGCGATTTAATACCACTGTGATAGGAAAGAGATTGTCGCAGTGTACAAGTTGTGAAAACGCACTTTGGTCGAAGTCCGAGAGCTTTTCGTGGCACATAATCTTGCCCTGGTACAAGGATGATCGAATGGCATTGACGATGCTCGTGAGCAGCTTGAAGATCGCGCTTACGCTACGTCGAGGCGCAAGCTGCTGTCTTTAGCCTGGCAGGGAGATAGCCTTTACCGCGATCTAGAGAAAACCACAATGGAGCATTACTGCAGCAACACGCAGAAGCGGCAGCCCGCAGGCTGCCGCTTCTACGTGAATCTTGAAGCCAAATCCGGAGGGATCCGGGTCTGACTCGAAATTAGACAGGCTGGACGTTCTCGGCCTGAAAGCCTTTTGGGCCACGCACGACGTTAAACTGAACGCGCTGACCTTCCTGAAGGGTGCGGAAGCCGTTCGCCTGAATTGCGGTGAAGTGAACGAAAACGTCTTCGTTGTTGCTCTCACGGGTAATGAAGCCGAAGCCCTTAGCGTCGTTAAACCACTTGACTGTGCCTTGTTCCATGGTGATGTGTTCCTTAACTATTTAAATTCGCTGATATCGGAGCAAGGCGGAACGCAGGCGTACTTCAGAACCGTGCAGAACAAACCCACTCAGTAACGAGCTTGATTGACTCTAGCTCACTTTTTCCCGCAGCGCAAGTCCAAACGTCGCCCGATCATGGACGCGCAGTTCCGCTTCGACTCTGCGCTTCACAATCAAACAGCCTGTCTGAAGCATCTATACCGCATGGCCGACGAACTTTACCTGAGCCTCTGGTACCCAAACTTCCGCACTTCCTCCCTCGGTCCTGCCCTGCTCGGGGTCATGCACCAATTCGCGCTAATCGATGCACTCGGGAGCGCTGGCCGCGCGCCGCGCGTGCATGCTGCTGCTGCCTATCCTATCTCGTGGAACGAGTCGCCTGTCTACCAGCGTATCTACGAAGACAATGAGGATGAGGCGAGCCCTGAACTGGCCGTACCGCCTGCGCTCGAGATGCTGCACGACGACTATGCCTACGAGTTCGAGTTGCGCTGGGGTCTTTGGGCGCCGGTGAGTGAGGGCGGACTTGATCCGGTATGGATGAAGGAGCCGCATGAGGTGCGCATTGTCGGTTATGGGCCGGAGTTCGATGATGGCGCCTACGAGCAGAACGGGCAGATCCGGCTCGATTTTGGCCTCGACTCGCCCTTCCTGCAGGACGAACTCAACCTCGACGACGAGGCAGCTGTGCACATTCGGGAGAACGTCAAGCTGCTCGTGGACCTGACCAATGCTATCCAGAAGCACTGCGGCATCTCGAGCCGGCTGCTCTGGTCAGACTCCGGCGAAAGCCTGGCCCAGAAGCTGATCGCGCGGCTACAACAGGTGAACTAGGTGCCCGTTAGTAACCAGCCGGGTTACACGAGCCGTCGTCTGCAGCAGGTAGACTAGGGTCAATGTCGCCCAGCATCAAGAACCTGCGCCGTGGAGTGGTTACCGGCGGCATAGCCCTGCTTGTTGTGCTGGCGGTGTTTCTGGGGATTGCCCGGGTCGAAGGGCATCACTTTCATCTTGACCTGCCCGGGCGGCTTGGGGTCGACATCTCCCAGACAGCCAACGGCTTTACCTACTCCCAGTCGCAGAAGGGGCACACCCTCTTTACCATCCATGCCTCAAAGCTCGTCCAGTACAAGGGCGATCAGGCCGAGCTGCACGATGTGACCATTACCCTTTACGGCCCTGACGGCAGTGGTCGCAGCGACAAGATCTATGGCTCGGACTTCAAGTACGACCGCAAGCAGGGCATAGCGCGCGCGACGGGTGCGGTGCGGATCGACTTTGCCTCGCCAGAGGCTAGGCCGGGAGGAAGGCCCTCGGCAAGTGCTCAGGCGTCGGCGCAGGAGGCCGCCAGCACCATCCATGTCACGACCAGCAGCTTGATTTTCAACCAGGCGACCGGCGAGGCGTCGACCAATCAGCGCGTCGATTTTGTGCTGCCCCGGGCAAGCGGCTCGGCGGTTGGGGCGGAGTACAACGCTAAAAGTGGTGTGCTGGTGCTGGACAGTCAGGTCGCGCTCGTGGCCACCATTGCGCCGGGGGGGCAAGCCGGCACAGACCTCGGCGACACCACCATTCATGCCGAGCATGCTCAGCTGCTGCGCGAGACCCACCAGGCGTACCTCATCAAGGACGATGCCACCTCGCAGGGCAAGCACACCACCTCCGACCAGGCCACTATCACCTTCCGCCCCGATGGCTCTGCCCAGCACATTGATGCCGAAGGTCACTTGCATGTGACCACGGCTGACGGCTCCGAGGTGCACGCTTCGACTGCGGCCATCGACCTCGATGCGTTGAGCCATCCACTCGTGGCAAATCTGGCGGGTGGCGTCACCTACCACGCCATCGAGGGTGACCGGACGATGCAGGGATCGGCTGTTTCAGCCACGCTGGCTTTTGCCGCGTTACCGCCATTACCGGCTGGCCAGAGCAAGCTCAAAGGGTCGGCGCAGCAGGAGTTGAGGCACGCGCAGTTTCGAAATGCCGTGACGTTCGTGTCGCAGCAGCGCTCGTTCAACGGAGACCCGAACGGCTCGGCAACGCGGGAGATGAGCGCCAGCAGGCTCGACATTGATTTCGGTCCCGGACAGGATGGTAAAGCGGAGGCGCAGCATGTGCTTGGCTCGGGTGGGGCCAGTGCTACGCTGCACGACGTGCCTTCGAAGGGCCCATCTAAATCGACCTCGATCACCGGAGACGAGCTGCTGGCCACGCTGGCAAGGGGCCGCCTGTTCAAAATGCTCGATGGCAAAGGCAGTACCAAGATTGTTGATAGCGCAAGCGATGGAGCCACCAGCACCAGCACCGGCGATAGCTTGCATGTCTCGTTTCTCGATCCGGCTTTGGCGAAAGGTGAAGCCCAAGGCAGCAGCACCGCCCAGGTAGACAGAGCGGTGCAAACCGGCAATGTGACCCTGCTCCAGGTGCCAGCACCCGCTGGCGCGCTTGGCAAAGCTCCCGACGCGAAGAGCCCCGGCTCGAGACCGGCTTCGCCGCCTTCGCCGTTGCACGCTACCGCTCAACGCGCCGAGTACCAGGCTGCGGATCAGGTCCTGCATCTGACCGGCGATCCTCACCTGCGGAACGACACCTTCGCACTCACCGCTGACAAGGTGGACTACCATCGCGACACCGGAGACGCGGCCGCGACCGGCAACGTCAAGTCCACCTACGCGCAGCAGCCCGGGCAGAAGGGGCCCACCCTCGGCGGCGACGGCCCGGTGCACGTGACCGCCGACCATGCGCAGCTTACCGGGAGCAGCGACGTCAGTGTCTTCTACGGCACCGCTAATCAGCCGGCGCGCCTCTGGCAGGGAGGCGATGCAGTCGCAGCGCCGGTGCTTGAGCTCTCGCGTGATGACCAGACGCTCGACGCACATGGTGCGCGCGGCGATCACGGAGCGGTCGTACACACCACCCTTGGATCGAAGGCCGGCGCAGCCAACTCCTCCACTCCCTCCGGCTTCTCGACCAAAGGCTCTGCACCGCTGCGCCTGACCAGCGCCATGCTGCACTATGCAGACCAGGACCGTCGCGCCGATCTGCGCGGCTCCGTAATCGCCGAGCAGCCGTCGGGTACCGTGCACGCCGACCAGGCGCAGATATACCTGACCGCCGGCGCCGAACACCCCTGGGCAGCTCGACCATATGGTGGCCAGCGGTCATGTCGTTATCGCCCAGCCCGGCCGGCGCGGCACCGGGGACAAGCTTGTCTATACCGCCGCCGACAGTCGCTACGTGCTGACTGGCAGCCCGGGCCAGCCGCCTCGCATCGCCGACGCCCAGAAGGGAACTACGACTGGTGCAGCGTTGCTATTCAAGACCGCCGATGATAGCGTCGAAGTGTCAAGCCATGTAGATGCCGTCTCCGGCAGCCCAGCCGCGAACACTCATGCGCGCACCGTCACGGATACGCACACGCCTAAGTAAATGCAAAAGCTTTCTACCGACGATATAGGCAAGAGCTACAAGGGTCGTCAGGTCGTGCGGGGAGTCTCGATCCATGTCAGCCAGGGGGAAGTCGTCGGCCTGCTCGGCCCCAACGGCGCCGGCAAGACAACCAGCTTCTATATGATGGTGGGTTTGGTTACCCCGGACACAGGCCGCATCCTCGCCGATGGCGTGGACATCACGCGCGTGCCCATGTATCTGCGTGCGCGTAACTACGGCATCAGCTACCTGCCACAGGAGCCCTCGGTCTTTCGCAAGCTGACGGTCGAGGAAAATATTCTTGCCGTGCTCGAGGCGCAGTCGATCGAGCAGCATATGCGCCGCGCCCGGACAGAGAAGCTGATCGAGCAGCTCAACCTCGACCACATCCGCAAGACGCAGGGCTATGCGCTCTCGGGCGGCGAGCGGCGCCGGGTTGAGATCGCCCGCTGCCTCTGCATCCAGCCTTCGTTCATCCTGCTCGACGAGCCGTTTTCGGGCATCGATCCGCTCGCGGTCGACGACCTGCAGGAGATTATCTACGACCTCAAGGCCAGCGGCATAGGCGTGCTCATCACCGACCATAACGTGCGCGAGACCCTGTCTGTGACCGACCGGGCCTACATCATCAACGAAGGCCGCATCTTTCGCGATGGCACGCCGGAGGAGCTCGGTTCAGACCCTGAGGTCCGGCGCGTGTATCTGGGCGAGAACTTCTTCCTGCGCTAAAGAGCGCGCACCGGAGCCGGCCCGGCGCGCGCCTTGCAAAGCAAGCTTAGCGTTTAGAAAAGCGGCACGCCGGTCAGCACCCCCGGTGGCACCTCCGTCGCAGGGTCCTGCACGTCAGCCGGATCGATCGCCTTCTGCATCAGCTTCTCAAAAGTGTCGAAGTCTACATCGAGGCTCGTCGATGAGCTGCTTCCGCCCGGGATCAGCAACTGCTGGGTTGCAGGCGGAGTGTCCGCATTCAACAGCGTCAGGTTGCGCAGTTGGTCGAACGTCTGCGCGGTGTAAAACGCCCGCACAACGTAGCCGCTTGTGCTCTTGGACTGGCGCAGCTCGAAGACCAGGTTGCCGCCCGGCGCGCAGTAGTCCGGTTGGTAGCCAGGCAGCTGCCAGTGCATTTTCAACATCTCCGCCAGCCCCGCCACGTAGGCGTCGGAGCTGTTCACCACTACCACGTTGCTCGTCTCGTCGCCGAAAGCGCCGGGGATGGTCTTCCCGAGTACTACCTGCTTCATGGTCTGCAGCACATGCGAGGCAGAATTGGAGCTTTGCACCCGGTCCAGGTAGGGCGACCGGAAGGCGATCGCAAAGTCGAGTGTGATGATGCGCGTCTGCTCGGAGAGCGTGTCCGGAGTCAGCGCACCCCAGGCCACATCGCCCATTGGCATCCCGTTGGCGTACTCCATCACCCACGGATCGGCGGCATAGAGAGTCTCTCCGAGTCCGCCTAGATTGATCACGTTTCCTGTCGCGACCCCTGTCGTCACCGCGGTGAGCGGGATAGGCAACGAGGCCGCATCGACCTTGCCGGAGGGGGCAGGTGGCGGCGGTTGAGTCCCGTTCGGATAGTCGAACAGGATGCTGCGGATCAGCGAGAACTCCGCGCTCGAAGCCGAGTGAACAGCTGCGCCGTTGTTGAACTCGCCCGCGACCTCGGTCACCGCACGCGCAGTATCCACCGTCGCAACCTTGGTCGAAATTGGGTCAAAGACCGGGTCCGGCGTGCCGAGCGCAAAGCTGTGCACCGGCACCAGGGTCAAGGGAAACAGCCCTAGCCCCAGCACGGCCGCGCTGACGTTCGAACGCTGGATGGAGTTGGCGCGGAAGTAGGAGTGCTTCAGGTCGCTGGCCGTATCGCCGGTGAGCAGCGATTCACTCAGCAGGTAACCGCGATAGTAGTCGCCCAGCAGGAACTCGGCTTCGGCTCCGTGCAGGGTCAGGTAGCCGGTGGGTACGCCGAAGTCCGGATAGGGTCGCGTCGCGAGCGTGGTGAGGGTGGAGGAGGGAAACGCTGCCGAACGGACACCGTGCCGTCCAAAAAGGATAATCTGCCTGAGGACTGTATCATCGCCGGACGGGTTCACCGTCTGAGCTTTGACGTAGCGGGCAGCGGTGAGAGGAAGCAGCAGCGACAAGATAAAGACGAGAGCGAGCCGTTGGCGTGTCATGGTCGCCATGTTCGAGAGCTATCTTTACAGAAGAGTGAAGAGCAGGTTGGATTCCCAAGAAAGCCACGCCTTCCAGCCGGTCCAACTTTCCAGTGCGGGGATGCCGTAGTGCGGCGATCCTGTTCTGTCCATTGCGTTTGCCAAGCACTGGGCCAATTCCCACAGCAGTACGATGGTGCCGCGCCGGGAACGGCAAACGATGGTGGCTCCCGTCTATTCTTTGTAGACTCACCGTAAGTCAACAGACTGTTACATGAGGTTGCCACCCTTATCCCCATGGTTTCTCTCCAGCCCAAGCTGAATCTTAAGGTCTCGCAGCGCCAGATACTCACGCCTGGGCTGATGCAGATGGTCAGCGTGCTCGCGCTGAACAAGCTCGAGCTCAAAGACATGATTCAGGCCGAGATCGCCGAAAATCCCGTCCTTGAAGAGCTGGAAGAGTCAGTCCCGATGCTTGACCATGTGGCCGAGCCCGATCAGCAGGCAGTCGCCGACAGCAAGCCCGACCCGTTTGACGAGATCGACTTCGGCTCCTACTTTCAGGAGTATCTGGACCCTGGTTTTCGCTCCCCGCAAAGCTTTGAAGTCAACGAGAAGCCTTCGCTCGAGAGCTACCTGTCGAAACCCGGCTCGCTTGAGGACCACCTCTCCTGGCAGATCGGCTCGCTCAGCCTGTCTCCCGCAGTGCAGTACGCCACCGAGTACATCGTCGGCAACCTGAACGAGGATGGTTATCTGGGCGCCTCCGTCGAGGAGCTTCTTGCAGGCTTCCGGCAACAGATGGAGCTGCACCTGGCCTCGCGTTCAGCCTTTGAGACCCGGGCGATCCTGGCCACGCTGGAGGAGACCTTCAATCAAGCGTTGTCGATCGTGCGCGGGCTCGATCCGGTCGGCATCGCGGGACGTGACCTGCGCGAGTGCCTGCTGGCGCAGATCCATGCCTCGCGCGAGGAGTCGGCCCAGCAGCAGCGCCGGCGCGCCCGGGCGCAGCAGCAGGAGCCGGAGGACTGGTACGGCGAGGCTGAGAGTCGCAGACCACCGAATCCTATCCAGTCCCAGGAAAGCAAGCAGCCCGAAGTATCGTCGAGTGACGCGCTAACGCTTGTAGGTTTCCGAGCCGATGGTGGCGGCGCAGGTTTGGATTCGGCTGAGGAAGACGCGCTTCATGCGTTCGTCCCGGCGCACACCCTGCTTGCCGGGGATGGAAACGGGAACCACGCTGGCCAGAATGGCTGGGCAGCCTCGGCGGATGAACACCTTCCCTCTGTCCATGGAAGCAATGGCCACGGGTCGACCGGCACGGCTGCGTCCGATGGCACGCCGGTGTCGACCAGCTACGACCCTCTGGCGCTGCACCCGCAAAGCGCCATCTACAACATCGCCGAGCGCATCGTCGACAAGCACCTGCAGCTGTTGCAAAAGCGCGACCTGCGCGAGCTGGCGAAGGCCGTTAACACTACCGTCGAGCAGGCTAACCTCGCCTTCGACTTCATCCGCACCCTTGATCCGCGCCCAGGCCAGCGCTTCAACCGCGTGGATGCCCGGCTGATCGAGCCGGATGTCGCCTTCATCAAGCGCGACGATGAGTACGTAGCCGTGATGGACGACGAGAGCGTGCCCGCTCTGCGCCTGAACCAGGGCTATCGGCGGTTGATGAAGCAGCCCTCGGCCGACAAGGACGTCAAGGACTACGTCAAGGAGCGCTACCGCTCGGCGCTGCAGCTGATGCGCAATATCGAGCAGCGCAAAAATACCATCCTGCGCACCTGCGAGGTGATCGTGCGGCGCCAGCAGGACTTCCTCGAGCGCGGCGTCGAGGCGCTCCGTCCCATGATGATCAAGGAGGTCGCGGAGGAGATCGGGGTCCATCCTTCGACGGTCAGCCGCGCAGTCTCAAACAAGTACGTGCACACTCCGCAGGGCGTTTTCGAGCTACGCTTCTTCTTCACCGAGGGCGTCAACGGACCGGAAGGCTCGGGCACCCCGCTCCTGCTGCTCAAGCGCAAGGTCAAAAAGCTGATCGAGGAGGAAGACCCGCGCAAGCCGCTTACCGACGAGCTGATCACGACCATGCTGCAGTCTCAGGGCATCGATGTCACCCGCCGGACAGTCGCCAAGTACCGCGAAGACCTGCGTATCCCGAGCACCCACCAGCGCCGGGTACGCGATTGAAGCTGCGTATAAACCCATCGGCAGGGCAACTAGCGTAAACTCAGGAGCTTCAGTAGAAGTATGCGGTTCTTCCCCTCGTTGAAAGGAGTCGCAGAATGGAAGTGGAGTATACCGGCAGGCAGGCAGCGGTTACCGATGGACTACGGGCGTTGGCCGAGCTCTCGCTTGAGCGGATTGAGAAGCTCGCAGGCAAAGCCAGTAGCGCGCATGTCATCTTGACCACGGAGAAGTACCGGCACACCGCCGAGGTGACGGTCAAAACGAAGTTGCACGACCTGGTCGGATTGTGCGAGTCGACCTCGATGGAAAGCGCGCTGCGCCAGGCGCTCGACAAAGCGGAGGCGCAGGCGGTACGCGGTAAGGAGAAGCTCAAGGCGCGCAAGCGTCTGCCGGTAGGAGACAAGCTCTCTGTGCAGCCTGGCCTTGAGCGACCCAGCAAGGCAGCCCGATCGAGCCCGCCGCCGGCCGATGGCACTTCCGCCCCGGCAGCGAACGGTTCTTTCTCCAAGAAGGCCGCGGCAGCTGAGGGTGAGCCTCATGTGGTCCGATCGATCGACGCGATCGACCTCCGTCCCTTGAGCCTCGAACAGGCGGTCAAGGAAGCAGAGACGCGCGACCGTGAGGTGTTTGTCTTCCGCGATGGCGGTGGACAAATCAAGGTGCTACACCGCAAGCGCGATGGATTGATGGAGCTGATCGAGCTGCCGGCTCTTTGAACAGCACCGCAAGCTGAACCGACGCGAGGAGCAGACGTTGCACGAACACCGCACCGAGACCAGCGTCGGAGGGGAGGCGGCAAGCGCATCTCCTGGCCGCCAGATGGTCATCCTTACCGGCCTCTCCGGCTCCGGCAAGGGCTCGGCGCTCAAGGCGCTTGAGGACCTTGGCTACTATGCCGTGGACAACCTGCCGATTGAGCTGCTGCCCGAGTTTGCGGAGCTCATCGCCCGCTCCGCCACAACACCGCGAGCGGCGATTGTGGTTGATGTGCGCGAGGGCGCCACGCTCGAGCTGTTTCCCACCACTCTGACTAGCATTCGCGAGCGCGTAGCGACGACGGTGGTCTACCTGGAGG
>CAXTMM010000026.1:6047-28455 GCA_964245415.1 uncultured Acidobacteriaceae bacterium | reverse complement strand
AGCTTCGACCCGCGCCACGGCGGCTTCGGCTCCCAGCCCAAGTTCCCCCACCCCCCCGCCCTCGCCCTGCTCCTTGACGTAGCCGCCCGTACCGGCTCGGTCGAGATCCGCCACGCCGCCATCTTCACCCTCGAGTCCATGGCAAAAGGCGGCATCTACGACCACCTCGGCGGAGGCTTCCACCGCTACTCGGTTGACGAGCGCTGGCTCGTCCCCCACTTTGAGAAAATGCTCTACGACAACGCCGGCCTGCTGGCTAACTACGCCCACGCCTACCAGACCTTCGTGCAGCCGGAGTTCGCCCGCGTGACCAGGGACATCCTACGCTGGATGGACTTGACCCTGACCGATCGCGAACTCGGCGGCTTCTACGCCTCGCAGGACGCCGACATCAACCTCGACGATGACGGCGACTATTTCACCTGGACCCGCGAGGAGGCCTCTGCTGTCCTCACCCCGGATGAGATGACAGTAGTCGAGGTGTCCTACGATCTGGGCGAATTAGGCGACATGCATCACAACCCCGCGAAGAACGTTTTGCACGTCAAACACTCCACTGCGTTCCTGGCCCAGCAGCTTCGCATGCCCGAGAACCAGGTCACCACACTCCACCGGAGTGCCCACGCGAAACTGCTGGCAGCGCGCAATCTGCGCCCCACACCCTTCATCGACAAGACCATCTACACCAGCTGGAACGCTCTCGGAATCAGCGCCTACTTCGCCGCCGCCGAAGCCCTTGCCATCGAAGCCCCCAAGTCATTTGCGCTCCTCACATTGGACCGTATTCTTCAAAAAGCACTTAACCCCACCACCGGCCTCGCCCACGTCATCGCCTACGCCGACGGCCACTATCCTGCTCGCCAGGTCCCGGGCGTGCTCGACGACTACGCTTTCCTCACCCACGCCTGCCTTGACGCCTGGCAAGCTACAGCCGAGCACCACTACTACACAACCGCCGTCGAAGTAGCCGACCTCATGATCGCCCGCTTCCACGATCCCACCGGCGGCGGCTTCTTTGATACAGAACAGATTCCGGGCCAGTTAGCCACAGGTGTACTGGCCACCCGACGCAAGCCTCTGCAGGATGCCCCCACCCCAGCCGGCAATCCCAGCGCCGCCGACGCACTTCTGCGCCTTGCCGCGCTCTCCGGCAGCGAGACCTACCGCGAGCACGCCGAAGACACCCTTGAAAACTTCGCCGGCATCGTCGAACACTTCGGCCTCTATGCCGGCACCTATGGCCTCGCGCTCGAGCGCCTGCTGCTGCCGCCCGTGCAGGTCGCCATCATTGGCGAAGATGGACACGCTCAACAACTTGCAGCCACCGCCACAGCTCGCTGGGCAGTGAACAAAAGCGTGCTCCGCCTGCGCCGCGACCAGGTTGCCGCTGATCGATTGCCGCCTACGCTCGCCCAAACGCTCCCCCTCCTGCCGCAACTAGCCGGTCAGGCAAGCTTCGCCGTCCTCTGCCAGGGCGCTACCTGCCTGCCACCCATCACCGACCCCGATGAACTCCTCAGCCAGCTGGCCAGGTAGCAGCAAATCGCTTCCTTACAGTCCCTCGCCGGTAAACGGGTTAAGCTCCTGAGGCTTGAGCAGCGTCGGATCGGGCTTGGCCGGACCCTCCTTCGCCAGATGAGCACCCATCGTAGTCGTCGGCGCCCCGGCGTTGTAGACCCGGTTCGGATCGCCCGGCAGCATGCCATGCTCCATAAGCGCGATCCGCACCCGGCGCTGCAACTCCCGCTGCGCGCCCCACTGCTGGTTGGCCTTCGTCTTCAAAATAATGGGGTAGATCACCTGTGAACCCTTGATCGAGTCCACTCCCAGCAGGTTCGGATCTGCCAGAAAGTCTTCCTTGTAAGCAGGATCATTGCGTACCCCGTCCGCCACATCTTTAAGCACTTTCAACACTTCATCCGGATTGGCCGAAAAGTCCACAGCCACGTTCACCGTCGCGACCGAGTAGTCGCGGGTCATGTTCGCGACCGTGGTGATCTGCGAATTCGGGATAAGGTAAAGCGTGCCATCGCCATCACGCAGGGTCGTCTTGCGCAGGCTCATCGACTCGACCTGGCCGGCCAGCCCGGCAATTTTGATCACGTCGCCCACGTTGTACTGATCTTCCACCAGGATCAGCATCCCATTCAGGCAGTCCTTGACGATCGTTTGGCAGGCCAGCCCAACCGCAACCCCGGCCACGCCGGCACTGGTAAGCAGGGGCCCTAGGTTAAAGCCCAGCATGGGCAGCGCCTGCAGGACCGCCAGAAAAACGAGGATCCCGATGCCGGTCGCGCGAATCACCGAGCTGAGCGTGCGCGCCTGCTGGATCCGCGTGGCCGAGTGGTGCTCGGCGACCCGCGTCATCCGATCGGTGAGCAGGCTCAGCATCTGGATCAGCACCCAGGTAAACAGGGCAATGACGGCCAGCTTCGGCAATACGTTTACGATGAAGTTCTGGCTGGTATCAAACAGGCGATCGCCAAGAGCGCCCGCAAACGAGCTCCAGGACTGATGGGAAACGCCCAGCCCTTTCCGAGCCTGGACAAGAGAAGCTAGCATCAATGCATTTCCTCAGTGAAGGATTCAGGAGCCACGAACATGGCGAAGATCGTGTCGTATGGAGTGTCTGCGCCCCGCTTTGATTTTGACTGCAATGCTGAGCCTGCGTTGCAATTGTTTCTTCCCGGACGGCACCAAGGTTCCCAGAACGCCCCGCCCGGCGGCCTCGCAGGCCGGACCCTGCGTATTGTAGCGCTGGGGGTCGTGTTCTGCGCGGCGGCCCGGGCGCACGCGCAATCTGGAGGGCTACCACCCGCAGCTGCAAGCCAGGCTGCGCCCCCGGGCCATCAGCCATCCGCCGGCCAGCATGGAGAACAGGACCAGGACCCCATGGCCCGCGGCATGGAAACGCACATGGCCGAGCGCCGTAACTCGGAACGGCAGAAGACGCTCGTCGCCGACACGGACAAGCTGCTCGCCCTCGCCCAGCAACTCAAAGCCGATGTAGACAAGAGCAACAAGGACACGTTATCCCTCGATGTGGTCAAGCGAGCCGAGCAGATCGAGAAGCTTGCCCGCAGCGTCAAAGAGAAGATGCGCGGCAACTGAGCCGATGCTATGCCGCAAATGGCCGATATGACACCCGATCGCCCTTAACAGCGAAAGCCGGGTTAAACTGGTGCGACAGCTCTCCCCACCTTCCTGCCTGACGCGAGGAGTGTATGGCCCACATGGAAATGACTACCGGGGAGCTGACCGCAGCCATCGACGAGTCGGTTTCAGCAGACGGGCTGACACGCAGCCAGCTGATCGAGATCTACCGGCTCATGTGCCTCTCCCGGCGGACCGACGACCGCGAGATTCTGCTCAAGCGCCAGCAAAAAATCTTCTTCCAGATCTCGGGCGCCGGCCACGAGGCGCTCCTTGTCGCCGCCGGCATGGCGCTCAAGCCCAGCTACGACTGGTTCTTCCCCTACTATCGCGATCGCGCACTCTGCCTGACCCTCGGCTCGACCGTCGAGGAACTCCTGCTGCAGGCCGTCGGCTCGTCTGAAGATCCATCCTCCGGCGGCCGCCAGATGCCTTCTCACTGGGGCAATCCCCGTCTGAACATCGTCTCCGCATCATCGGTCACCGCAACCCAGTGCCTGCACGCCATCGGCTGTGCGGAGGCCGGCCGCTACTTCGCACGGCACCCTGAGGCTGCTGCCGTCCCGGATCGGACCCGCGACTACCGTGCCTTTAAAGACGTACACTTCCACGGCGACGAGGTCGTCTACCTTTCCATCGGCGAGGGCTCGACCTCCCAGGGCGAGTTCTGGGAGTCGCTCAACACCGCTTCAAACCAGAAGCTGCCCGTGCTCTACGTGGTCGAAGACAATGGCTACGCCATCTCGACGCCGGTCGAGGTCAACACCCCCGGCGGCAGCATCTCGCGCCTGGTCGCCAACTTCCCCAACTTCCACTTCGCCGAGGTCGACGGCTGCGACCCCATCGCCAGCTACGTCGCTATGCAGGAGGCAGTGGCCTGGTGCCGCTCCGGCCAAGGGCCGGCCTTCGTCCACGGCCACGTCGTTCGGCCCTACTCCCATGCCCTCTCCGACGACGAGCGCTCCTACCGTTCCGAGCAGGAGATCGCCGCCGATGCCGCGCGCGACCCTCTGCCCCGCTTCCAGAGGTATCTTCTGCGCCAGGGCATCCTCGATGCAGAGTCCATCGAGGCGCTTGAGCGGGAAGTCGAGACCGAAGTTCAGACAGCAGCCGAGCATGCCCTCGCCGCACCCATCCCCGCTATCTCAAGCATCCTCCGCCACGTGTACTCCGAGGACTACGACCCCTGCGCCCCATCGCTTCAAACCCGGCCCGCGACCGCTGGCCCGGACCGCGGCATGGCCGACCTGATCAACGCCTGCCTGCACGACGAGATGCGCCGCGACCCCCGCATCGTGGTCTACGGCGAAGACGTCGCCGACGCGAGCAGGGAAGAGCCGCTCCAGGCCGGTGAAGTCAAAGGCAAGGGCGGCGTCTTCAAGCTCACCGCCGGCTTGCAGCTCGAGTTCGGCTCCGATCGCGTCTTCAACTCACCCCTGGCGGAGGCCAACATCGTCGGCCGGGCCCTCGGCTACGGCGTCCGCGGCATGAAGCCGGTCGTCGAGATCCAGTTCTTCGACTACATCTGGCCCGCCATGCACCAGATGCGCAACGAGCTCTCTAACCTGCGCTGGCGCTCAAACGGAACGTTCTCAGCGCCGCTCGTCATTCGCTGCCCCATCGGCGGCTACCTGACCGGAGGATCCATCTACCACTCGCAGTCCGGCGAGAGCATCTTCACGCATACTCCCGGCATTCGCGTCGTCATGCCTTCCTGCGCACTCGACGCGAACGGCCTGCTCCGCACCGCCATCCGCTGCGACGACCCGGTGCTCTTTCTCGAGCACAAGCGCCTCTACCGCGAGACCTATGGCCGCGCGCCCTATCCAGGCCCCGACTACATGATCCCCTTCGGCAAGGCCTCGATCGTGCGCCCCGGTACCGACCTTACGCTCGTCACCTATGGCGCTGTTGTCCCCCGCGCCCTCCAGGCCGCGCAGCGCGCCCAGCGCGAGCTCGACATCGAGGTCGAGCTGATCGACCTGCGCACCCTCAACCCCTACGACTGGGAAGCCATCGCCGAGTCCGTCCGCAAGACCAATCGGGTCATCGTCGCGCACGAAGACATGCTCAGCTGGGGTTACGGCGCCGAGCTCGCCGCCCGTATCGCCGACGAGCTCTTCGACGACCTCGACGCGCCCGTCCGCCGCATCGGCGGCATGGACACCTTCGTCGCCTACCAGCCCGCGCTCGAAGACATCATCCTCCCCCAGCCTGAGCGCATCTTCGAGAGCATCGCCGCGCTCGCAAAGTATTAGCAGGCAACTGGCCCGCTGTCCCGCCATCCTTCGTTACGGAGACCCGTCATGATGCGTCACTGGCCCCTCGCGCTCTGCCTCCTTGCCGGTTCGGCATCCCTTCTCGCCGAGAGCAGGAACCCAGCCGATTACCCGTTACGGATTCACATCTTCGGCCGTAGCCAGACCACCTTCTACACCCACCGCGAGCTCGAAGAATCAAAAGGCGACGGTCGCGCCAACCTCTTTGAGAACAGCGAGCCTCATGGCGTCGACTTCAACTACGAATGCTCTGGGAAGCTGCGTTCCTCCATCGCCTACGAGACCTACCCGGCAAAGTGGAAGAAGCCGAATCAGGAACTGGTCGTGCTCATGCCCATCTTCGGCAAAACCAACTCCTACTGGACCTGCAACCTGAAGACCGACGTGAAAGACATAGCCTACGTCTCCCACAACGGCAACATCAGCCCCGAACCAACCGCCGACTTCAAAAGCTGGATGGCCCGCCACGACTACGACCCCGAACATGGCAGGGACGTCCCGGCCCACCTCGACACGCCGCCCGCTACTGCCGCTCCCGCCCCGCCGCGGTAGCAGCTGCCCAGTGAGTCACGTTGGAGCTCAGGCTAACGGTTGCTTTATCCAGCTGGATAAGTAACTCTCCGTCTCATCTGCGATCCAACCTCCAGCGACTTGCCTGTAACGATTGGAAGCAACAGCAAGCTGCACCGCGATAACAGACCCAATCTACTGCCCCGCTAAGGCTATGGAGCCGCGAAGCGTCATCCAACTCCCAGCCGCTACAGTTGCCATCGTCTTCGACACCCCGGGGCAGCCGTAGAGGTCGAAGTTCATCTCAGCCTAAGAGCATAGCCGCTAAAGGTAACTCGCGCATCTTCGACCGTTGCTGCAGCGCAACGCTCAGCCAGCATCGGT
Organism: uncultured Acidobacteriaceae bacterium; assembly: GCA_964245415.1. Classification (GTDB taxonomy): domain Bacteria; phylum Acidobacteriota; class Terriglobia; order Terriglobales; family Acidobacteriaceae; genus EB88. Next base: position 22,129 of record CAXTMM010000026.1, on the reverse strand, counting down.
CCATCAACTTCGGCAGGCAGCAAGAGTGTGCGCGACGTTGTATTGGTGATCCGAAGCTCAAAATGTCGCTGCGAACTTATACGCTCAACCTGCGTTGCGGAGAGCGCCCACTCCGCTTTAGGGGGCGGACCCTCTGATCCTGGCACCATGGAGTACCCTCCTCCACCGTGCGCGCTCAAAGTTTTCGGCGGGTGCGCCAGTTCTCGTCTGAGATCAACAACGAGAACCTGGCTGCCGAGGAAGAGCATCGCAGCGTGAGGCGCTACGGTAAAGCGGCGGGTCGACTCGAGCCTTTTCATTGGCACGCTGGCAGGGTGAGAGAGTGATATCGCCGTCAAATAGGCAGTTACCGTTGTAGTTCACGTTATATGCGCCGCATGGCTCAGGGCTGGTTGCGTCTTAAGAGCAGTGCCGGCTCGATTTGCAACCTGTTGAGCGCCGAATCAAAACGGGCCGCACCGTGCACTGTGAGCGCTTCGGCTTGAAACGCCGATAGTACCGGATGGATTGGAGAAGGCGTTTGAATCATTCATGGAGTGGCTTTGTACAGAGCCAGCCTCATGTCTTTCGACGTAAGCATCGAGTGTTGCTCCTGCAATCGATCCGCTCGGGTTTGTCGCCACACAACTGCTGTAAGTCCGATCTAATGACCCGCCGGCAGCCCATACTCGAAGTCATACGAGTGCTGCCCGTTCGCGATAATAATCGTGAAGACTCCCGTAATCCCCTTCAACTCACCCGTACTCGACCCCGGCACAACGATGATCTGCATCTTTTGCCCGCCCGCATCCATCGTCGCCGAGTGCTGTAGCGCAAAGCTCCCGCTCTTCCCGTCAAGCTTGCCCGTCACCACTTCCATCGCGACATAGCCCGCCGCACCCGCCTTCGGGTCGCCGCCCGAAAGCATCTCGCCCTTGCTCGTCGCCTCCAGGTCGCCATAGATGGCCTTGTCAATCGACATCCGCATTAGCCCTTCAGCCGGCGTCGGCGTAAGCGGCTGTACCTTGACTTCAAACGTTCCGTGCGCGTGCTGCATCGTGCGAGCCTCCGGTGCCTGCGCCGCCATCTGGACTGGTACGCCTGCCAACAACGCGTGCGCTGCTAGCCTGCAAGTGCTCGATGGACGCCTTTGTGAATCATCAGCCGCCATCGTACAGGGCTGATCATGCCAGAACAACTACGCGGCCCGCGCGGGAGCTTGACATCAAACCGCCGGCACGCTCATCGCAGGCCACCGTGACGAGCCAGGACCTTCAGAGCTGCCGCTCCATGAATACATCACCGCGCGCGTACTTCGGGGCTGGCAGCGACTCCACCGGCACATGCCTGAAGCCGACTGACTCATACAGGTGTACGGCGTTTGGAAGCCTGGTGCTGCTACCCAGCCACAGCGAACGTGCGCCCAGCGCCTTACCCTGCTCAATTGCATACAGGAGCAACCTGCGACCCACACCCAAACCACGCATCTGCGGGGATACCGCCATCTTTGAGAGCTCGTACCTGTCATCGCCGGTCGGGATCAACGCGACACAGCCGATAATCTCCTCCCCGCGCTGGACGACAAAAACGTGGCCTCCAATGCACAGAATCCTGCCGTATGGATCGCCCAGGATCTCGCGATCTCTCGCCTCCAGCACGAAGAAGTGCGTAATCCACTCTTCGTTCAACGTGCGGAACGCCGTCGCATCCCTCGCTGTCGCGAGCGGCCGTATCTGTATCTCGCCCGCCCTTGGCAAGGTTGCCATCCCTGCCTCCAAAGTCTTACCCTGCGTCGTCATTGCTGCGCGCTCCTTGCCAGCAGTGTGCGCGATCCTATTGGGAAGGTCCAATATATTTTTTAAATGTATTAAGATTTTCAACATATGGATCAGGATATTGAGCTGCGCCACCTGCGCTACTTCGTCGCCGTAGCGGAAGAACTGCACTTCGGTCGTGCGGCGGAGCGGCTGCACATAGCCCAGCCGCCTCTCTCGCAACAGATCCGCAAGCTTGAAGAAACGTTCGGCTGCCCGCTCTTCACCCGCACCACGCGCTCCGTCGCCCTCACCAGCGCCGGCATCGCCTTGCTTGAGCGAGCTCGCCGCCTTCTGCGCGCCATGCAGCGCGACATCGACGAGACCCGAAGCGTTGGCCGGGGCGATATCGGCTCGCTCCACGTTGGCTTCGTCGGCTCGGGCATGCTCACAACCCTGCCTGCAGTCTTTCGCACCTACCGGGAGGCGCACCCGCGCATCCAGCTCCACCTGCACGAGTCTTTCACCTCGCACGTCATCGAGGGCATGCAGAGCGGAACACTCGACGCCGGTATCCTACGCGATGGCGATCCGGTCGAAGGCCTGAGCGTCACAACCCTCTACTCTGAGCCATTCGTCGCAGTCCTGCCCGCCACTCACCCCCACGCTCGCCGCCGCCGCCTGTCCCTCGCCATGCTGCGCGACGAGCCGTTTGTCTACTATCCGCGCACCGCCGGCGCGCGCGCCTTTGAAAAGCCGCTCTCCCTCTGCGAGGCCCACGGCTTTCGCCCCCACATCGTGCAGGAGGCATCGCACTGGCTGACGATCCTGAGCCTGATCGGCGCCGGCCTCGGCGTCTCGATCGCGCCAGCCTGCGTGCGACGTATCGCCTCGCCCGAGATAGTCTGCCTCCCCTTGCGCGACGAAACAGCGATGAGCCATATCGAACTCGCCTGCCTCGCAGGCGACACCCGCCCCATCGTCGAACGCTTCACCCAAATAGCGAGAGAGGTCAGCGCCCAGGCATAGCAGAGACAAGACTACCTGCGCGGGAAACGGTCACTTCGCAATATGTATACCGCGCCTGCTGCGCAAAAACGAAGAGCCCCCTCGAGTGACAAGGGGGCTCTTACTCTTTCTGGCGCAAAGCGCCGTTAGCCTGGACGGCAGGTCCCGCCTCCCGCGCAAGGGTCTTGCCTCTGCTTCAATCCGGCAGCTCGCTGATCTCTTTCGGCTCCACGCGCACACGGCCTTCCTGCGCCTGCCGGTACCGAGGCACGTCCTGGTACGCCATCTTCCTGGCGCGGTTCACATTGCCGAGCGGCCGGTGCGCGGCAAATCCATGCCAGGGATTAAAGCTCAACTGCTCGTCGACAAAGATGCGCCGCGCCGGGCTGTATGCCTGCTGCGGCTCGGCCACCAGCACTCCGACAGGGAAGTAGGGACTCAGCTCCTCGGGCCACTCAACCGACGCATCCTCGATCGGCGTCTCCTGCTCACTCACCGCGAGCTGCGCGCGTACTTCCCACTCGGCCCTCTCCGTCGCGAAGAACTTTACCACCGCATCGCGCAGCGCCGAGTAGTTACCCGCGTGCTCCAGGTGCTTGTCAGTCAACGCTTTCAGGTTCGCCGATAGCGGCGCAAACGAGATCTTCGCCGCATGCGCCCCGTAGCGCAGCGGCGCCTGGGTATGGAAGGTCTCGCCCAGGATGTGCGTCTCCGGGTGCCCGAAGCCTTTGAGCGCCGCGCTCTCGCCACCCACCGCCTCGATCGCAGTCCCAGCCAGCCTCGCACCCGTCGAGACGACCTGCTTCAGCGCCGCTGAATCCGTTGCGTGCGGCTCGATCGACTTGATCTGCTTCAGGAAGCCCGCCGCATCCGGCACGTTGAACACCGGCGCGTTCACGCACAGAAAGTCTTGCGTGCGCTGGCCCTCATGGCCGGGCAGCATCTCAGCCCCGGCCGGCCCCAGTATCTTGATCGCCCAGCCGCGCGGCGACGACACGCTATCCGGCAAAATGTCTCCCGGATTGGTCGACAGCCGGAGTATTGCGTCATAGTTGCCCGGCTCGGCAAACAGACCCTGACGATAAGCCTCCGGCAGCTCGGCCGACACCCGCAGCCGCGCCTTCAACAGGCCATGGCTCTTCGCGTGTACCGGCCTCATGGTATGGCGAAACTGGTCGCCCACGCTCGCTGAAATGCGCTGCATGGTCGCCGCCAGCTCTGCCATCACTTCTTCCTCGTTCGGCTGAATCTGCTCCAGCTCCGGCGTATACAGCAGGTATCCGCTTGTCGTCATCTTGCCTCCGTGCATGCTATGAGACTAGCAGCACGCCAGGTGGCAGGCCATCTGTCCGGACCTGGTGACAGCGCTGCAACGCCGCCTCCAACTTCCCGCTTCGGGAACCCGTCGGTCTCCGCTGCTTAACTTCTGCTTTCACCGCAACTTCCCGTGTCACAATGCGTCTGCACCGATAGAGAAACGGTTGGTCGGCTGGCCCTTGAGCCTCGCCAATCCAAGGAGCATCCCCTATGCCGATCACGCGCCGTATCTTCCTGCGCAACAGCGCCATGGCAGCGGTCGGCACCGCTGCGATCCCGGCCTTTCTCACCCGCGCCGTCATGGCCCAGACCGACGCCGCCCGGGCCAGCGGCAAGCGCCTGGTCGTTATCTTCCAGCGCGGCGCCGCTGACGGGCTCAACGTGGTCATTCCGCACGGCGATCCGGCCTACTACCAGCTGCGTAGCTCAATCGCCATCCAGCCCAAGGAGCTCATCGACCTCGACGGTTTCTACGGCCTGCACCCGTCCATGGCCTCGCTCAAACCGGTCTGGGATCGCGGACACCTCGCCGCCGTCCATGCCTGCGGCTCGCCCGATACCACCCGCTCGCATTTTGACGCCCAGGACTACATGGAAAGCGGTACCCCCGGCGTCAAGGCCACCACCGATGGCTGGCTCAACCGTGCCCTGCAATCCGAGCGCCCAGGCCCCACGCCGCCCAGCGCCTTCCGAGCCATCGCGCTCGGCACCGCGCTCCCTCGGACACTCGAAGGCATCGTGCCCGCAGTCGCGATCGGAAACGTAAAAGACTTCGCCATCGGCGGCAGCACCCCGTCAAACGCCTCAGCCCGGCAGCCCGCCGCGCAGGACGGCTTCGCCTCCATGTACGCCTCCAGCGTAAATGCCGTACTCCACGGCACCGGCGGCGAGACCTTTGACGCGATCCGCATGCTCAAGTCCACCGATCCGACCCACTACGTCCCCGCCAACCGCGCCAACTACCCCAAAGCCGCCTTTGGCGACAGCATGAAGCAGATCGCCCAGCTCATGAAGGCCAACCTCGGCGTTGAGGTCGCCTTTGCCGAGATCGGCGGCTGGGACACCCACCAGAACCAGGGCGGCGCCAACGGTCAGCTCGCCAATCGCCTGCGCGAGTTCTCCGACTCGCTCGCCGCCTTCTGGACCGACCTGGGCGATCAGGGCGGCGACGTGATCGTCGTCACCATGTCCGAGTTTGGCCGCACCGCCCGCCAGAACGGCACCGGCGGCACCGATCACGGCCACGCTAACGTGATGTTTGTGATGGGCGGCCCTGTGCGAGGAGGCAAGGTCTACGGACGCTGGCCCGGCCTCAGCCCCGATCAACTGAACGAGGGCCGCGATCTTGCCATCACCACCGACTTCCGTTCCGTACTGGCCGAGGCAACGCTGGCTGCTATGAAAGCTCCGCGCCTGGACCGGATATTTCCAGGCATCTCCATTACCAGCAACAGTTTGCCTGGGTTGATTAAAGCATAACATGAAGGAATCAGGCTCGTAACTGCCTTTGCTGCTCGCCAGCGCTAATGCAGCCTTGCCCTCCTACCTTTCAAAAACGCCTGCACGGCCGCAACTTCGTCGGGGCTCCAGTCTGAAGAGGTGAGCTGCTTTGCGCCCTCCGCAGCGTTATAAACTTGCAGCGTTCTGCTCGACCCACCCAGGAAAAGCCGGGCCTCGTCGCTCCCTTGCACCGCCACCGCCGCGTCCAGCCGGTCGCGCAACAGCAGCCTGAGCGGCAGCCAGCGTGTCCGCGGATCGCCCCTCAACAGCGTGAGTGCCGGCTCGTTCACGTCCTCCAGCACGACCGGCACCCGCTCATCCGGGACCGCGGAGGTTTCCGCGGCAATCGTCGCGCCCATGCCCCGGCCCCACAGCACCAGCGAGCCGGCCTGCACATGCCGCGTATCCGACAGGTAGGTAATGGCACGCCGCGCATCCTCAACCATCTTCGCCTCAGAAGGCCGCGCCGCCGCACTTGCACCGTACCCGCGATAGTCGAACGCAAACACACTGCAGCCGAGCGCATGGATCCGCGCCAGCTCCGGCAGCGCCTCGCTCAACGACCCCGCACCATCATGCAGGTAGACAATCGTCGTGCTAGCGAGCCCGCTGCCAGTCGCGGCAGGCAGCCACCACCCACTCAGCTCCGCCACGCCCGTCTCGGACGTGCCAAAGCGAACCTCGGTAAAACCCAGCCCCAGGCTTGCCGGCGTACTCCTAACCGCAGCCGAAGGCCGGTAGAGCAGCTGCCACTGCCCCTGCGCGAACAGCAGACACAGGGAGAGGTAAGCGAAAGAAAGCGCAGTCAGCAACAGCAGCGCGAGCGCACCAAGCAGCCATCCCGGACGCACCTGCGCGCTCGGTGCGCCCGCAGGTGTCACCACCACCCGCCGCGCCCGTCCAGCTCCACCCGCTGCGCTCATGCTGATCAGGGTAGCATTGCTGGTAAGGCCTTGACCCTACACGGCAGGCCTGCTCTACCTAACGAACGAAGGAGAACTCATCAGCATGGCCTTGGTCACCATCTGCACAGCGGCCGAGCTACCCACGCCGGGCGAGATGCACGCGTTTCAGGCAGGCGGCAAAAGCTTATGCCTGGCTAACGAGGCAGGCGTCTACGCTGCCATTGATAATCTCTGCCCCCATCGCGGAGGCCCACTGGCAGAGGGAACGCTCGAAGCAGGGAAAGTGCTGTGCCCATGGCACGCCTGGGCCTTCGACCTGAAGACCGGCGAAGCTGATCATGACGCCACCTCGCGAGTCGCCGTCTACGCCCTGCACATCGAAGGCGAGCATGTACTCGCCGACCTATAACAAGGCCTCCAAGCAGAAGGATAAGTGGTGTAGCCGGCCGGCAATGGCACCCGCTGCCGAACTTCCAAGCAACGGCAGCACCCTAGTTCACGACGCAGGCACACTATGCTTTAACGAGGCTTGCGCGCTACCCGCTTGGCGATCGAGTGCAACGTCGTCTCAGCAAGCGCTTCCATCAGCCCCGCTTCGGCTGCCTTGAAGGCGCGCGCAAGCTCCTTGCTCACCAGGTTCGCCCCAGGCCCCGAAACCGTCGCCTCGTGGAAGACCGCCGAAGGCTCAAGAGCCCGGTAGATATCCTTGAGTGTGATCTCCTTGGCCGAGCGCGCCAGCTGCGAGCCGCCGCTCGGTCCCTTGTGGCTTGTGACCAGCTCGGCTTGCCGCAGCATTGAGAAGACCCGGCGGATCACGACCGGGTTGGTGGCGAGCTTGCCGGCAATGGTTTCCGACGTCTGCAGCGCCGCCGGTTCCAGTGCAAGAAGGACAAGCGCGTGAACTCCGGTCGAAAAACGCGTGTTGGCTGCCATACGAGTCACGCTACCACACGTTCGTCAAATTAGGGACGGTCTTTCTTGCAAGGATTTGTAACTGTCCCCGCATCGAACTTGAAAGGCTTGCAAGATCTGCCCAGCAAAGCACCGCGGTAACGCATGCTAGCATCACCTAGCCCGTGTCCTGCTTCGCTCCATCGAAGCTCATACGGCAGAGGAGAAACTCACCAGTTTGCGCATTCTCTTTGTAGGCGATGTCTTCGGCAGTGCCGGGCGGCGAATCGTCCGTGAACACCTGCGCCACGTGGTCGAGAGCAACGCGATCGAGCTGGTCGTGATTAATGCGGAAAACTCCGCCGGCGGTTTCGGCGTCACGCCCGCCATCGCCGACGACCTCTTTGAGTTGGGCGCGCACGTGCTCACCACCGGCAATCACGTCTGGGACAAGCGCGAGATCATCGACTATATGCAGTCGGTCCCCGCGGATAGCCACGAGCGCCCACGTCGCATTCTGCGCCCAGGCAATTACGTTCCCGGCACACCCGGCTACGGCTCCTACCAGGGCACCCTTCCGAGCGGCCAGCAGTATGCAATTATCAATCTGCAGGGACGTGTTTTCATGGCCGCAAGCGATGACCCGTTCCGCGCCGCCGACGAACTCCTCAAGCACATCACGGCTCGCGTGATACTCCTCTACTTCAACGCCGAAGCGACCAGCGAAAAGGCAGCGCTTGGCTGGTATCTCGACGGCCGCGTCACCGCCGTGCTCGGCACCCACACTCATGTGCCCTCGGCGGACGACCGCGTGCTGCCCGGCGGCACCGCCTTTCAAACCGACGTCGGCATGAGCGGTCCTTGGGAGAGCATCATCGGTGTCGAACGCGACCAGGTACTGCATCGGTTCCTCACCGGCATGCCAGCCAAGTTCGACCAGGCCAAAGGCGACCCACGCATGTCGGCGACGATGATCGAGTGCGACGGCGTAACTGGCCGCGCCAGCGCAACCAAGCGCTTCCAACTGGGCGAGTAAGCACCTGCGGTGCGGCTGGCTGCCAGCATCGCGCGCGGCTCCGTGGTCGCAGAGGCGGCGCATCGCATAACAGCGACTTTCATTCCAAGCAAATGCGCCTGTCATCCCGAGTGAAGCGAGGGATCTGCGAGTTGCTCTTGCATCAGCCTAAGATCTCACCAACCCACTAAGTCATACCCACAACAACTTAGTCATCGCCCTTCACTGGCTCACTCGCCTGCGGCCGCATCAGCGGAAAGAGAATCACATCCCGAATCGACCGCGCCCCGGTCAAAATCATCGTCAACCGATCAATCCCAATCCCTTCACCCCCGGTCGGCGGCATACCATAGCCAAGCGCACGTACATAATCCTCATCCATCTGGTGCGCCTCATCATCACCGCTCGCCCGCTCGCCTAACTGCTGCCCGAAGCGCCGGCGCTGTTCTTCGGCATCGTTGAGCTCAGAGAAAGCATTCCCAACCTCAAACCCGCCAATATAGAACTCAAACCGCTCCACCCAATCCGGCTCATCCGGCTTCGGCTTCGAGAGTGGCGAAACAGCGAGAGGGAAGTCGTGGATAATCGTCGGCTGAACCAGATGCTCTTCTGCAACTGTTTCAAAGATCGTCGCGATGGTCTTGCCGCGCGGCTCTCCAGCCTTGTGTTCAATGGCGATCTTCGCCCTTCGTATTTGTGTCACCAGCCCTGTTACAGAATCATCTGATGCAAACGCTTCAATCCCAGGAGCATCACCCGCAGTCTCAGGCCAGAATGCAACAATCGCCTCCCGCATCGAGTACCGCTGCCACTTACCTAAGTCAATTTCCTCACCACCAAAATAAGTAACAGTCGTCCCATTCACCTCCATCGCCACGAACTTAACCAGCTCCTCCGTCAAATCCATCAAGTCGTGATAATTCGCATACGCCTGGTAAAACTCCAGCATCGTGAACTCAGGATTATGCTGCGTGCTCGTCCCTTCATTGCGAAAGTTCCGGTTAATCTCATACACGCGATCCAGCCCACCCACCACCAGCCGCTTCAAATACAGCTCCGGCGCAATCCGCAGAAATAGCGGCATATCAAGCGCATTGTGATGCGTCGTAAACGGCCGCGCCGCCGCTCCACCCGCGACCGGCTGCAACATCGGCGTCTCCACCTCAAGATATCCGCGCGCATCGAAAAACTTCCGCAGCGCTCGCAGCACCAGCGCGCGCTTCACAAACACGTCCCGCACGGCAATCTCTGCGGAGGTCCCCTCGTTTAACAGCGTGTTCATGAACAAGTCAACATACCGCTGCCGATACCGCAGTTCGACATCCGCCAGCCCGGCGTACTTATCCGGCAGCGCCAGCATCGCCTTGGTCAAAAACGTAATCGTCTCCACATGCACGCTCAACTCACCCGTGCGCGTACGAAACAGATACCCGGTTACGCCAATATGGTCGCCTAAGTCGAGTAACTTGTAGAGCGCAAATCCCTGCTCCCCCACCGCCTCCTTGCGAACATAGATCTGCAGTCGAACACCCTCCTGCTGCAGCTGTGCAAACCCAGCCTTGCCCTGCGCGCGAATCGCCATCAGGCGCCCGGCAATTGACACTTCGACCCGCTCCGCTTCGAGCGCCTCGCCACCTACTTCATCAAACTGCGCTCGTATCTTCGCGAGTGTGGTCCCTGTCCGTGCGCCGCGATAACTCAGGTAGCTTTCGTAACTGTTCGGATAGCCCTGCTGACCAAGAGCGACAATCTGCTCGAGCTTCTGCTGTCTGAGCGCCACCAGGTTGCGCTCGAACTCTGAATCAAACACGTCTGCTTCCTCGTATCTCTTTGAACTCTCTCCAAGTATATGCAGCTGCGCTCCCTGCGAAGAGCTGCACGCAGCCTTTAACCCAACGCAGGCGGAGACGTGTAGCCTAGAAAAGATGGCCTACAACAACCCCAAACCGCGCCCGGACCCGGCCACCGGCAAGTCCGACCGCGGCGGCATTGACACACTCCTCCGCGCAGAAAAGATGACCCAGATCGCCTTCATCCTGCCCGCAGCCGTGCTGGTAGGCTGGCTCGCCGGCGCGGGTCTCGACAAGTGGCTGCACACCGGCTGGCTTTACATCGCCGGCATCCTGCTCGGGGTGGTCGCAGGCTTTATCCAGATCTTCCGGCTTATCGCCGTCGCAGGCGCGGACCCCGGCCCGGGCAAGGGAAGCAAGTGAGCACGACCGGCAACCCCTTCCTCGACTTCACCGACGCCCACCTCAAAGCCGCCATGCTGCGAGCCCTGCGCCTGGTCGCGATTCTCACCCTCATCGCCTTTATCGTCCTGTTCGCGACCCTGGGCTGGCAGACCGCGATGCTGCTGCTCTCGGGCTCGCTCGTCTCGGCCAGCGGCCTGTGGGAGTGGCAGAAGCTCATCGGGGTCATCAACGCCCGGCTCGATAACCAGCAAGGCGCGCCCGGCTCGACCCGCGTGGTCCTTGGCTTCTTCCTCCGCCTGGTTGTCGCCGGACTGGTGCTCTATGGTAGCCTAAGATGTTTCCAAGGGTCGGTTTACGCGCTTGTGGGCGGCCTAGGACTCGCCGCGTTCGCACTTGGAGTCGAGGCAGTCCGCCTGGTTCGGTCCTAAACGCCCCATTCGTCCCACCCTGATCCCTAGCTCTAAAGGACCCATGCTCTTTCTACTCGACGCTTTCACCCGCCTGCTCAACCGCCTCTTCGCCGCGCCTGTCGACGCGCTGCTGGCGACCCTCGGCGTACACCCCGTCTACCCGACGCACCCCATCTCGAACGCGCTCGCGCTGGAGCTGGTCGTCATGATCGGCCTGATCGCCTTTTCGCCGTCGGCCGCGCCAGCCTCAACGTTGAGGAGCCGGGCTCCATCCAGCTGCTGGCCGAGATGATCGAGGGCTTCGTCTCCGAGCAGGGCGACTCCGTCATCGGCCATGACTACCATCGCCATCTGCCTTTCCTCACGACGATCCTGCTCTTCGTGCTGAGCTGCAACCTGATGGGCCTGTTCCCCGGTATCGAGACACCCACTGCCAGCCCGGTCGTCCCGCTTGGCATCGCGCTGCTCACCTTTCTCTACTACAACTTTGTAGGCGTCAAGTCGCTCGGGCCGTCTTACGTCAAGCAGTTTCTGGGCCCGGTCTGGTGGTTAGTGCCGCTGCTCTTTCCCATCGAGATCATCTCCCATCTCGCCCGCATCATGTCGCTCACAGTCCGTCTCTACGCGAACATGTTTGCCTCTGACCTGCTGACGCTGGTCTTCTTTTCGCTCATCCCGGTTGGCATCCCGATCGTCTTCCTGGCGCTCCACTTCGGCGTCGCGCTCATCCAGTCGTATGTGTTCATGCTGCTGGCTATGATCTACCTGTCGCAGGCCACGGTCGCCGAACACTAGGAGCCACACCGCCTGCGCGGCTGGCGGCCACTTCGTGGCGTGTCTACCGCCTGCGGCACAAGGTCCAAAGATTCCTGCCGGAGGTGAGCGCTTCCACTCCGGCGCATCGGGAATGCTCTTCAGCGTGAGGGGGCCAGCACGGTGAGCCTCAACCACCCACTGGAAGCACATTTCAAAGGAAGCGCAAGAGGACGTTCTATGCAAGCCACGATGAAGCACCTCCAGTACCTGTTCATGACCCTCTCCGTCCTGCTGCTGGCCACGCCGGCCTTCGCGCAGACCGGCGCCGGGGGATCCGCCAGCCTTGTCCCCATAGCCGCCGGTATCGGCATGGCCATCGCTTCAGGCCTCTGCGGTCTCGGCCAGGGCAAGGCAACCGCTTCCGCTACTGAAGCCCTGGCTCGCAATCCCGGCGCCCGCGCCGGCATCCAGCTGCTTCTCGTCCTGGGCCTGGCCTTCATTGAGTCGCTCGCCCTCTTCACCCTGCTCATCATCTTCGCCAAGGTCAAGTAGCAATCGTGCGGTACTCGATCACAGTGTGAGAGTACAGCCCAAAGCCCTCGGCATCTGCCGGGGGCTTTGTCGCTGCACGGTTTTCGCGCTATTCGCACTGCCCTGAAAGAAAATTGCCCTCTCCGCTTGCCTGTTACCAGCGTGCGCATGCGCGGTTTTCGCCTTGCCCTGGCAAGCCCGTGCAATGGTAGCCTTGCGTCAACCTGTGTGAAGAGCCGGCACATTTCGCCTCCAAGCCCGCACGCATTGCTCACCCAGGGAGCTGCTGCCATGGAATCGGGGGACTGGCTCGGCGCGCTGAACCGGGCCCGGCAGGCAGCGCGGCTCGCACCCTCCAGCGCACCGGCCTACCAGCTCCTGGGTGACGCGAACGCGCGTCTGGAGCGCTGGCCTGACGCAATAGCGAGCTACCAGCGCGCCGTTGAGATCGATCCCGCATACGCTGACGCCTACAACAACCTGGGCATCGCTCTTTCAAATCAGGCGCGGCGGGTGGAGGCCGTCCAGGCATACGCGCGGGCCATCGCACTCCAGCCCTCTCACGCCAACGCTTTCTTCAACCTGGGTAAGGAGTCCGTCCTGCTCGGTGATCCAGAAGGCGCGGCTGTCTTCTTCCGGAAAACAGTCGCCCTGAACCCGGCGCATGCCTACGCCTACCACGAGCTCGGCGCCCTCGAACAGGCCGCCGGCCTGCTCGACCAGGCGGTCATCTCCTACCGCCGCTCGATCGAGCTCGACCCTACCCCCTCGGTGCGGGCGAACCTGGCAGCGCTGCTCGCCCTGATCGGCGACCCGGTCGGCCTCACCCAGCTCCAGGCACTGGTAGACGAGCAGCCGGACTCGGCCGAGGCGCACTGGCACTGGAGCATGGGGCTGCTTCTTCACCGTCACTTCCGGCAGGGCTGGCAGGAGTTTGAGTGGCGCAAAAAGATCGACCGGCTCAGGCGCCATCACGAGCGATTCGACCAGCCGGCGTGGCAGGGGCAGAAGCTGCAAGGAGAGACGATCCTGCTCTATGGTGAGCAAGGCTACGGAGATACGCTGCAGTTCCTGCGCTACATGCCGTTCGTCGTCGCACGGGGAGCTCGCGTGGTCCTTGAAGTGCAGCCCAGGCTCAAGCGCCTTCTAGAGGGTCTGCCCGGCGTACACACCTGCATCGCCTACGGGGAGTCAAAGCCCGCATTCCATTATCACGCCGCTCTCATGAGCCTGCCCCATCTGCTCGGCGAGACGAAGATACCGCCACCCTTCGCGCCCATCGTCTCACTCTGCCCTGGGGACCGGGATCGACTCGACCGCCGCTCTAGTACGTCGCCAGCAGGGCTCCAGGTAGGGCTTGTCTGGTCCGGGAACCCGGCTTACAAGCGAGACCGGCTGCGATCCATCCCGCTGGCCGAATGGACCCCGCTCGCCCCGATCAAGGGCGTTCACTTCACCTCGCTTCCGGTAAGCGATCCCGAATCCACCCCTATCACCCCTGGGCATCTCTTTCCCTTTGCCGCCGATTGCCGGGGCGTGAAGGACTTTGCCGACACTGCCGCGATCGTCTCGGACCTCGACCTGATCATCACGGTCGATACCGCAGTTGCTCATCTGGCCGGCAACATGGGTAAGCCACTCTGGATACTGCTCTCAAACGCAGTCGACTGGCGTTGGGGTTTGCGTGGAGCAGAGAGCGACTGGTACCCCAGCGCGAAGCTATTTCGCCAGACCACGCCTGGAAGCTGGGCAGATACGCTGGAAGCGGTTGCTGAGGAACTCCGCCGCCTCGTCCGCAGAAGGTGAGCGGCATCCGCTTCCCGCGCGACGGTTAGGGAGTCACTGCCGCGTCATCATCATCGACAGTCCCGTTCGAGAGTGCCACCGCTGGAGCCTGGTCGAACCGCAGCGCCGCGGCTGCCGCCCGGGCTGCTCCCAGAACTCGCCCCGGCACAATCCCCAGGATCAGCGTAGCCGAGACAGTCAGCACAATCGCCACCAGCAGCGAAAACTGCACCCGCGGCATCGACTGCATCGGCGTATTCTCCTGCGGCTTCGCATACACCGCGGCCAGCAGCCGCAGATAGTAGAAGACCGCCACGCCGCTGTTCAACAAGCCAATGACCGCAAGCCACACCATTCCCGAGTGCATCGCCGCCTCAAACACATAGAATTTGCCGAAAAAACCGCCAGTAAAGGGAATCCCGATCAGCGAGACCAGAAAGAACGCCATCGCCCCACCCAGCAGCGGCGATCGATAGCCAAGCCCGCGGTAGTCCGAGATGAGCGTCAGCTTGTCTTCATACTGGCCCGCATGCGAGATGATCGCAAAAATCCCCACATTCATCGCCGCATAGGTCACCGAGTAGAAACTCGCCGCCGCAATCCCGTCAGCCGAGAGCGAAGTGAACGCGACCAGCAAATACCCCGCATTCGCAATCGATGAGTAGGCCAGCATCCGCTTTACGTTCTGTTGCCGCAGCGCAGCCAGGTTGCCGATCGTCATCGAGAGAGCGGCCATCACCCAGATCAGCGGCACCCAGTGCGCGTGCAGGGTAGGGAAGGCGACGTAAAGTATACGCAGTAGCACCGCAAAGGCCGCCGCCTTGGGCGCAGTCGACATCATCCCCACCACAGGTGACGGCGCAGCCTCGTACGCGTCAGGCGTCCACACGTGAAAGGGCGCGGCCGAGACCTTGAAGCCCAGCCCAATCAAAATCATGCTCATGCCCAGCGTCGCAAGCATTGGTGTAGTCGTCGCCCCCAGCCGCTGCGCAATGGCAACAATCTGGGTCGTGCCGGTCGCGCCGAAGATCAGCGCTGTGCCATACAGAAAAAAAGCAGTCGCAAACGAGCCGAGCAAAAAGTACTTGAGCGCCGACTCGGGACCTTTAGCAGTGTGCTTGCGAAACCCGGCCAGGATGTAGGTCGAGATTGACGAGATCTCAAGCCCGATGAAGACCAGCAGCAGCTCCTGCGCGCTCGTCATCAGCATCGAGCCGACCGCGCCAAATACCGTAAGCGCAAACAGTTCGCCCAGGTTCTCGGTCGTCGCCGAGACCGCATCAAGCGTCACCAGCAGCGAGACCAGCACAATCGACCCGATTGTGACGTGAAAGAAAGCGCTGAAAGCGTCCGTCTGCACCAGCCCGAAGTAGGCGGTGCCGCTGGGCGTGTTGAACTGCGCGAGCGAGGTCCCAAGCGCAAACAGTGTGCCCAGCACCGCCAGCCAGCCCATCGACTTGCGGCTCGCCCCCTTCGGCAGCAGCGGCTCGACCATCATAATGACCACGCCGGTAAGCGTCAGCAGGACTTCCGGCAGTATGCGGATAAGGCTGTTCATGTTTATCGCACGGCCTCATGGTTGGTTGCGGTCCGGTTCGAGGTAATAACGGAGGAATGCGCGTAAGGACCGGTAAGCGGTAATAGTGACTTCTCTCGCCGCTCAGGAATGGGTCCGTCATTGACGCGCAGGTCGTATCGATTATGCCTGTCGGCCAGGCCGGTCACCCCCGTTTCAATCGCCCTGATCCAGTACGGCGACGCCACTCCCATGACCAGCATCAGGATCGCCATCGGCCACAGCGCAATGTACTCCCGCGAGACCACATCGCGCACCGCACGATTCGCGACCAGCGCCGACTGCTGCCCATAGAAAATCTTCTGGATCATTCCAAGCATGTAAGCCGCGCTCAAAATCACCCCCAGCGTGGCCAGCGCGCCCCACCCGGGATGCGTCCCAAAGCTCGACGAGAGCACCAGGAACTCCCCCACAAATCAGTTCAAAATCGCCAGCCCGATGAGCGCTAGCGTCGCAATAT
>CAXTMM010000026.1:0-6037 GCA_964245415.1 uncultured Acidobacteriaceae bacterium | reverse complement strand
TCGCAATAGTAAACAGCGTCACCATCACCGGCAGCTTGGCCGCCAGGCCCCCATACGCCGACAGCTCATAGGTGCTATACCGCTCGTAGAGGATGCCGGCCAGGATCAACAGCGCGCCGCCGATCAACCCCTCGTTGATCGTCTGGTAGACCGCTCCATCGAGGCTGGCAACTGTAAAGGTAAAGATCCCCAGCGTGCAGAACGAGAGCGCCGAAAGCGTAGCAAACGAAAGCAGGCGCTTAAGATCACGCTGGACCAAAGCCCCCAAAGCTCCGTAGAGAATTCCAATTACCGCCAGCGCAATCATCCAGGGCGCGAACATCCGCGACTGGGCAGGGAAGAGCCCCAGGTCGTAGCGCAAAATCGAGTAGAGCCCCAGCTTGCCCGCGACTACCATCGCCATCGCCGTTGGCGCTTCTGAGAACACATCCCCCAGCCAGCCATGCAGCGGAAACACCGGCACTTTAACCGCGAACGCGAACAGGAAGGCTAGTGCCACCCACCACAGCGCATGCGGCTTAATCGCGACGGCGCCGGAGCTGAGCGCCGCCTGCAGCTCGACAAAGTCAAACGTCCCAGTCTTCGCATATAGGTAGAGGATCGCGACCAGGAAGAGTGCCGAGGGCACAAAGGTGTAGATGAAGAACTTCATCGCCGCCTGCGGCCCCTTGGTCCGGCCGAACATCGCGATCAGGATCGCCATGGGAACGAGCGATAGCTCCCAGAAGCCGTAGTAGAGAAAGATGTCGAGCGAGACGAACACACCCAGCATCGCGGTCTGCTGCAGCAGAAAGAAGAAGTAAAACTCTTTCGTCCGGGTCTCGATCGCGGTCCAACTCGCCAGCACGCCCAGCGGCGCGAGAAATCCCGTCAGCACCACCAGCCACAGTGAGATACCGTCCACGCCCAGGTGGTAGCGAATCTTCGGCACCGCGAGCCAGGCGTTGTTCTCAACAAACTGGAAGCCTGCATGCCCGTACACATAATGTGCAGGCAGATGCAGGGTAGCCAGAAAGGTGACCAGTGAAATAGCGAGCGCAGTCCACTGGATGACCTTGCCTCGCCTCGGCAGCAGCGCGATCAGGAGCGCACCCAGCGCCGGGATAAAGATGAGGATGCTCAGGATGTAATCGTTCAGCACTGGTCGCTTCCCTTATACGTGCGTGTGTGCAGGCCGTGCATCAGCGCAGCCCCCAGTGTGTACCCAGGCCGGTGCCGAAGCCGAAGAAGGCCAGCAGAAGCAGTCCACCGGCGCCGAAAGCAAGCCAGCCGGCGTAGGTGCGGATATTGCCGGACTGCATCCGCCGCGCAATCGATCCCAGCCCCTGGGTCGCCAGCCCAAGGCCGGCAGCCCCGCCGGTGATCAGCCCCGTATCCACCACACCCATCAGGATGTAGCGCGAGAAAAGGGTAAGCGGCGCGACGAATACAGCGCTGTAAAGCTCGTCCATGCGGTACTTGTTGAGCAGCAGGGCGTACACACCACGGAACCGGTTCGCAAGCGCGCCCGGCAGCGCCGGCCTCGCATAGTAGAACAGGTAGGCCACGCCAATCCCGGCAAAGGCGGTCAGGATCGAAACCAGCGCCAATCCTATTTCGAGCCCACGATTCTCCGCCACATCGGCTGCCTCAATCACGTGGGTAACCGGCAGGAGAAAGTGCCCAAATTCATTCGAGCGCCTCAGGCCAGCCAAGCGCGCCGCCGAACAAGGCCAGAAAAGCAAGTACGACCAGCGGGATCAGCATCACCGCCGGACTTTCATGCGGCTCCCCAGCATGCCCGTGTGCATCATGGCCGGTTGCGTGCGCGGTCGTCGTCTCCGCCAGGCCATGGGACGCTTCGGCGTGGTGGGTCGGCTCGGGTGTATGCGGCTGCGGCGCGACCGCGCGGCTCGTACCGAAGAAAGTCAAGAACCATAGCCGGAACATGTAGAACGCGGTTAAGCCGGCCGTGAGCAAACCAACCAGCCAGAGCAGCTTCGCCCCCGGCATCGGCGAGATGAACGTCTGGTAGAGAATGTCATCTTTCGACACAAAGCCGGACAGCCCGGGAAAGCCCGAAATGGCAAAAACCCCAACTGTCATCGTCCAGAAAGTGACAGGAATCTTCGACCGCAGCCCACCCATTACCCGCATATCCTGCTCGCCGTTCAACGCATGGATCACCGACCCAGCCGCCAGGAAGAGCAGCGCCTTGAAGAACGCATGGGTCACGACATGAAACAGCCCTGACGAGTACGCCGCCACCCCGCAGGCCAGAAACATATATCCCAGCTGCGAGACAGTCGAGTAAGCAAGCACCCGCTTGATATCGTTTTGCACCAGCCCGATCGTCGCGGCAAAGAGCGCCGTCGCCGCCCCGATCACCGCAACCGTCGATAACGCAACTGGCGAGCGATCAAAGATAGGGTGCGTACGGATCACCATGTACACGCCCGCGGTCACCATCGTCGCCGCGTGAATCAGCGCCGAGACCGGCGTTGGACCTTCCATCGCGTCGGGCAGCCAAACGTAAAGCGGTATCTGCGCCGACTTGCCCGCCGCCCCCAGCACCAGGCACAGGGCAATCGCCGTCAGCCATCCGCCATGCAGCGCCGGCTGTGCGGCGAGCGAAGCAAGCACGGTATGAAAGCTCAGCGTGCCAAAGTGCACGATCACCAGGAACATCGCCAGCAGGAAGCCGAAATCC
The DNA here is from genome assembly GCA_964245415.1 of uncultured Acidobacteriaceae bacterium. Taxonomy (GTDB): domain Bacteria; phylum Acidobacteriota; class Terriglobia; order Terriglobales; family Acidobacteriaceae; genus EB88. The sequence goes on along the minus strand of CAXTMM010000026.1, from coordinate 3,348 downwards.
CCAATCCGGTTGACCACAAACGCCTTCTTGCCCGCGCTCGCAGCCGAGACGCGGTCGAAGTAGAACCCGATCAGCAGGTACGACGCCAGCCCCACACCCTCCCAGCCGACAAACATCAGCAGGAAATTCTCCGCCAGCACCAGCGTGAGCATGAAGAACATGAACAGGTTCAGGTACGCAAAAAACCGCCAGTACCCACTCTCATGCGCCATGTAGCCGGCCGAGTAGAGATGGATCAGGAAGCCGACACCCGTCACCACCAGCAGCATGACCATCGTCAGCTGATCCAGCGCAAACGCAAAGTCAGCGCGAAAATGCCCGGCAACAATCCAAGGGGCAACATACTCGATGTGCGGGCTTGTTACCACATGTAGGCCGGAAGGAGGAGCACCAATCAGTTGCTCCGCGATAACCACGTGGGTAGACGCCGCCATGATATTAGAAAAATTCAGCCAGAGATTCGCAACCTGCAGAAACGGAACCAGCGTAAATAGCAGCGCGACCCCAGTCACCACCGGCCGCGAAAACCGCCGCCCAAACAGCCCATTGATCAAAAAGCCAACAAACGGCAGCAGCGGAATCCAGAGTAAGTGCAGTGAAGGCCCGTTCATAGTTTCATCAAGTCCACTTGGTCCACGTTCAGCGTATTCCGCGCGCGGAATACAGCAATGATGATCGCGAGCCCGACCGCGGACTCAGCCGCCGCCACGACCATGACGAAGAAGACAAAGAGCTGGCCCGAGACCTGGTGCCACTGGTGCGAGAACGCCACAAACGTCAGGTTCACCGCGTTCAGCATCAGCTCGATCGACATGAAGATCGAGATGATATTGCGCTTGAAGAGAAACGCTCCAACCCCGATCGAGAACAGGATTGCGCTCAGCACGAGATAGTAGGACGTAGGAACAATCATGCGTGCGGCTCCTTTGGTGCCATCGCCACCGCCGCGACGGGCGCGCCTTTGGTGCTTAGCCCTATGCCGCTGCCAGGTGCCTTGCTCGCCGCTAAGTTGGGAGTCGAATCAGCCGCAGGCTCCTTGCGCGCGAGCGCGACTGCGCCCAGAATCGCGATCAGAATCAGCACGGACGTGACCTCGAACGGCAGCAGCAGATCGCGGAACAGCACCCGGCTCAGGTCGGCGGTGGTCACAATCGAGTCACCCAGCCGCGAACCGCCGAGAGCTGTCGTCTCCGACAGAAACACGTAGGTCAGCAAACCAACCAGCGCCGCCACCCCTGGCGCCCCCACAAAGTAGGCCATCTTGCTCGTTCCCAGCGTCCGCTCTTCTTCGCCCGCATTGAGCAGCATGATCACAAACGTAAACAGCACCATGATCGCGCCCGAGTAGACGATCACCTGCGCCGCCGCCAAAAATTCCGCCCCCAGCAGCAGGTAGAGCACCGCGAGCGAAGTCATGACGACAATCAACGATAGGGCGCTGTTGATCGGGTGCCGCTGCAGCAGCAGGTTGAGCGCCCCGGCAACGCATAGGCCCGCAAAGATGAAGAAAAGTACGAGATACATAACGATCAGTCACTCACCGGCGGTTATTAGGACGCGAGAAAACCTTCATTCAAACGAAAGCAAATTGTAACCCAACACGAACTTGCAAGCTCAGACCGTACGGAAGGCGTACCAAAGGCTGGTGGCCAGGATGTTTGCAATGGCAAGCGGCACAAGGAACTTCCAGCCGAAGCTCATCAACTGGTCATAGCGAAAGCGGGGCAGCGTGCCGCGCACCCAAACGTAGAGGCAAAGAAAGCAGAAAACCTTGAAGACAAACCACAACACTGGCAGCAGCGCGATCACAACGATCCCTCCAAAGTCCGGGATCAGGTGACCGAACGGGCTCGACCAGCCGCCGAAGAAGAGCAGCGTCGCCACGCAGCCAACGGTGATCATATTCGCATACTCGGCCATAAAGAACATCGCGAACTTCATCGACGAATACTCGGTGTGGTACCCGGCGGCCAGCTCGCTCTCCGCCTCAGGCAGGTCAAACGGCGTGCGATTCGTTTCGGCGTAAGCCGCCATCAGGTAGATAAAGAACGCCACAAACTGTAGTCCGCCGAAGAAGTTCCAGCTCAGCAGCCCGTGCGTCGCCTGGATGTTCACGATGTCCCGTAGCCGCAGCGACCCGGCCCGCATCACCACGCCCACCAGCGAGAGCCCCAGCGCCAGCTCGTACGAGATCAGCTGCGCCGAGGCCCGCAGCGATCCCAGCAGCGAGTACTTGTTGTTCGACGCCCATCCGGAAAGCGCAATCCCATACACCCCGATCGAGGTGACGCCGAGAATGATCAGCAAGCCAATGTTCAGATCGGCGATCTCGAACATATCCACGCCGTGCCAGGTGATGCGCGCCCCGAACGGAACCACCGCGATCGAGACCAGCGCAGAACCCAGTGCTATGATCGGCGCCGCGATGTACAGCGGCCGGTAAACCGCGGTAGGGAGCAGATCTTCCTTGAGGAAAAGCTTTAACCCATCGGCGAGCGGCTGCAGAATCCCGAACGGTCCTACCCGCGAGGGTCCCCACCGATTCTGAATACGCCCGACAAGCTTGCGCTCAAGCAGCACCGTGTAGGCGACCGCGGTCAGCGTAAGGCCAAACACGACCACGATCTTCAGCAGGCTCAGGAGGATAAAAATCAGGACTGTCGTCACGCGTCGGCCTTCCGTCTTTCAGTAGATGGGTCGTGCGTACAGACTACCTCAAAGCATGATCGCAGTCAGGCACGGGCCGCCTTACCTGCTGCAATCATGCTCCTAATCTGCCGCAGCTTCTGCAGGGCGAGGCGTCTTGCGCGACTCAAGCACCGAGTGCAGAATCGTCGAGTACCTGCCCAGCGTGCCCGAGGTGAACAGCGTGTCGTTTGACGCCAGCACCAGGTCCGCCCGTGCGGCCGCCGACTCGATCTGCACCAGGTCCACCCGCATCGGCTTGTCGCCGCCCGAGAGCAGCTCAAAGCGCGAGACGTTATAAGCCGGCACCAGCCGCTGGATCTCGTCAAAGGTCGCAAACGGGTCGAACGGCGAAAGCTTGGGCTCGTAGTTGTTCGCCGCCAGCCAGATCGCATGCCGGTCTGCCTCGCCTGACTGCGCGCCCCGCGACTGCCCAAAGTCCGCCCGCAGCCCCGGGCCAAACGGCACCAGCGAGTTGGCCTTCACGCCCATCTTGTCAGCAACCCGCACGATCAGCTCAAAGTCAGTCCGCACGCCCGGCGTGTCCGACGCCTTCTTGACCAGCTGGATGTCCCCATAGCTGTTGGTCACGGTGCCGGATTTCTCATACAAATTGCCCGAGGGCAGCACGACATCGGCCAGCACCGCCGTCTCGGTCAGGAA
>CAXTMM010000025.1:15808-29377 GCA_964245415.1 uncultured Acidobacteriaceae bacterium | reverse complement strand
TCGACTCGCACGCCCTGGTTGGCAGCTGTGCACAGGTGGGCAGGCGCGTGCATCTGAGCGCCGCCGCGCAGGTGGGGGGAGTGCTCGAGCCCGTAAACGCCAGCCCGGTGATCCTGGAAGACGACGTGCTGGTGGGGGGCAACTGTGGGGTGTATGAAGGCACGATCGTGCGCGCGAAGGCGGTGCTCGCCGCGGGAACGATACTGACACGCGGCACGCCCGTGTACGACACTGTGCGGGGCGAAGTAATCCGCGCTGAGGGTGATCGGCCGCTGATCATCCCAGCGGGGGCGGTGGTGGTGCCTGGCGCGCGCGCCGTGACCAAGGGCAAGGGCACGGAGTGGGGCTTGAGCGTGTACACGCCAGTCATTGTGAAGTATCGCGATGAAAAGACAGAGCTGAGCCTGGCGCTTGAAGACCTGCTCCGATAACGAATGATGCGGGTGGCTGCTGAGACGGATGAGCGAAAGACCAGTGCCTAAACCCTTCTTGATAGGACCCTTGCTGCGCCCGCGGGATCATCACGTCCCTGTCGGAACGTGCCTCCAAATTGTTCTCAGAACGGCGGCCTGATCTACCCGTGCAACGGCATCGAGCCTACGACCCAGGCTATATCCCGCCGCCTCTTGCAGTATGGGTCGTGCTATACCGGTGTGGTAACTGCTGGGCCATTACGAGCTGGCACGTGGAGAGAAACGATGCTTTCCACAGCCCGCTTGAAAGCGTGAATCCTGAGAATACACTCTCCGGCTATACGGAGGTAGCGGGCACGTCGGGCAGTACGCTGGACTCGAGAGTGGAGGCCTATGAGTTAAAAAAGGTCCAGGTGAAGTGGACGCGAGCGTCGCCTGTAGACTCTGAAGAGTCCGTGATGAGCGAGCAAACTCCACTGAACAGCTCGGAAGCGCCAGATCCGCTGATCACGGAGCCGGAGTTTGTTGCGGCTGTCGACAGCGCGGCTGATGAGGGCAGGCCTGCGCCGGTTCGCAAGGCTGCTGCGACCTTCATCTTCCTCACCGTCTCGCTCGACATGATCGCCCTTGGCATGATCGCGCCGGTGCTGCCTCGGCTGATCGCAAGCTTTTTGCATGGCAATACCGCCGGCGCGGCGCAGATGCTGGGCATCTTCGGCACGGTCTTTGCGGGGATGCAGTTCTTCTGCTCGCCGGTGCTGGGGTCCTTGTCGGACAGGTTTGGCCGGCGGCCGGTGGTGCTGCTGTCAAACTTCGGGCTGGGATTTGACTACCTGCTGATGGCCTGGGCGCCGGCACTCTCCTGGCTTTTTCTAGGGCGCGTCATCTCCGGACTCACGGCGTCAAGCATTCCGACGGCGATGGCGTATATGGCGGACGTGACGCCGCGCGAGCGCCGGGCTGCGGCGTTTGGGATGCTGAACGCGGCCTTTGGTATGGGCTTTGTGCTTGGGCCGGCGGTTGGTGGGCTGTTAGGCAATGTGAACCCGCGTCTGCCGTTTCTGGTCGCAGGGGGGTTGAGTCTGGTCAATGGATTGTACGGGGTGTTCGTGCTGCCCGAGTCGCTCAAGCGTGAGAACCGCAGCCCGTTCTCGTGGAAGCGAGCAAACCCTGTGGGATCGGTTGCGATGCTGAGCCGCAGCCGGTTGCTGCTTGGCGTCTCTGGCGTGCTCCTGCTCGGCTACATCGCTCAGCAGGCGCTGATGAACGTGTACGTGATCTATGCCGACTACCGGTTTCACTGGACCGACCGGACCGTCGGGCTTTCGTTAGCCACGGTCGGGATTTTTGCCGGAATATATGGCGCGCTGGTGGTCAAGCGCGTGGTGGTCGGTTTGGCGAGCGCAACGCGATGCTGGCCGGGCTGTGCTTTGGGGCGGTGGGGTTCTCGATGTTCGGGCTCTCGAAGACCGGGGTGCTGCTGTGGATCGGCATCCCGGTGATGAACCTGATGTCGCTGACCTGGCCTTCGGCGCAGAGCATGATGTCGCACGCCGCTTCAGCGTCGGAGCAGGGGCAGCTGCAGGGGGCGATTAACAGCCTGCGCGGCGTCTCGGGGCTGCTGGGGCCGGGGTTGTTTACCTGGATCTTTGCGCAATCGATCAGCTCGGCGGTGCTGACGCGGGCGCCGGGGATGCCGTTTTTTGTGGCGGCAGGGCTGCTGGTGGCAGCGCTGGTGCTTACGCTGTTTGTCACGCGCGGTCAGCCCAGGCACGTCGCGACCTGACCAAAGTTACGCGGGTCATGCGCTCAGCCGATTTTCACTTGGCGTTTCGCGGCCACCGCTATACTCGGGCCATAAAAGCGCGGCTAGCTTGTTTTGCGCTGGCTCCACTTGTGGTGGGGTGTGGCTCGCAGACGCCGAGCTGCGGGACGAACTCACCTGTTTTGGCGGTGACGCCCAGCGTGGCCACAGCTGACCATAGCACCTCGGCGCCGGGAACGGACAGCAGTTCTTGGCCACCAGTGCACCGGCAGCCGAGGGAGCCGGACGCGCCACGCCAACATTCATCGCGAAGCTCACCCCTGCCTGAACCGTCTCCGATCCGCTGCATGTGAAGATCAGCAGCGCGAGCGACTCGACAAACGGGCAGCGGCGGGTCCAGCATCACGCACGTGACCGCATCACTTACCTGCAAGTGAAGCCGCACTCCCCTGCCGTGAGGAGGCCGGCTAGGCTTGCTTAGATCAACTGCTCAGTATCCTGCACGCCGACACCGTGCTCGTAGACCAGATTGCCGCCCAGGTGCGCTGACGCTGCGATGACCACGAATCCAAGAGCGGCAAGGGTGCGACCGGTGGCGCGTCTACGCTGCCAACGCGCCCACCAGGATGCGCCAAAAAGGCCCAGCGCCAGCACGTTCAACAAGCCGTGCACCGCGCCGATCGTGCGGGGAGCGCCTTCGGTGTCGGCCCAATCGTTGATGCCGGTGACGGCGGCGCCGAGCGAGCCCACGATGCCGAAGATCACGGTCGCATCGGCGGCGATGTCTAACGAGCGGCCAGCGCCCAGCGCGGCAAGCGAGTCAAAGACCACGGCCGCCGTCCAGCAGCCCACAGGTACCTCGACCAGCACGGCATGAAGCGGCTCATTGAGCCAGGTGCCGTGCAGCAGGTTGCGCACCTTGTGTCCGGCCTCGTCGCCGAGCAGGGCGAAGGCGGCGTGTACGGAGTCTTGCAGTGGTTGCTCGATGGGGGCAGTCCATTGCTGTTTCTCTGCCAGATTTGCGAATGGGCCTTGCTCATTGCGCGTGCTCCTCTCGCTGGTGGGCCAGACGTGGACTGTAGAGATGGATGCTGGTTTGCCGGTCGAGCGCGTGGCGAAGAGCAGATCGCCTTTGAGCGTGGTTGGTATGGCTGCGATTTGGAGCGGTGCGGTGAACCTGCTAGGATCGAAGATTCTAATGGTTGAAGAAAAAGTAAAACTGATCCCTCTAGGCGGCCTTGGCGAGTTCGGTATGAACTGCATGGCCGTTCGTTATAAAGACGACATCCTGGTAATCGACGCGGGACTGATGTTCCCCGAGTCGGAGTTGCTGGGCGTCGACATTGTTGTTCCCGACATCACCTACCTGGTTGAAAACCGCTCCATGGTGCGCGGCATCATCCTGACGCACGGCCACGAAGATCACATCGGCGGCCTGCCCTGGATTCTTTCCGAGATCAATGTGCCGGTGTATGGCACCGAGTTCACGTTGGCCTATGTTGAAGGCAAGCTCGACGAGCACAAGATGCTCGATAATACCGAACTGATCGAGATTGCGCCGAACGCGAAGTTCAAGATCGGGCCGTTTACGGTTGAGCCGATCCGGGTGACGCACTCGGTGGTGGACTGCATTGCACTGGCAATTGAGACCCCTGTCGGGGTGATCGTGCACACGGGCGACTTCAAGATCGACCTGTCGCCACCGGATGGCAAGCCGTTTGACCTGCACAAGTTCGCCGAGTACGGGCAAAAGGGTGTGCTGGCGCTGCTACAGGACTCAACCAACACCGACCGCAGCGGGTACACGCCGGGCGAGTCAGCAGTGAAGCCAAGGCTGGACGAGATATTTTTGCGCACGAAGAAGAAGCTGTTCTTCTCCTGTTTCTCGTCTTCGATCTACCGGATGCAGATCGCGCTCGATTTGGCTGCAAAGCACGGACGGAAGGTTGCGATCGTTGGACGGTCGATGATGGAGTCGTCCGAGATTGCGCAGGACCTTGGATACCTGAAGCTGCCGGGACAGCTGCTCATTCATCCGGGGCAGATCGGGGATCATGCGCCGTCGAATGTGATGGTGATGATCTCGGGCACCCAAGGCGAGCCGATGAGCGCGCTCTCGCGAGCAGCGGTGGATAACCACAAGCATGCGCGGATCTCGCCTGGAGACACGGTACTGTTGAGCTCGCGCGTGATTCCAGGTAACGAGAAGTCGATCTATCGGGTGATCGATCACCTTTATCGCCGCGAGGCGGAGGTGATCTACGACGATGGAACCGCTGGGCTGATCCACGTGAGTGGGCATGCCTCGCAGGAGGAGCAGCGGCTGCTGATCAACCTGCTGCGACCAAAGTTCTTCATCCCGGTGCATGGTGACTTTCGGCATTTGAAGAAGCACGCCGAGCTTGCAACGGCTACCGGGGTGATCGGTGAGGCGATTCTGATTGAAGACGGCGATATTCTCGAGCTGACACCGACCGCGGCGAAGAAGGCGGGCAAGGTAACAGCGGGTCGGGTTTGCATCGATTCCGGCTCGACTGGGGATGTGGTGGGAGATCTGGTGATCCGGGACCGGCGCCACCTGTCTGAGGATGGCATTGTGCTGCCGATTGTGACGGTAAACAAGCTGACCGGCAGGGTGGAAGGCCAGCCGGAGCTTGTGACGCGCGGTTTTGTCGGCGGCGATTCGCAGATATGGGGCGATGCGCGCAACGTACTGGTGCAACTGCTGGATGGGTCGAGCGCTGAGGAGAAGGCTGACCCTGGCGTGATGAAGGAAAAAATCCGGCTTGAGCTAAAGCGGTATCTGCAGAAGCATACGAGCCGGCGGCCGCTGATTATGCCGGTGATTTTGGAAGTGTGATTTCGCCAACAGCCGTGTGACGACACAACAGAGCAGCTTCGGCTGCTCTGTTGTGTGTTTGGGGCGCCGGTCTCTGCTGCTAGAGCGCCGAGCGGCCCCGACCAAAGATCAAGTAGATCACGACAATAGCCAGCACGAGGCTCAGGCCGCCGCCGCCGTAGTAGCCCATTCCGGGACCCATGTAGTAACCGCCCCCGCCGAAGAGAAGAACCAGGATGATGAGAATGATAATGAGTGGCATGGGCGGGAGTGTAGCACAACAGAGATAGAGCTCTCTCTGCCACGATCTAGCTACACTCCTTGGCGCTTTCGGCATACCCCTTACAAGCAGGCCGGCGTGAGCTTTTCGCTATCATTACGGCATGGCCGAAACACTTGTTACTCTCGCCGATCTTCGCACTGCCCGGCGGCGCATTGCGGGCGTTGCTATCCGCACCCCGCTGATCCCGCTGCATGCGCCCGGGGTGCATGGGGAGGTATGGCTCAAGCATGAGGGGGCGCAGCCTATTGGCAGCTTTAAGCTTCGTGGGGCTTACAACAAGATCGCGCAGCTTACCGAGGCTGAGCGAGGGCGCGGGGTGATTACTTACTCGAGCGGCAACCACGCGCAGGGAGTGGCGTATGCTGCGCGGGCCGTGGGCACAAAGGCGGTGATCGTGATGCCAGCGACCGCGCCGGAGGTGAAGCGGCAGGCGACGGCGGCACTCGGGGCCGAGATTGTGCTGATTGAGACGGCGTCAAGCGCGGTGAGGAAAGCGCGTGCGGAGGCGCTCGAGGCCGAGCACGGCTACGTCATGATTCCGCCTTATGACGACCCTGCCATCATTGCCGGCCAGGGTACCTGCGGGCTTGAGATTTTAGAAGGGCTGCCCGATGTGGACCTGGTGCTGGCGCCGGTAAGCGGGGGTGGGCTGCTTTCGGGCATTAGCGCGGCTATCAAGCACCAGCGGCCCGAAGTGCGTGTGGTGGGTGTCGAGCCGGATTTAGCGGCTGACGCGCAGGAGAGCTTTGCGACGGGCAGGCTTGCCACCTGGCCGGCAGAGCTGACGACGCGGACCATTGCCGATGGGCTGCGCACGCAGTCGCTCGGGCTGCTCAACTTTGAGCACATCCGTGTATTTGTTGACACCATTGTTACAGTCACAGAAGACGAGATCCGCGCGGCGGCTGGCGCGATCCACAGGCTGTGCGGCCTGATCGCCGAGCCCAGCGGAGCAGTGGCGACAGCTGCCCTGCTTTTTCATCAGCCCGCGATGCTGCCGTACCGCAAGGCGGTCGCGGTGGTAAGCGGGAGTAATGTTGAGCCTGCGATGCTGCAAGCGATTCTTTCGGCGCCGGAGGTTCAGGCGATATCGTAGAGGCACACCAACAGCCAGGTGCCTCGCGATGTCAAACCCGGAATGACTTGCCTACAGCTTGATAGAGAGACAGTGCAATGGTTGCAACCGTTCGCCGTGACACGCCAGCAGGGCCTGAAGTGCTGATGCGGGAAGTGGGCGAGCAGTATGTGACGCGCACGGAGAGGCGGGACAGTTCGACCGGGATGCGGCTGCCTTGTGGGAGCACTATGAGGCTCCCGGTCTGCACCTGAACGAAGAAAAGGTCGATCCGTGGCTGGCTAAGCTCAAGGCGGGTGAAGAAGTAAAACTGGTCTACCCGATCTTTTGCACTAGTTAGCTTGTTAGTTTAGCGCTGCGAGTTTTGTCTCGACTTCGCTGCCTTTGAGGCTGTGAAAAATGTACGGTCCGCCGCCAGATTGCAAGCAGCATCGTTGTCGTGGGTGGTTTGGTCTGCGCAAATGTATCCGGCCTGTTTTGGAGTTTAAGCACCTGACCATGATGGAGTGCGCGCGTCGCTGGTCTACAAAGTGAGTCGAACTACAAAGTGTTCTAATTCCCACACAGGCTTGAGCGACGCCGCTTGTGACCCTTCACACACGCATTGATCTGTCTCGCAACCCGAAGTGGTGGTTAAACTTCATCGCAGCCGGAGGCTAGCAAAAGTGTGGAATCGCGCATGCGATTCCCAAGCCTTCGCAGGCGGGCGTCTTTCCCTGGCCTCGTTTCTATGCAACTGCCAGTTGAGAAGCCGAGTAGTGAGTCCCTCGAGTCAGCAGTGCCCACGCACTGCGCGCCATTTTGTTTGCCGGAGCAACCACGGTCACGTTGCGATGTTTTCGCTCCGATAGGTCGGTCAGCCACTTTCCAAGAGCGGAGGATTTCGTTCCATCTGCATCACAACAGATCGCGCGCCGTGGAGCAGCATGCGTCGCAGATACTCATTGCCTCGCTTACTGATACCGAGTAGTTTCGTTCTGCCACCGGTGGAATGCTGTCGTGGCACCAGACCTAACCATGCCGCGAGATCTCGGCCTTTTCGGAAGGCGATCGCATTGGCCCACCGAAGCTACCAGCGCTGTCGAAACGAGGGGCCAAAGCCGGGGAGCTCCATAAGACGGTGCAGGCACCATCCTGTCTGGCGACGCGCTGAAATTCAGCGCTGGCTTCTTCAATGCGCTTCTCTAACTCATCCCACTCGTGCTTCAGCTCCAGGAGCAAGCCTCGCAGACGGCCCGAGAATAATGACTGTCTTCGCTGAAGATGACCTGCAGTTGAGCGGCAAGATGAGAAGGTCCTCGGCGCATCGTGACACCGCGCTCGAGCAGTTCTATCGTCGCCCTGACACCCGGCAGCACTTCTTTGAGGCTTAGCACTGTATTGGAAACTATACCTGTACCGCTATGGGCATTTCTAGAAAGATCAACCGAGCAGTGACTCAGCGCACCCATCTCCCCTTATAAGTTGTCTTTAATGTTGAGTTCTGCGGGGTGTAGTGCGATGGTGCCGGGAGGGGGGGTCGAACCCCCACGACCTTGCGGTCGGCGGATTTTGAGTCCGCTGCGTCTGCCAGTTCCGCCATCCCGGCTGGTGGGTGCGACTGCGCGTAAGTCCCACTGCAGTTCAGCGTTAAGTTTCGCATAGCTACATTAGGAGAGCAAGCTGAGCTACCGTACTTTGTGCAGCCGCTTACTTAGCAGGAGAAGTGGCTTGTGCTTAAGCCACCTGCAGGACTGACGTTCTATCATCGTAGAGCGGCGAGCAGGCTTGCGCTCTCTGCACCTGAGTGTTCTGTATGCATGGAATCGGCGGCGTTTTGGCCCTGGGCGCGGGCGAGTTCCGCGACTCTACCGCGTTTGCTCGCGTCCATCAAGTTCATACCAATGAGGTCGACGATTGAATCGGCGAATTGAAAAGCCACAACCTGGCTGCCTTGCTGCAAGAGAGTGGCTTTCTCCTTAAGCAATGGGCTTTGCTTGCCCATCATGCGCGCCAATGGATCGGCGATAACTACGAGGTCGTAGCCGCTGCCAAATGCCGCGTTAGTTGGCGAACCCATACCTCCATCCATGTACGCTCGGCCATTGACGTGCACGAGCGGGTAGACGCATGGAACCGCGCAGCTTGACGCAACTGCAAGCGGCAAAGGCACGCCCGAGCTTCGCGTCCACGTCAGCAGTTCTCCACTCTCGGCATCGATTGCGGTGAGCAGCAGTTCGCGCTCCGGCCAATCAGTCATAGTCGAGTTATTCTCATGAGGCAGGAAACTCGCGATTGCGTCGAGCCAGGCCTGCTCGTCCGGCACTTTGGCCGAGAGGGCACTCTTGCCGAGGGACCGGCGCTCCGCATCCACGCTGCGGGAGAAGAGCTTCGCTTTAGTGAACGCCGTCATCAACGGCAGCATGTTGGGTGGCTTCATCGTGTTGTCGAGAGGCGTGGCTTGGGTTGCATATAAGTCTTCGACCGAGCCGAGTAACGCCAGATGCGCGCCCACAATCGCGCCGGCGGAGGTACCGACAATGCGGTCAACTTTCGCAAGATCGACACCGCCGTCACGCAGTCCTAGGACCAGACCAGCCTCCCAGGCGATGCCAATGGGGCCGCCCCCGCCGAGCACGAGCGCGGTCTTCATCTTCTGCACGCTCCTTATCTGCGATCTGTTTATGTCTTTCCATTTTTAGATGCTGCCATGACTCGGTGGTCGACAAGCATGCTATGGCAGCATCAAACTGTTCGCTCGAGCACCGATGCCGCTGGTGCGCGTTTGCTCCGGCGGCCCGCTCCAAGAAGGGTTTGCAGCACCACATACAGTACAGGAATAAAGAATAAGTTCAGGACGGTAGACAGTAACATGCCACCGACGATGCTTGTGCCGACGGAGTGGCGGCCATTTTGCCCGGCGCCTGTGGCAAACACCAGCGGCAGCACTCCAAGGATGAACGCAAAGGAAGTCATCAGGATAGGTCGCAGGCGAAGTTCAGCTGCCTCCATTGCCGCGTCAGCAATGGAGCGGCCACGTGCGCGCAACTGCTCGGCAAACTCGACGATCAGGATCGAGTTTTTCGCGGATAATCCAATGAGCATGACTAAGCCGATCTGACAGTAAACATCGTTTGCGAGGCCCCGCATCGACTGCGCCAGCAACGCTCCAAGTACAGCCATGGGCACGGCGAGCAGGATGATGAATGGTAGCGCAAAGCTTTCATACTGCGCGGAAAGGGTAAGATAGACAACCAATATGCCCAGCGAAAAGATGATGATCGTCTTACCTGCGGACTCGATCTCTTCGAGTGACAGGCCGGTCCAGCTGTAAGTCATGCCAGGCATCATGTTCTGCTTGGCAACCTCCTCCATCGCGGCCAATCCTTCGCTCGAACTAAGTCCTCGAGCGGCAGAGCCATCTATCTCGACTGAGCGGAAGAGGTTGTAGTGACTTATCACGGAAGGCGCCGCAGTTTCCTCAATATGGACGAGGTTATCGAGAGGGATCATCTGGTTGGTAGCTGAGCGCACGTAAAACTGGCGTATGTCCGCGGCAGTTGCGCGAAACGGGCTATCGGCCTGCGCATACACGCGGTACGAGCGATTGTTGAAGTCGAAGTTATTGACATACTGCGAGCCCATGTAGATCTGCAAGGTGTCGGTTATCTGGCCGAAGGGCACGCCGAGCGACTTGGCTTTATCGCGGTCGATCGAGACCAGCAACTGCGGATCATTGGAGGTGAAACTTGTGAAAAGCCCGGAGAGCTTACCACCCGCGTTACCCCGTGCCGCGATCTGGTGCGAGACCCGGTCCAGATCGGTAAGTGTATTGCGGCCAAGATCCTGCAATTCAAATTGAAAGCCGCCATAGCTGCCAATGCCGTTGATAGCCGGTGGCTCGAACGGAATTACAAGCGCGCCTGGAATCGCGAAAAACTGTGCGCGCAGATTGTTGACAATGGCGCTTACGGAATGCGCTTCGCCTTTGCGGTTGGCAAACGGCTGGCAATTGACGAAAAGAATTGCGTAGTTCGCCGCATTGCCGGCGAAGCTGAAGCCGGCAATCGCGAACGCCCCCTGAATATCGGGGTTGCGAGCGAGCACCGCCTGCACCTTATCCAGCACGTTTGATGTGTAGGGCAGCGAAGCACCCTGCGGCGCCTGTACCTGGATGATGAAGTAGCCCTGATCTTCCTGCGGCACAAACGCGGTCGGCACCCTTTGATAGACGATCACCGTCGCGGCAAGCCCAGCGAAGAAGAGGACCAGCATCACGTATCTAATACGCAGCACGCCATGGATGGCGCGCGCGTACCGTGTGCTCGTCCATTTGATGGTGCGATCGATGGCATGGAGCAGGCCGTGCTTCCCTTCTTCCTTGCGCAAGAGCAATGCTGCAAGCGCCGGCGATAGTGTCAGCGCATTGAATGCAGAGATGGCAATCGAAAAAGCGATGGTAAGTGAGAATTGCTTATAGAGCAGGCCGGTGGTGCCGGGGAAGAAAGAGACCGGGATGAACACGGAGATAAGTACGAGCGAGGTCGCGATGACGGCGCTGGTAACTTCGGACATCGCGACAGAGGTCGCTTCATGCGCGTCGGCCATGCCTTCGGTGATGTGGCGCTGCACATTCTCGATGACCACGATTGCGTCATCGACGACCAGGCCGGTCGCCAGCGTGATTCCGAATAAGGTAAGCGTGTTAATGGAAAAGCCGAAAATCTTGATGAACGCAAATGTTCCAACGAGCGAGACGGGAATTGTGATGGCCGGGATGATGGTCGCTCGCCAGTCCTGCAGGAAAAGAAAGATGACAAGGATGACGATGACAATCGCTTCGCCGAGCGTAATCAGTACTTCGCGAATAGAATCGCCGACAATCGTCGTGGTATCAAAAGCGATTACATACTTCAATCCAGGCGGAAAGCTCCTCGAGAGTTCGACGAGTGCTGCCTTACCATCCCTGTCCACATCAAGCGCATTCGCGTTGCTAAGCTGCTGCACGCCGAGCCCGACAGCAGAGACGCCGCTGTATTCAAGGTTGCTGCTGTAATCTTCCGCGCCGAGTTCGGCGCGCCCAATATCTTTGATCTGGACAATGCCGTTGGGCGTGTTCTTGACGACGATGTTGGCGAACTGCTCGGCTGACTTGAGCCGGCCGACGGCGCTGATGGTGATCTGGAAGGCCTGGCTCGCGCTCGATGGCGGCTGACCAAGCTGGCCGGCAGCAACTTCAATATTCTGCTCCGCAAGCGCGGCTGTTACGTCGCTCGCGGTAAGTTGGCGCGCAGCCAGCTTCTGCGGATCGAGCCAGATGCGCATGGCATATTTGCGGCCGCCAAAGATCTGTACATCGCCCACACCCTTGATGCGCTTAATTGCGTCTTTTACATACACATCGAGATAATTCGAGATAAAGAGTTGCGAGTATGCGTTGTGCTCAGAATAGAAGCCGGCGGCAAACACGAAGTTGGAATTCGCCTTGGTTACTGTGAGGCCAGTCTGGTTTACCTGCGCCGGCAGCTGTCCGGTCGCGGAGCTGATGCGGTTCTGCACATCGACTGCTGCTATGTCCAGGTCGTATCCGGTATTGAAGGTCGTTGTAATATTGCTCGAGCCATCGCTGCCGCTGGTCGAGGTGATGTAGCGCATGCCGGGTACGCCATTGATCGCTTCTTCGAGCGGTATAGTCACCGCCGACTCAACCACTTGCGAGTTAGCACCGATGTAGTTGCTGCTTACGCTCACCTGCGGCGGCGCTAGCTGCGGAAACTGCGAGATAGGCAGGCTGGGGATGCAGACTGCGCCGGCAAGGATGATCAGCAGAGCGCAGACAGTGGCGAAGACCGGGCGCCGGATGAAGAAGTCGACCACGGAGAGATGTCCTTTCAGGGCGTGCTTGCAGGTCCGGCCTAGCTAGCTAGCTGGCTGGGCGCGGCGCTGCTGACTGCGCTGGGATCGGTTGCACCGGTGCGCCATCGACCAGCATCTGCGTTCCGGAGATGATGACCCGCTCGCCGTTCAGCAAGCCTCCCAGCACGGCATATTGATTCCCGACTGTATCCCCAAGCTGGACCGGCTTCTGCCTGGCGACGAACTTGCCGGCTTGTTGCTCGGCGACATAGACAAACGCCTGTCCACCCAGCCGCGTCACCGCGAGCACCGGCACGACCGGTGTCGCCTTATCCGACCAGATCACGCGTGCCTTGACCAGCTGCGCGGTACGCAACAGCACCGCGCCTGAGCGGACGGGCGCTTTAGCCAGGATGCTTTGCAACCCGTTATCTACTTGCGGAGAGAGAAAGTCGATCGTCGTATGCTCGACCGGCTCTTCGGCGCTGTTGAGGATGTCGACGCCGAGGCCAGTGCGGAGCTGGGCTGCGCGTTCGGTTGGGATGTAGATATAGGCTTCGAGGTCGCGATTCTCATCCACCGTGGTCAGCATGCTTGTCGTGGTCACATAGTCGCCCACGTGTACAGGAATATCGCCCACGATGCCGTCAAACGGCGCGGTAATCCGGTAGTAGCTCAGCTGCCGGGCCTGGGTTTCGCGCGAGGCGACAGAGGATGCGTAGTCGGCCTTCGAGTTGTTAAACGCCTGCTGCGCTTGGTCGAAAGCATCGCGGCTGGTAATGCCGCCCTCGAAGAGTTTGCGCTGCCGATCGAGCTCGGTCTGGTTGTACTGGTACACAGCGAGCTTCTGCTGTTCGGTCGCGGCCTGGGCATCGAGCGTGGCGCGCTGCTTAATGGGGTCGATTTCCATCAACAGCTGGCCCTGTTTTACGTGGTCGCCCGAGTGCGCGGCGATGCCGGTCAGGTTGCCCTCCACCTGCGGGTTGAGCGTGGCCGAGCGTCGGCTCTTGATCGTGGCGACGTACTCGTCTGATTGAGCGATCGGCTGTGCGGCGATGATGACGGTCTGTACCGGCATCGCGCCGCTGCCCATGCCCATGCCGGCGTTTGCGGATGGTTTGGGCTGGCAGGCCAGGAGCAGGCCGGCCAGGGGAGCCCAAGCAGCGACGCTCGCGGTGCGGCGAACGCTGAAATTCAGGGACAGGAACTGGGTGGTGTGTGCTGTCACGTTGGAGATTTTCCCTTGTTGTCTCGGCGGCTACCGCGGACGTCGGTGCTCTCAAGCAGAGTCCTCGGCTTACGATCTGATGGTCTATACGTTTGCGGTTAGCTTAGCGTTGCAGGTAAGTCAATCCCGAG
>CAXTMM010000025.1:266-15798 GCA_964245415.1 uncultured Acidobacteriaceae bacterium | reverse complement strand
TCGGCGAACCTGTTCTACCACTCTGAATGCTACCAGAGGCGGCAGCCGCTGGACCGGCGTACCGGTGATAGCGACTGCACATCGGCTGGCCCGGAGCTGCCGGGCTAAAGACTAGAGATGACAGCCGGCGGCGCTTCCACTTCGCTCGTGAAGATGAACGGGCTGAAGTTGGTAGTCCGGTCGAAGGTGTCCACTTGCTCCACCCGCTTGAGCCAGCCAACCACCAGGTAGGTGAGCGGTGTGGCTAGAACCTCGTAGGCGACCTTGGTCAGGTAGGAGGAAAGAATCATGGTCAGCAGCGTGCGCCAGGAGAAGCCCCAAAAGGCGATGAGAATGATGAGCGTTGTGTCGACCGCCTGGCCGGTGATCGTCGAGCCGATCGTGCGGGTCCATAGCCAGCGGCCGTCGGTGGCGAGCTTGAGCTTGGCTACTGTGTAGGAGTTGGTGAACTCGCCCGCCCAGTAGGCGATCAGGCTGGCCATGGCGAACCGGGGCACTACGCCGAAGACAGTCGCAAAAGCCTTTTGGTCAGGCCAGTCCGGCGCCGGTGGCAACGCGACCGCGAAGGCACCCATGATCGAAAGCAGCGCCATCGCGAAGAAGCCCATCCAGACCGCACGCCGGGAGGTTCCGTAACCGTAGACCTCGGTAAAGATGTCACCGCAAATATAGGTGATGGGAAAGAAAAGCTCTGCACCTGAGATTTGAAGGGGTCCGACCTGGCAGATCTTAGGGCCGATCAGGTTGGAGATAAGCAGCACGACGATGAAGCCGATTGTGAGCGGGTCGAGATAGCGAAAGCGACGCAGGTTTTGTGGCTGCTGCGGATTGGGCTGGCTGTGAAAAGGCTCGGGTGCTGCACGTCTCGCGCCGGAGATGTGGGTTGGAGCGCGAACCGACTTGTCGTCTAAGATCATTTATAGGAACGCGACCGACTGCACCCCGGCCACGTCGAACCGCTTGCGGCAGCGAATGTTCTTGCAGGCACTTAGGTCATCCGTTCGGACCATGTAAGACTGCGCCTTGGCGAATCGCGCCCGGTCTCGCTCATCGGCGCCGCGGCCAAGCTGGGCTTTCTTGCGCCGAACCAGCCACCCCAGTTGGTACTCGTCCTGCTTGCCGCAATGCGGGCAGGTAAGCACGTGCGTACGCTGCTCTGCCTTCTCATCGAAAAAGTCCCGTTCTTCCATGGTGCAAGTACCTCCATCCCGGGGGTTGGGACGCTACGATTCAGTATTTCACAGAGGGTGATAGTCAGAAATGGGTGTGCCAACGACGGGCTCCGTGCAGCAGCGCAAGGACGCTGACGGGAGATCGATGTACGCGATAGGCCGCTATGTAGGGCGCCAGGTTGATCACCAGTTCGCGCGTACCGTTAATCTGCCCTACACGGCCAAGCATCGGGAAATCAGCGAGCCGCTCCACTGCGTCAAGAATGGCTATCAGCTGTCGATCAGCGGCAGGAGGGCTGTCGCTCAAAGCGAACTCATAAGCCTCGGCAAGCTGCTTGGAGGCACGATGGCCCCAGCGAACTCGCATCGCTTAGCGGGTGCTCTTTTTGCGCTTCCAGTCTGCCGCAATCCCGGACTGTTTCGTGGTCGATCAAGTCGCCTGCATCATCGTCGCGAATACCCTCTTCGATGAGCTGGCGATGGTATTCGTTGACCGAGAGATACTGGTTGACGGCCTCGTTCAGCACGAAGCTGCGATCGCGCTGCTGCACATCGGCCAGATAATCAAGTGCGTGCAGGCGTTCTTCGGGAACACGAAAGGTGATTGTCTTCAGCCGAAATCCGAGAGAATACAACGTCTTATAGCAGGAGACAAGTAGTTGTTGAACCAGGAAGTTAAGCCCGCAATTACGAGCAATTGCAGTGGCTGCGTCTGCAGCAGCTAGGATGAAATCGAATACAGGTGCTTTCATGACCGTCATACCAAGCAGGATTCCTCGTAGCTTTCCGATGATTACTATCCTGCTCCTCGCAGCAGTCATCACCAATGCCCAAGACCCGGTCGTGGCGTTTCCCAAGAACTACAGCCTTGCTCTCGAAAACAGTGAGGTCGCGGTCGTACGTGTTCACTATGGCCCTCACGAGAAGATCGGCGTCCACGATCATTCGAAGACGCCGACCGTATACGTCTATCTCAGTGACTCGGGCCCAGTACGCTTTCAGCATTTCGAGGACGCAGACTTTACCTTGACCAGACCTCGCACTGTCAAAGGAGCATTCCGAGTCAGTCCAGGCCGTCTGGAGAGGCATAGCGTCGAAAACATAGGAGACGTAAGCTCAGACTTTCTACGCGTCGAGTTGAAGCAGATATCACTCGGTAATGCAGAGCTTCACTTTAAGGAGAAGGCTCGCATTGATCTTTCTGAAACCCGGACATCTGTCGAGTTCAAGACACCGCTGCTAGAGATAGAGCGAGTGGTATGCAGAGAAGCCGCGGGCTGTGCTGTAGGTGCTAGCGCTGGTCCATCGCTGGTCGTTACATTTACACCTTCCTCAATCACAATGGTGGGTGCAGGCAAGACTGCGGAGCGGTTGCCAGCTGGAGGCGTCCTATGGGAGCCAGCCTCGCAAGCGATAACCGTAAAGCCTAACGGCGAGCCAGCCGCACATCTGCTCCGCATCGTTCTTCTCTGGGCTCATTGCTAGGTTTGCGCAAGAGCTTAGATCGCTCCAGCGCACAATGATCAAGGAGCAAGAATGGCGAGAAAGAAGAAAGAGACTTTCAGCGCAGCCAAAGCTGTCCGAGCAAACGCCCGTGAGCGCCTTGGCCATCCGAAGCCTGCGCGTGTCATCGGGGAAAAACCCGCAGAAGGTGAGCGTGAGAGCAAGCACAAGGAGACGCTCAGCGAGTTGCTGGCGAAGCGGGAGGACTAGCTTGGCTCATGAAGGAAGCATGGCTGATTCCCGATTCCCTACCGCTCATTCCTAAGTGCTGTGCTGCACCTGGTCTGCCGCACCTTACCTCGGTACTCGCCCTCCCTACACTTCTTTCGCTCGCAACCGCCTTCTCCGCCCAATTCAAGGTAAAATGAAAAAGCACAACTCCAGACCCTTCCTCTCACCGGCTCGCCCCTTTCGCCTTCCGGGTACTACGCCAGAGAGGGGAGGCAGTGGGTGTCTTAAACGAGGAAAATGCGCTCAGAGTTGGTCTATGCTGCAGGTCTCAAGATGCAGAACCGTTTTTTGCTCGCCGTCGTTACCATGCGCGCGGTGCGGAAACTCCACATCGTCTCGACGCGTACTGAAGACACGGCCAACCAGGTTTTTTCAGAGCTTGCCGCTGGTCGGTCACTTGACGTCACCATGCCCGAGATTAAACCGCTGCCTGCGATCGAGCCCCTGTTGATCGCGCCCGCGCTTTAACCTGCTGAAAGGCCTCTCCTGAAACCTACGTATGGGTTGACTGTGGGTGCCATTTTCACTTATCCTAAAGTCCTTGTGCAGATGAGCGTCCTGTGTTCCGGGCGCGGGGCGCTCCGCGCCATCTTTCTTGCTTGAAGCCCAACGGCTCGAAAACAGCCTTGGGTCTTCAAAAAGCGAGCCCCATGCTCACATAAACAGCCAATGTTGGCCGTGTGCATTAGGCCGCGTGAGCAATTTCAGTCATCCAAGCGCACAGTTTTAAGTTCAGCAGGGAGAAGAGAAGCAGATGTCGACCTATATTCCAAGTGCGCTTGAGATCGACCGCAAGTGGTTCCTCGTAGACGCGACCGGTAAGACGCTTGGTCGCCTAGCGACCGAGGCCGCCAGTATCCTAGCGGGCAAGCGAAACCCGAAATACGTACCCTACATCGATATGGGCGATCATGTTATCGTTGTAAACGCTGAAAAAATCCGCATCATCGGGTTGAAGGCCGAGAACAAGGTCTATCGCCGCTATACTGGCTTCCCGGGCGGCTTGCGCGAGGAGTCGTATACGCGCCTGCTCGCTCGCCGGCCTGAGAAAATCATTGAAGGGGCCGTACAAGGTATGCTGCCCAAGACCAGGATGGGCCGCAAGATGGCCGGCAAACTCAAGGTTTATCGCGGCGACAAGCACCCGCACGATGCTCAGCAGCCTATAGCGCTCGAGTTCGCAGCGCACGCGGGCAAGTCAACGGCAGCAGAGATCCAGGCAGAAGCAGCATGGGGAATGAAGGCTTAAATGGCAGACTTGGTGCAGTACTACGGAACAGGCCGGCGCAAGTCGGCCGTGGCGCGCGTGTTTCTGCGTCCCGGCACGGGCAAGTTCACGGTGAACGAGAAGGATCATGACGTCTACTTTGTGACCGAGCAGCAGAGGATCGCGGCCAAGCGGCCCCTGGTTCTGGTAGAGATGACGTCGAACTTCGACGTACTGACGACGGTACGCGGCGGCGGCATCAATGGGCAGGCAGATGCGGTCAGGATGGGTATTGCGCGCGCGCTGCTCGACTTTAACGGCGAGCTGCGCAAGACGCTCAAGACAGAAGGCCTGCTGACTCGCGATGCGCGTATCAAGGAGCGAAAGAAATACGGACAGAAGGGCGCTCGCGCACGCTTCCAGTTTTCGAAGCGCTAAATTTTCCGATGGCGCGGATCTGTTTTGTCGAGCTGCCGACAAAGGGGAGTCGGACTCTCTGGGTGCTTCTTTGCTGATTCGTTAGGGTGGCAGATAACTTCACTGTGCAGACGTACGCCTGCACGATGACCGGCGATGTTGATCTCGGCTTGCAGGCCGAAGCTTAGGCAGCAACATCCGGTCCACCGGTTTCGATCCAGGTCGAAGACCTGGGAGCAAGTCTAGCGGCGGTTCTGGCAGCGGGCGGCTCGATAACGAAACGGCCGTTTAGCTTTCCAGGCGGTCGCAGATTTCACTTCCTTGATCCAAGCGGGAATGAGTTGTCTGTTCTCGAAGCGGATCGGGAAGAAACGCACGAATAGCTTGACCCGCCTAAATGGGCGGCATCACCGGCTGTGATTCTCCCGCATAGGGAATCAATCCGCTCTCTCAATCGCACCACGAGCAGAACGGATGCAACTCAACGAGGAGGCTGTTTGGCGACCATTACAATGAAGGAGCTGCTCGAAGCTGGAGTACATTTCGGGCACCAGACCAAGCGCTGGGATCCGCGGATGAAGGAATACATCTTCGGCGAGCGCAACGGGATCTACATTATCGATCTACAGAAGACCCTGAAGATGTTCAAGGAAGCGTCGAAGTATGTGACGGACTTGACCGCGCAGGGGCGCGTGATCCTGTTTGTCGGCACCAAGCGGCAGGCCCAGGACGCGATCGCCGAAGAGGCGAACCGCTGCGGCATGTTCTACATCAACCAGCGCTGGCTGGGTGGCCTGCTTACCAACTGGGTTACGGTGCAGAAGTCGGTCGAGCGCCTTCAGGAACTGGACGAGATGGCCACAGACGGCCGCTATGAGCTGCTGACGAAGAAGGAAGTCATCAAGCTCGAGCGGGAGCGCAAGCACCTGCAGGCGAACCTGGCCGGCATCAAGAACATGAAGCGCCTTCCTGACGCGCTGTTCATCGTTGACTCGAACTCGGAAGCGATTGCGGTCAAGGAAGCGCGCAAGCTCGGCATCCCAGTTGTCGCGGTCGTCGACACGAACTGCGATCCAACGGTCGTCGACTACGTGATCCCAGGTAACGATGACGCGCTGCGTGCGATCCGGCTGTTTACCTCGAAGATCTCGGACTCGGTGATCGAGGGCGTGCAAATCTCGAACGACAAGAACTTCCACGAGATAGCCGGCGTCACCACAGCCGAGCAGCAGTTTGCCGCTCAGCCCGTTGAGATCGCAAGCCTCGAAGCAGGCGCGGACGAGATCCCGGTTGCAGCCGAAGCAGCAGCCGAGCCAGAGCCTGAAGTGGTTGACCTGGAGGCGGCTTTGGGCGGCGGGATCCGTAAAGCGCCAGTGGCGGTAGGCGCAGTTGACGAAACCGAAGTAGCAGCTGCCGCAGGCGACTCGCTCTAGTTAAATGCTCGCGAGAGCATCCGCAGCAGGGCGTGATTCGGGGTTCCCGGTCACGCTCTCTGTGCGTAAGCAGGAAAGTAAGAGTTGATCATCGGATGCGCATACCTGGGCGACTCTCAGGCGAATCACTTGCAGGAAAAGGATCAAGAGGATGTCGACTGTGACTGAAAAGATTGATGCAAAGCTGGTAAAGGAATTGCGCGAGAAGTCGGGCGCGCCCATGGGCGACTGCCTCAAGTCATTGCAGGAAGCCAAGGGTGATATGGAAGAGGCGTTTGTCATCCTGAGGAAGCGTGGCATGGCATCAGCAGCCAAGAAGGCGTCACGCGGCACCAATGAGGGCGCGGTCGGCACCTACATCCATGCGGGTGGCAAAATCGGCGTGCTGGTCGAAGTCAACTGCGAGTCGGACTTTGTCGCCCGCACAGAGGACTTCCAGGAACTGCTCAAGGACATCGCCATGCACATCGCTGCGACCGACCCGCGCTATGTGCGTAAGGAAGATGTCACCGAGTTAGACCTCGCACGCGAGAAGGATATCTACCGCGCCCAGGCCGCCGAGACGGGCAAGCCGGCACAGGTGATCGAGAAGATCATCGAGGGCAAGATGAGCAAGTTCTACGAAGAGGTCTGCCTGCTGGAGCAGCCCTTCATCAAGGAGCAGTCGACCACCATCAAGGAGATGATCGCAACCAAGGTCGGCAAGCTGGGCGAGAACATTACCGTGCGCCGGTTCGCTCGCTTCAAGGTTGGTGACCCTGTGTGGACGGTGGCGCAGGTGAAGGCGGAAGAAGCGCAAGGATAAGCCGGATCGGAGCGAGCTATGAAAAGGCTTGCGCCTGGTCGCGAGCCTTTCTTTTGCTGGCGATAAGCGCGACTTGTGGCTCCATCTTTGCTGCGCTTGATTAACGAGAGTAGCTCCGATACACCACTTCGACGCGATCTT
This sequence comes from uncultured Acidobacteriaceae bacterium, assembly GCA_964245415.1. Taxonomy (GTDB): domain Bacteria; phylum Acidobacteriota; class Terriglobia; order Terriglobales; family Acidobacteriaceae; genus EB88. The sequence goes on along the minus strand of CAXTMM010000025.1, from coordinate 8,889 downwards.
ACATCATAACGGTAGCGCACCCGATACGAGCGTTCTCAAGCATGGCTGCTATCCTTCGCGCGATCTTCGGCTACTGTTTCCTTGTGCTCATGGTTCGCGTAGCGGGCCGTCGCCCTGGCAAGCAGATGAGTCCCTTTGAATTTGTTCTAATCTTCTTTATCGGCGGCCTTACACTCACCTTCGTCGTTGCCGATGATCGTTCGCTAACCAACGCGCTGACGCAGATCGCCACTGTCGGCATCATGCACTATGCCATTGTGCTGCTACGGCGTACGTGGACGCCTTTTGCACGTGCGGTCGATGGCACGCCACTGGTCTTGCTTGCAGATGGCAAGTGGCATACAGAAACACTGTCCCGCATGCGCATCCTGGATGAAGATGTGATGGCCGCAGCGCGTGACAAGGGAATCGCTTCGCTCGATCAGGTCAAGTACGCCATTCTTGAACGAAATGGTGAGATCAGCATCATCGCAGCGTCTGACTAGTCTCAACCGTCCGGTGAAACTTAAAGCAGAGGAACAGCAAAGATGCCAGCTACCGAAACCACTCCCGTCGAAGACAGCGTCGCCAAGGTTGGTAATGAGCTAGCAGTCGGCGAAGATCTAAAATTCCAACGCAAGTGGTGGCGCTTTGAGAAGATTGTCTGGGCCATCTTCGTGGTGATTGTGCTGCTTGATGTTGCGGGCGTTTTCGGACGCGGACCAGCCGCCCACGCACATGCCCGCACCAAGGGCGGTATGATGATCATTGACTACGAACGCATCGAACGTTTCAGCACACCCTCCATCCTGACGATTCACTTCGGTCCCTCAGCAGTTAAGAACGGCAAGCTGATTCAGCTCTGGGTGAGCGACTCTGTGGTGAATGAATTAGGCAATCAGCGGATCGTGCCCCAGCCGGTCAGCTCGGTAATTGGCAACGGCGGCATCCTCTACACCTTTGCCTCCACACCGCTTCCCGACTCAATCGACTTCGCGTTACAGCCAGCGAATCCGGGCATGTATCGCATGAAAATGCGTATCCCTGGTGACACACTTGAAGCTCCTCCCCTCGACCAATTTGAGACCAAGATTATCGTGATGCCGTAGGCCGCCATGTACACGATCATTCACGCAATTATCGGCTATTTTTTCCTACTGCTCACTGTTCGCGTACTTACACGTCGTCCGGGCGCGCAACTTACCCCATTCGAGTTTGTAATTGTCTTCCTGATCGGCGGCATCATCATTCTTGCTACCGTTGGCGACGATAAGTCCGTAACCAACTGTACATGTGCGATTCTGGTCATTGTCCTGCTCCACCAGTTCGTCTCATGGCTGCGTACCCGCTACAAGCCAATCAGCGATATTATTGATGGTCATCCCATCGTTCTCTTAGCCAACGGTGAGTGGCATGTGGAGGCGATGCAAAGCATGCGCATCGAGGACGATGACGTAATGGCCGCTGCACGTACAAAGGGTGTGAAGGATTTTTCCGGAATCAAGTATGCCGTGCTCGAGCGGAATGGAGCGATCAGCATTATCAAGACTGAGAAGGATCAGTGACTTAGCCGCGCTGTTAGCTCTGCGACATAGTATTGTAAGTGCTCTCGTGTACAACATGCCGCAGATCACAAAGTCATAAAGCAGGCCCGCACGATGCCGGAAACCACAGCAGCAGAAGACCGCACGATTGAGACCCAGGTTCCGGCACGGCTGGACCGATTGCCATGGAGCCGCTGGCATCTTGGCGTAGTCACCGCGCTTGGCACCTCCTGGCTGCTGGACGGACTGCAGGTAACGCTCGCCGGATCGTTAGCAGGCATCCTTGAAGCGAAGGACGGCCTCGCGCTTACCGCGCCGCAAGTAACTGCCGGCGCTACAACGTATCTGGCCGGCGCGGTGATTGGCGCAGTCCTGTTTGGCTACCTTACTGACCGGCTGGGGCGCCGCAAGCTGTTCCTCGTCACTCTTGCCACATACTCCCTGGCCACGCTTGCCACCGCGCTTTCCTGGAACTTTGCAAGTTTCGCACTCTTTCGCCTGCTCACCGGGCTTGGAATCGGGGGCGAGTATGCGGCTATCAACTCGGCGGTTGACGAACTGATTCCAGGCAAGGTTCGCGGAACCGTTGACCTGATCGTGAATGCAACTTTCTGGCTGGGGGCAATTATCGGCTCGCTCGCCTCGTTCTTTCTGCTCAACACGCATGCGATTTCGCAGCATATCTCCTGGCGCCTGGCTTTCGGTATAGCGGCTGTGCTCGGCGGTGGCGTGCTTATCCTGCGCCTGGGAGTGCCTGAGAGTCCGCGCTGGCTCATGCTGCGAGGCCGCGATGAGGAGGCAGACAAGATCGTATCCGAGATCGAGAAGCAGGTCGCTAAAGGTGCGCCGGACAATCTGCCCAAGCCAGAGGGCAAGCCGCTCAAGTTGGTGGTGCGGGATCACACGCCGTGGGGCGATGTCTTCAAGAGCATGTTTCATGACAATCGCAGCCGCTCGTTCCTGGCCCTGGTGCTCATGGTGGGGCAGAGCTTCTTCTTTAACTCGATCTTCTTCACCTACGGCCTGATTGTAAAGGGCTTCTACGGAGTTAACGATCAGCGCCTGCCTCTTCACCTATTGCCCTTTGCGATCGGCTGCTTCTTCGGGCCGGTGCTGCTGGGCCCTCTCTTTGATCGGGTTGGCCGTAAGCCGATGATCGCTGCTACCTACGGTCTTTCCGGGCTGCTGCTTGCGCTGGTTGTCATTCCGTTTGCACGCGGCACTCTGAATGCGCATAGCCTTGATCTTTGTTTCAGTGTCATCTTCTTCGTCGCCTCGTCGGCAGCAAGCGCAGCGTTTTTAACCGTGAGCGAGATTTTCCCACTCGAGATCCGCGCTTTCGCCATCGCCATCTTCTACGCAACCGGCACGCTGATTGGCGGCGTAGGAGCACCGCTGCTCTTTGGCAACCTGATCGCTTCAGGATCGAAGATGAACGTCGGTTACGGCTACCTGCTGGGTGGCGCCTTGATGATTGCGGGTGCGATCTGCGAGCTCATCATCGGCGTTGAAGCCGCGGGCAAGTCGCTCGAGTCGATCTCGAAGCCGATCCAAAGTCGCTAAGGACCAAGCGCCTGCGCAACTGGCGCCCATTTCGTGGTGCGTGTTCTACCTGCGGCGCTTGAAAGATGCTCAAGACTCCTGGATAGGTGTTAGCTTTTTGGCGCGAAGCGCAGTCTGCCTGGACGGCCGGTCCCGTGCGATACTCCTAGGAGCATGTACAAACGGGTTGTTCTCAAGCTTTCAGGGGAAGCGCTGGCCGCGGGCCTTGGTTTTGGCGTGGACGTCACCAGGGTTCATGAGATTGCCTCCGAGATCTCCGCGGTTCACGCGTTGGGCGTGGAGGTGGCGCTCGTGGTGGGCGGCGGCAACTTCTTTCGCGGCGTTGCAGAGCAGGCCAAGGAGATGGATCGAGTCTCGGCTGACAACATGGGGATGCTGGCGACGGTCATCAACTCGCTCGCCGTGCAGGATGCGATAGAGAAGCAGGGGTTGCACTGCCGGGTCATGTCGGCGATCGAAATGCACCAGGTATGCGAACCATACATCCGCCGTCGTGCTGTCCGGCATCTTGAGAAGGGCCGGGTCGTCATCTTTGCCGCCGGCACCGGCAATCCTTACTTCTCAACTGATACCGCTGCGTCTCTACGGGCGATGGAGATCAAAGCTGACATCCTGCTCAAGGCAACCAAGGTCGAGGGCATCTACGACGCTGACCCGGTTCTGCATAAGGATGCAGTCAAGTTTGAAGAAATTACCTACATGGAAATCCTGCGACTAGGCCTGAAGGTGATGGACATGACGGCGGTGAGCCTGTGCAAAGACAACAACATGCCGATGATCATCTTCAACATGAACCAGTCTGGGAACATACAACGGGTGATCAGCGGGGAGAAGGTTGGCTCGCTGGTGACGGCCTGAACCAGCCGGACAACCCGGACACTGTGCCGTCGGTCGGCGCTAATGCATCCAAGCCTCTGCCATCTGTGCAGCCGCTGTTTTCGCGTTTTTCAGCGATAGTGCCACCCTCTGAAGCCTCATTCGCTTCATCCACGTCCAACCAGTACATTCCTATTACGGATGTTGCTTCCATGCTGCCGCAGGCTCCCCTGGTTTCAGGATTGATTGAAGCTCCTGCCGGCTTCGCTCCCCACGCGATAGCAGAACCTGTCCCTACCTCTCCACCGGCGGCTGGCCGCTCCCGGCTGCCCGCACTTACCGGGCTTCGCGCGTTTGCCGCATGCAACATCGTCTTTTTCCACTTCTCAAACCCTCATTGGTTCGGCCCCTTCGCGCCGATTATTGATAACGGCTACACCGCCGTCAGCTTTTTTCTTCTCCTCTCCGGCTTTATCCTCGCCTACAACTACAGCGAGCGTGCCCGGGGCGGGCAGCTTACCCGCTGGAAGTTCTGGGTAGCGCGTTTTTCCCGTCTCTACCCAATCTACCTCGTCGCGCTCGTGCTCTCGTACCAGATGCTTGAGGCGGAGTACCACGTCCGCACGCATACCGAGTTTGTGCATGGCGTCCTGCTTACGCCGCTGCTGCTGCAAGGCTGGGTGCCGAACCTGGCAACGTTCTGGAACACGCCTGCCTGGACGATGTCGACCGAGGCGTTCTTCTACCTCATCTTTCCGTTTGCGGCGGTGATGCTGCGCCCGCGCACCTGGGGGGGCCTGCTCGCACTGCTGGCTCTGCTTTGGATGGCCGGCATGACCTTCCCAGCCTTGTACATCCACTTTCACCCGGATGGGGACCCACATCCGGGCCGCTATACGGATGGCTATTGGATCCGGGCGCTCAAGTTTTCACCGCCGCCGCACCTGCCCTCGTTCCTGTTCGGCATGATGCTGGCCGACGTGGACGCGCGCGTGCCGCGTGCAGGTTGGCAGCGGCTGCTTTTGGGAGCGATCGGCGTCGGCGGCACCTACGCGGTGCTCTACCATGGCACGCAGTTCTCCTATGTACTTATGCATGACGGGCTGTTGATGCCGCTGTTTGGTTGCGCGATCCTCGGTCTCGCGGGGCAAAACGTGCTGGCGCGGTTCTTTGGCTTCGCCGGCTTTGTGGCGTTCGGCCAGACCAGCTACTGCCTTTACATCCTGCACTTCAATCTGTGGCAGTTGATCCATACCTCCGGCCTGCTTGAGAAGACCGGGCTCATCCGCCTCGATCCCTGGTTCAGCTATGCGCTGCTGGCAGGCGCGGCGGGCGTGGCACTTGTGCTGGTCGAAAGGCCAATGCAGAAACGCATTCGCAGGATGATTGCCTGAGCGGCGCCGGCTTAAAGTGCCTATGCGCAGGGTAACAGCGAAAGGCCCGCACGAGCGGGCCTTTCGCACGGCTTAGGACTGAAACTCAGCCCGCGTTCCCCTGGACGTGAATAATAGGGTGATTGCCATGCGAGACTGCGGCAAGGCAGGTAGCCTGGCCGCTGCCCACGTAGGGTGAGTTTTCCGTGCCCGACAGAACCCCTGTGTTGGGATTGAGCTGGTAACCCTCGATACCCGCGGTTCCTTCAAAGTCTGCTGTGTAGACAAAGCGCGCTAGTGCCGGCTCGACGATGATGCACTGCGGAAACGCCTCCGTCAAATAGGTTCCTGTTGACGAAGGTATGCCGGTGCCTGCGGCGATCGAGTAGCTCTGAATGCCGGAGCTCGCGGTGAACCGGTTCGCAACGTACATGTATAGCCCTCGCGGCTCGACTACAACACTCTCCGGAAAAGTACCCGTGGCGATCGGCCCATTGGTGAATGGAAGCAGGCTCCCGTCGCTCTCGACATGGTAGCCGATGATCTGGTTCTGCGCGCTGTCGGTCACATACAGGAACTCACCGATAGGATGGACGGCCATTGCACTCGGTGTCACCCCAGCGCAGTACGGGCTACCCGAAAGAGGCGTCAGCGCTCCGGCTGAGCTGACCGCAAGCGCAACCACACCACCCTGCCCGGCATTGCAGCCGGCGCCCGCAGCCGTCAAGGTGTCAGTAACGTAGACTGTGTTGCCGTTGGGCAGTACGGTGATAGCCGAAGGTGCCGTGCCAAGCGTCAGGTACCCAGCGCTCGACTGGGAAATAGCGGTGCCGAGCGAGCCATCTGAATTGATCGGGTAGACGACCAACGCACCCGGACCAGGCGTCTGGTCGCTAAAGCCCGGGGCATAGTGGTCGACAACAAACAGAAGAGTGCCCGCTGGATTGATGCTGATCGCGACCGGCTCGGTTCCCGGCGTGGTCACCCCGTTTTGGCCCAGCGCGGTCAGACCGGCGCTTGATCCAATCGAGAAGGCAACGACGGTATTGCTGTCATGGTTAATCACGTAGACGTTCTTGCCATTTGGCGACGCGACCAGACCGACAGGATTAGCACCGAGCGAGCTGAACGGCGAAGTGGAAATTTGCGAAAGCGCGCCCGTGATTGAGTCAACCTTGTAGGCGTTGATCTGCCCCGTCGCGCTCTTGCTCGAGAGCAGATACAGATAGTCGATGGTATTGCTCGTACCGCAGGAGACCAGGCCCAAGCCAAGGCCTGCCGATAGCGAGGCGGCCAGGATGTTCTGGCTCCACTTCTTGAATGTCATGCGCTTCCTTTGCTCCCGCCCGACTTGTTATGCGATGTCGCGGCGAGGCAGGTTGACTGTCCGGTGCCGCTATAGGGAGAGTTAAACGTGCCGGTCAGCAGGCCGGTCGTGGGGTCCAGTTTATAGCCGGTAATGCCGGCGCCGCCGAAATCCGCTGAATACACAAAGCGCTCCAGGTTTGGATCGACGATGACGCACTGCGGAAAGGCCCCGGTGGGATACTGGCCGGTCGAGGTGGGGATGCCGGTGCCTGAGGCGATCGAGTAGCTCTGAATGTTGGGCGCGTTGCGATTGGTGATGTAGAGAAACAGTCCCCGCGACTCGACCACGATGCTGCTGGGAAAGTTGCCAGCCGCGATGGGGCCGCTGGTGAAGGCTGTCAGGCTGCCATCGGCTTGCACGTTATAGCCAAGAATCTTGTTCTGCGCACTGTCGGTCACGTAGACGTAGCTGCCGGCTGGGTGGCTGGCAATGGCGCTGGGCGTCTGCCCGGCGCAGTACGGGCTGCCTGTAACGGGCGATAAGACGCCGGTCGAGCTAACCGCGAGCGCAACTACCCCACCCTGGCCCGCGTTGCAGCCGGTGCCGGCAGCAGCCAAGGTCTCAGTGATGTACACGGTGTTCCCGTTCGGGAGCACGCTGATCGCCGCCGGTGCGTTGTCAAGCGGGTAGTAGTTGGCAGTTTCCCCATTCGGGAGCGTCTGCGGGACTGGCGCAGACGCGCTGTTTGCGCCAGATGTGCCAAGCACACCACCGGCTCCAATCGGGTAAACACTGATCGAGCCCGGCCCGGGGTTTAGATCTGTGAAGATCGTCTGGTAGAAGTCCACCACAAACAGAAACGTCCCGGCAGAGTTGATGCTGATCGCGACCGGCTCACTGCCGGGCGTGGTGTAGGTGTGCTCCGGGTAGAGCTTGGCATCAGTGCCGATGCCAAAAGACTCGATCGTATTGTCGTCGTGGTTGATCGCGAACAGGGTCGTGCCGTCGGGCGTGATCACCAGGCCAACCGGGTTGCGCCCCGACGGGTAGGGGGAGTTGGGGATCTGCGTCAGCGCCCCTGTCTGCGAGTCGACACGATAGACGTTGATCTGTCCAGGATTGTTCTTGGATGAGAGCAGATAGAGATAATCGACCGTGTTGCTCACGCTGCACGAGGTCAGTCCGAGTCCCAGGCCAGTACTCACCACAGTAGCCAGAATGCTCTGACCCCACTTCTTAAACTTCACGCGTTTCCTTCGCCCTTGCCTGGGCATGCCGGTTCGAAGACCATGTTGAGGGATCGCTCCCGCTTGCATTGTAAAAGCTCACTCAGCTTTCGGCTACCCAGGGAGCGGCGCCGAACCAGGGCTCGGCGTCGCCCACGTCCTAGTGCGAAGCTGATGTGGCCAGGCACCAGCTCGGCGTACCGACCGTCGGAAAAGCAACAGCCTTATTCGTGAGGCTTAGCTCGCCGGTTTGCGGTTGCAGCTTTCTAAGCGCGATCGTGTTATCGGCCGAGCCAGCGACATAGATGTACTGGTTGGACGGATCCTCAAAAATGCAGACCGCGCCCGATGGGATTCCATTCCCGTAGGGCGAGTTGAGGCTCGGATTGTCCAGGTGACCGGTGGTCGAATTGATCACGTAGCCGCTAACATCGCTCTGACCGACGTTGGTCTCGTTGCCTGTGCCGGAGTTGATGACGTACACGAAATTGTTGGGCGATCCCGTCACGCTGATCAGCTGCTGCGGGTTGCCGGCAGCGCTGTTCGAGTTGACGGTCGGATTTCCGTTAATGGCGGTCAGCGCACCCGCGCTCCCGATCGTGTAGGGATAGATAATGTTCTGCGTCGCGTCGATCAGGTAGATGTGAGTGTTGCCTGAGTCGGCGTTAATCGAGACTACGTCGACCGCAGGCGCGGCCGGCAGCACCGTGTTCTGCGTCTGCGTCAGCTGCCCGGTCGAGCTCGATACGGCATAGGCGTAGATCGTCTCGACATCGTTGTTGGAGACCGCGCCCGCGTCCACCGTGTAGATGT
>CAXTMM010000025.1:0-256 GCA_964245415.1 uncultured Acidobacteriaceae bacterium | reverse complement strand
GATGTAGGGCGGCGTCACGTGGAAGTCCACCGGCGCGCAGCCCACAGGGAAGTAGGTCAGGTTCTGCTGCTGCTGATTTGGATTCAGCGAAAGACGGCCGGTCGAGGGATCGATCGTAAACGAGGTGATGTCGCCGGTCGCGCGGTAGACGCCCGTGCTCTCAAAGCAGGGGAAGTTCGCAGTCTGGGTGCTGCTCACTGTCTGGATATCGCTGGAAGCGTTGCCGATCGGCGCATAGCTATTAAGCACATAAAGG
>CAXTMM010000024.1:19687-31393 GCA_964245415.1 uncultured Acidobacteriaceae bacterium | reverse complement strand
CCTCAAGCATGGCCTGAACAGGTAGGAAATGACTGGCCTGCTGTGCGCTGTGATCTTCCATCCCGGCGTTGATGATAGTGCTTTCTCACTTGCTTGGTGAGGCTGCACCTCTCCCTGCTTTAGGGACAGTTTGATTCACATGAATTCGGCAGATGCGATGTACCTGCCAGCGTCTAGAATATGTCGCAGTGCGCAAGCCGGAAGAGCCTCACGGTTCACACGCAGATGCGTCTATCGAGTGATACACGCCGGAGGACTCACCATGGATGCATCTTTACGCAAGGCGACGAGGAACCTGGCAGTCTGTGCGTCGCTGGTGATCACAGTTGGATCCCTGCGGCCATTGAGCTTTGTGGCTTATCCGCAAAACACACCGGCAAGCGTGCCGGAAACTGCTGCCGCGGCCAGTGCTGAATCTGCGACAGCTGTGGATGTACCCGCCGGCACTCGCGTGCTGCTCTCTCTCCGTTCGGGTGTCAACACCAAAAGCGCGCAGGTGGGCGACGGTGTCTATCTCTCCTCCACGTTTCCGGTTATCGTGAACAGCCAAGTGGTGATCCCGGCAGGTGTCTACGTGCAGGGTGTCATTGATCGCGTACAGCGTGCCGGTCGTATCAAAGGTCGAGCTGAAGTCGGGATGCACTTTACCACCATGATTTTCCCTAACGGCAGCGTGGTGACTGTTCCTGGAGTGCTGAACAGCGTGCCGGGCGCAAACGACGCCAAGGTCAAGAACAACGAAGGCGATGTGCAGCAGGCAGGCTCAAAAGGCAAGGACGCAGGCACAATCGCGCGCGGAGCCGAGACCGGCGCGGGGATTGGCGCGATTGGCGGGGCGATTGGCGACAGCCCGCTCGCCGGCGCAGGTTACGGTGCGGCTGCCGGTGGTGCGGCCGGACTGATCTATACGCTGCTGACGCGCGGTAATGACGTAAACCTGGAGCAGGGGCAGACGGTCGAGATGGTGCTCCAGCGGCCGCTTACGCTCACCCCTGCAAACCTGGAGTCACGTGGAACCGCCGGCAGTGCGATGGTTCCCACAGCGCAGGAGCCGATGAAGAAACCTCAACGTGAGCGTGGGATTTGCCCAGTGGGCGGCCTGGGTTGTCAATGAGCGGACTCTCGACCCGACGCGCGGCGGGAGATGCGCAAGCGGTTACCGGGCAGGTCTCGCATGTGCGCCAGTGGCTTCGAGACCTTCTGGTGTCGGTTGTTGCGTCGATGTTGATTATCACCTGCCTCTATCAACCGGTGCGCGTGGAAGGTACGAGCATGCAGCCACGCCTGCATGATCAGGACCGCCTTTTCATCAACAAATTCGTCTATCGCTTCGAGAATGTTTCGCGCGGCGATGTAGTGGTGTTTCACTATCCTCGCGACCCGGCAAAAAGTTATATCAAGCGGGTGATCGCAGTGCCAGGCGATGATCTACGCATTGATGATGGACGGGTTTATGTCAATGGCAAACGGGTGAACGAAAGCTATGTAGCGCCGAGCTACGTAGATGAGCGCTCAGTATCCGAGCAGGTGATCCCGGAGCACGCATATTGGGTGATGGGCGATCACCGCAGTATTTCAAGTGACAGCCGAGACTTTGGGCCGGTCGAACGTAACCTGATCTACGGGAAAGCGGCCTTCATCTACTGGCCTGCGGATGGTTTAGGCGTTGTGAGGTAAAGCTACGCCGCGAGTGCCTAGCCGCTGATATGTACCAGTTGCTCGGCCTGCGCGCGTGTTCCCAGGATCGATACCTTGGGTACATCGCCTCGCGCCATGGCCACTTCATCGCAACGGTACAACCGCGGACAACTCTGACAGTCTTTGTATATCTTGTCCGGCAGTGTGGCACGCTCGGGCACGACGCGAAACCCGTAGCGAAAGAAGAAGTCAGGTATGCGGGTAAACAAACACACGCAGCCAATCGAGTGCTCCTCGCTCTCTTCAAGCAACGCCACAAGCAGTCTGCCGCCAACGCCTCGCCCTTTTGCTTCAGGCTTGACGACGATTGAACGTACCTCGGCTAGGTGCGGTCCGTAGAGATGCAGAGCACCGCAGCCGAGGAAGGCGCCCGCGTCGCTCTCCGCTATAGTGAAGTCTCGTACATTTTCACAGATCTCGGCAAAGATCCGCCGCAGCAGCGTGCCATCGCTCGAGAGCGAGTTGACCAGTTCATAGATGTTCGTCGCGTCCTGCAGGCGCGCTTTACGCACCTGCATGGGCTGGTTCCTCTTCAAACATAACTTCGCCGTAAGCAGCTGCAAGCGCATTGACGCGCATGTCGACGGCTGCAAGTGCCTCGACGACCCGGTCGCGTGCGGTGCCGCCAATCACATCGTGGCAGTCGAGCGTGGCTTCGAGCGTGATCGCAGCGTAGAAGTCCTGGCCGAACTCGGGCGCAATTGCTTCTAACTCGGGCAGCGTAAGTTCGCCTAACTCGCAGCCTTTCTCAAGACCGAGGCGTACCGCCGCACCGATCCGCTCATGCGCAGTGCGAAACGGCATTCCCTTATGCACAAGATAGGTTGCGGCGGCCATGGCGTTCAGATAGCCGCTCTCGCAGGATGCACGCATGCGTTCGGTACGGAAGTTAAGGGCGCGCGTAAACTTTGCCAGCACATAGGCCATGATGTGTGCCGTAGAGGTCGCGGCAAAGACTGGCTCCTGGGTCTCCTGCATATCTTTGTTGTAGGCCAGCGGCAGACCCTTGAGGGCAAGGGTAACGGTGTGCGCGGCACCTGAGATCCGCCCGATCTTGGCGCGGATCAACTCAGTAAGATCAGGGTTTTTCTTTTGGGGCATCGCGCTTGAACCTGTCGAGAAAGCTTCCGGCAGATCGATAAAGCCAAACTCGGCCGTTGCAAACAGCGTCATTTCTTCGGCAAACCGGCTGGCATGTACACCTAGAATTGTAAGTACATGCAGATATTCGAGCACGAAGTCGCGATCGCTCGTCGCATCCATGCTGTTTGCGGTCGGTGCTGTAAAGGCAAGCTCGCGCGCAGCAATGGTGCGATCAAGCGCGAGCGTTGCGCCTGCCACCGCGCCCGAGCCGAGTGGGCAATAGTTCAGCCGCGAGACGCAATCTTCAAGCCGGGAGACATCGCGTAAAATCATCTCGACATAAGCCAGCAGCCAGTGCGCGACCAACACAGGCTCCGCACGTTGCAGGTGCGTGTACGACGGCATGACCGCCTCACCTGCTTTCTTTGCCTGCACCACAAGTTGCTGCGCCCACGCTGCGAGGTTGGCTATGATACCGCTTGAACGAAAACGGATGTAAAGGCGGAGATCGGTTGCAATCTGCTCGTTGCGGCTGCGTCCGGTATGCAGCTTCAGCCCCAATGCGCCCACACGCTCGACTAACATCAACTCGACAAAGTGATGGATATCTTCCGCGTCGACCGAGTCCATCGGCTCAGGTTTGTGGCCGGTGCCTTGGGGATGGAAGCGCTGGACGATCCTCTCGAGTGCTTCGGCAATCTGCTCTTGCTCGCCGGCTGTCAAAACACCAGCGCCCAGCAAGGTAAGCGAGTGCGCTTTGCTGGCCAGTGTTTCCTCCACGAGCAGCGCCCGGTCGAACTTGATCGAACGCTGCCAATGGTCAAACAGAGGGTCGAGTGGCTCGCGAAAGCGGCCTGACCACATCTTCACTTCACAACCTCTTTCTTGAGTTGGCCAAGCAGCCTTGCGCGCTGTCGCGCAGGTAGGCCAAGGATGCGGATAAATCCGGCTGCATCCTTCTGGTCGTAACTTGAACCCATGGTGAATGACGACAGATCATTCGAGTAGAGCGAGAACTCGCTTGCGCGGCCGGTAACAGAGAGATTGCCTTTGTAGAGAGAGAGAGTGATTGATCCGGTTACATGTTCCTGAGTCCTTGTCACAAAGCCGTCGAGCGCCTCGCGTATGGGAGTGAACCAAAGACCGTTGTAAACAATATCAGCATAGTGAAGGCCAACGTGCTGCTTGTAATGCGAAACTTCGCGATCAAGCACCAGTCCTTCCAGTTCATGATGCGCGAAAACAATCAACGCGCCGCCAGGTGTCTCATAGCAGCCGCGCGACTTGATGCCCACAAAGCGATTTTCAACCAGGTCAATGCGGCCGATTGCGTTGCGTGCGCCAATCTCATTTAGTAGTTCGACTAACTGCACAGGCTCGAGTGTCTGACCATCCACCGAGACCGGCACGCCACGGTCAAAGCCGATTGTGATCCGCTCTTCCTGATCAGGCGCGTCTTTGGGGCTGCGTGTCATCGTCCAGGTGGAATCAAACGGTGCATTGCCTGCATCCTCCAGTTCGCCGCCTTCGTGACTTACATGCCATAAGTTGCGATCGCGCGAGTGAATCTTTGCTCGGCTTGCTGCGACTGGGATGCCGTGCGCTTCTGCGTAGTCGAGGCAATCTTCTCGTGAGTTGAGGGACCACTCACGCCACGCTGCGATGCAGGTCAACTCCGGCGCAAGTGCCTGGTAGGCATGCTCGAATCGCACCTGGTCATTTCCTTTACCGGTGCACCCGTGCGCCAACGTTGTTGCGCCTTCCTGTAGCGCAACTTCGACCTGCGCCTTCGCGATGACAGGCCGAGCGATAGATGTGCCGAGCAGATACTTGTTCTCGTAAATTGCACCAGCCTGGACGGTAGGCATGATGTAATCGCGGACGAACTCCTCGCGTAGATCGCGCACAACAACCTTCTTGGCTCCGGTGTTGTAGGCCTTTTGAACAACCGCATCGAGGTCTTCACCCTGGCCAACGTCGGCCACCATGGCTATAACATCGAGACCATAGTTCTCATTCAACCACGGGATTATGATTGAGGTGTCGAGGCCACCCGAGTATGCAAGTACAACCTTGTTTGCCATAGCAGCGTTACTCCTTCTTTTCTATAAGTGCTGCGGGCGCTCGTAAGTCGAGCGCATATCAATTCGTAAGTATCGGTTACGGAACAACTGGGCCTGACAACGGGAGCGGCAGATTTGCGCCCAGCAGCAGTAGTAGCAGGGCCTTCTGCGCGTGCATACGATTTTCTGCCTGCTCAAAGACAACCGAGTTAGGTCCATCTAACACAGCATCCGTAACTTCTGCGTTGCGATGCGCGGGAAGGCAATGCATGAAAACAGCATCCCCGGAAGCATGCGCCATCAGCGCTTCATTGACTTGATAGGGCTTGAAAATGGGAGCGCGCTTGGTTGCTTCGTGTTCGAAACCCATGCTGGTGCAGGCGTCGGTATATACGGCGTCAGCTCCGGCTACAGCAGCGACAGGATCAAGCATCAGCTTGATCGTCGCACCGGTCGATTCTGCGATTACATTCGCCTGCGCGACGATCTCCGCTTTAGGCGCATAGTTCCTAGGCGTGGCTACGCTGCAGTTTGCGCCGAGTTGCGCGGCAGTAAGGATGAGCGAATGACAAACATTATTCCCATCGCCGACATAGGTGAAGTTGACACCTTTCGCCGAGCCGCCAAAACGCTCTTCCACCGTCATGAAGTCAGCTAGCGCCTGGCACGGATGTTCGAGGTCAGAGAGAGCGTTGATGACCGGGCAAGCCGCGTACTGCGCCATTTCGGTGATCGTCTCATGGGAGTAAGTGCGCAGTACAATAGCAGATACCCACCGCTCTACATTGCGCGATATGTCGGCCAGCGACTCGCGTTCGCCGAGCGGCGACTGAGTCTGATCGACAAACATCGCGGAGCCGCCGATCGCGTTTATTGCCGCTTCAAAGGTCAGCCGGGTGCGCAAGGAAGCTTTCTCGAAAAACATGACGATCTGCTTGGCATCAAGTGCATGTCGATAGTCCTGTGGACGCGCCTTGACCGCGTGGGCTAAGTCTAGAATGGCACGGACTTGGTCGGTCGATAAGTCGGCAGTCGAGCAAAGGTCGCGTCCGCTGAGCGACTTCTGCGCATTCGCAAACCTTCCGTGCGAGACGGGAGGTTCTTCCGCAAGCAAGGTAGTGTCAGTCGCCAATTGTGCCCCCCGTGTGTGCTGCCGCCGCCAGTTGTGCTGGACTAAGGCCGCCAAGCACTTCATCGAGTACCTGGATCGCATGGTCTACTTCGCCCATGCCGAGCAGGTACGGCGGCAAAAAGCGAAGGACTGTTTCGCTCGTGCGATTGATGAGTATGTGGCGTGCGGTCATTTCTGTAAGTGCGGCCTTTGCAAGCTCTGACGACTCGAGCTCGATGGCGAGCATCAAGCCCCTTCCGCGGGCATCGGTGACGATTGCGTGACGGTCGCGCAACTTGTTTAGTCCAGCATGAAAGTGCGCACCGACGGCTTCGACGTGCTCGAGCAATCCGTCATGCTCAATCGCATCGAATACCGCCAGGGCGACGGCGCAGGCCAGTGGACCGCCTCCAAATGTGGTTCCATGCATGCCAGGATGAAACGCGCGCGCAGCTTCTTCCGTGCATAGCATAGCCCCAAGCGGAAGACCGCCTGCGAGAGGCTTTGCAATCGTGGTGACGTCCGGGGTGACGCCGTAATGCTGATAGGCAAACCACTTACCCGTACGACCAAAGCCAGCCTGAATTTCGTCGATGACGAGTAAGGCGCCGGTTTCCTGCGTAAGCTTGCGTGCGACATCGAGAAACTCCTGCGAAAGCAAACGAATGCCGCCCTCCCCCTGGATTGCCTCAACCAGGATCGCGCATACATTCGTCGAAAACTTCGCGCGCAAATCAGCCACATCGTTGAAGCGCACAAATTCGACACCCGGCATCACCGGCGCGAACGGCTCTCGGTATTTCTCCTTGGAAGTAGTTGCCACCGATCCGATGGTGCGGCCGTGGAAGCTGCCCTCAAGCGCAAGGAACTTTGTCCCGATGGTTCGGCCTTCCGAGCGCAGCAGCCCGGCGTAAGCGCGACACAGCTTCAGCGCTGCCTCCCAGGCTTCTGTGCCGCTGTTCGAGAAGAACGCACGATCGAGTCCAGCAGCAGTGGTCAGTCGCAGGGCGAGTTCGGCTTGACCTTCGTGGAAGAACAAGTTTGATGTATGGATAAGTTTGCGGCTTTGTTCCAAAATTGCGTCTTCAATCGCGGGGTGACGGTAGCCCAGCGCATTTACGCCAATGCCACTCAGCAAGTCAAGATAGCGGGTGCCGTGTTCGTCAATGAGGTACACGCCTTCGCCGCCCACCATGAAGATAGGGTTACGTTCGTAGGTAGGCAGCAACAATCGCGCTTCGGCTGCCTGAATTTGTTCTAACTTCATAACTTTCTCCCGATCTTCACTTAGAGAGCGTTTCACACGCAGGAGTAGGCCTGCGTGAGGAAGAAACTGCAAATCTCATAGACTTCTTAAGCGACCATGACTTCTGTCCCGTCGGTCACGCGTGCACTGCACAGGTCAGGCAGCAGGGCTGCCGACTCGGCTGGCAGGATGCGCACCCGCTTTACCCCTTGCGCGAGCGCGTCGCGACAGGCATTGAGCTTGGGCAGCATACCGCCGGTAATGACGGCATCGCGAGTCAACGCGGCGATCTCACCGGTTGAAAGCCAGCGCATTACTGTTCCATCAGCGCCGCGTACGCCGGGCACGTCGGTCAAGAAGACAAGCGCATCCGCGCGGCAGGTCATCGCGCAAGCCGCCGCCATCTCATCTGCGTTCACGTTGTAGTATTCGCCGTCAAATCCAAGCGCCAGGCTCGAAATCACTGGCACGCCGCCAATCTGCCATATCGCCTCAAGATAGCGCGGGTCCGACGCAACAATCTCACCGACAAAGCCGAGGTCAGGCGCAGTCCGCTTCTTGCGCGCACGAAAGACCATGCCATCGCCACCTGAAAGTCCCATCGCCGCGACGCCTTGCGCAACTAAAGCCGCGACAAGAGACTTATTGACGCGGCCACCCAGAACCATCAGCGCGGCGTCGCGCGTTTCGGCATCGGTCACACGAAGGCCGCCGATAAACTCGCTCACCTTGCCCAGCTGCTTGAGTGTGCGCGTCAGCTGTACCCCGCCGCCATGCACCACCGCTACCTGGTTGCCATCGCGCACCAGCACTGCGATGGCTTTGGCGCAGCTGCGCAGCAATGCCGCATCTTCAAGGGTGGCGCCACCTAGTTTGACTACATACTTCATACTGTAACTCCCTGGATGGCTCCTACAGCAGGCCCTCGGCTTCATCCCAGCCGAGCATCAGGTTCATGTTCTGCACCGCTTGTGAGGCGGCGCCTTTAAGCAGGTTGTCCAGGCACGAGACGATCACACATCGCCGCCCATCGGGAGCCAGCTTGAGGCCGATATCGCAAAAGTTTGTGCGCGCCACGTAGGCGATCTGCGGCAGCTCGGGCAGCAGCCGCACCATGGGGCGGCCAGCGTAGAAGTGGCCGTAGCACTCCGCGATCTCGGCCTCGGTTGTCTTCTGCTCGAAGCGTACGTAGATGGTCGACAGAATGCCGCGTGGTATCGGCAGCAGATGGGGCGTAAAGATAATTTCCTCGTCGGCCAAGTCGAGCTGCTCAAGCAGCTCACCCATGTGCCGGTGTTTGAAGACCCCGTAGGCGGAAAGATTGTCGGCCGCGTACATAAAATGGGTTGTAGCGGTCGGCTCGCGTCCTGCGCCAGAGACGCCTGACTTCGAGTCGCAAACGATGCCGTACTCGCGGTCGATCAGCCCAGCTGCCAGCAGCGGCTTGAGCGCGAGGATCACCGAGGTTGCGTAGCAGCCTGGGTTTGCTACCAGATCGGCGGATGCGATCTCGTCGCGGTGCAGTTCGCTCATACCATAAACAGCACGCTTCGCCGTTGCCTCAGCTGCTGAGGTTCCCTCGTCCTCAAATTTGTATACGGCCCGATTTTTGAACGACTGCAGCCGCCATGCACCGCTCAAATCGACAGCACGGATATGGTGCTCGAGCGCAACCGGTACCCAGGCACGCGACTGTTCATGCGGGGTGGCCAGAAAGAGTACTTCGACCCCACGCTTCTCGAGCAGCTCCCAGGAGAAAAGCTCGACTTCTGGCGATTGGCTGCCAAGCAGCGGTTGCAGCCTCGGGTGCATGCCTGCGAGCGTACCTGCTTCGCGCCCCGCAAAAACCGGGATCGCGGAGCCGAGACGCGGGTGCGCAAGCAGCAGCCGGGCTAACTCCTCACCGGCGTACCCTCGCACTCCAACCACTGCCGTTTGTACTGCCTCGCTCAATGCCTACCTTTCGTGTGGTGCCGGATTAGCCGATCATGCGAGCCAGCAGCTCACGTACTTGTCCAGCCTGCCGGTTATCCGGGCACACCAGCAGCACCGTATCGTCGCCAGCGATCGTGCCTACCACCTGCGGCAGTTCCGCCTGGTCGATGGCCGCGGCCACCGGCTGCGCGCCGCCAAGCGTGGTTACAAGTACCAGCAGGTTCTGCGCTTGCCTGACGCGCAGCCCAAAGCTCGCCAGCACCTCTGCCACGGAAGGCAATTCATCCTCGTCGTTCTCATCGCTGCCACCATTGGCCAGCGCATAGCCGTTGCGACCCTTGACCAGGTGCAGGTCGCGAATGTCGCGTGAGAGTGTTGCCTGGGTTACGTCAAACCCGCGCCGGGCCAGCTTGCGGCGCAGCTCGTCCTGGTTGGTGATGGCGGCGTTGCTGGTTGCCGCTGTGGCAACAAGATCGCGGATGGCGCTGTGGCGGTCGAGTCTGTTCACATCCGGACGGGGCTCCCAGCCGCATTTACCTACTGCATAAAAATACACCTTAATGTATAACTATGCAAGAAGAGAGCTGGCAGGACTGTAATTCAGGTTGGTGTACTCGCGCGTCGCTGGGTGATTCTGGCACGTTTGCCACCCTGCGCACACCAGCCATCAAATCCTAGCCGGACCAAGAGGCTTTCCGTTGTATGCTGG
The DNA here is from genome assembly GCA_964245415.1 of uncultured Acidobacteriaceae bacterium. Taxonomy (GTDB): domain Bacteria; phylum Acidobacteriota; class Terriglobia; order Terriglobales; family Acidobacteriaceae; genus EB88. The sequence continues at coordinate 21,548 of CAXTMM010000024.1, read as the reverse complement.
CTTTCCACGGCACCCGTTCCAGCGCTGGTCGTCTCGGTGCTCGCAACCGCTAGCCGCGTACTCCGTATTCGCGTGTCCCTATCTTGATTCGCGTGTCCCTATCTTGGAATCGCTGCTCACCCGGCGAAATGAGGTCGTATAGTTGCATATGGACAGCCTGAGAGTCTATGGTCTCCCCGTTTCTCCGGAAGCAGTCTCGGCAGCTTCTCTGCCGCCGTCCCTCGTCGCACCATCGCACTCTCCGTCGCTCGATGATCCTCGGTTTGAGCACGAGTCCTGCGGTGTCGGCTTTGTCGCGACGCTAACCGACCAGCCCTCGCACCGCATCCTCGAGCAGGCGCTTGAGGCGCTCGCCCGCCTGGCCCACCGCGGCGCGATTGCTGCCGACGGCGTATCGAGCGATGGCATCGGGATTGCCACGGCAATTCCGCGTGAGCTGCTGCTGACCGAGACCGGGATCCTGCTTGCGCCTGAGCAGCCGCTAGCGGTTGGCGTAGTCTTTTTTGACAAGGACGCACACGAGTCGCGCTACAACCTCGAAGACGCGCTCGTGCACCAGGGCTTCCGTGTACTCGGCTGGCGCGATGTACCTACGCTGCCAGCGATTCTGGGCGAGATCGCGCTTTTGACGATGCCGGTCATCCGGCAGGTGCTGCTCACCTCCGATGATCACGAGAATATGGAGCGCCGTCTTTATCTGGCGCGCAAGGACTACGAACGTCGTGGCAGTGAAGGCTATGTCTGTTCGCTTTCGACCCGGACTCTGATTTACAAGTCCATGTGCTCCGGCCGGCAGCTGCCGCACTTCTATCCCGATCTTGAAGACCCGCGCTACATCACGCCATTTGCGATCTTCCACCAGCGGTACGCGACCAACGTTGCCCCCTCATGGGATCGGGCCCAGCCGCTGCGCACTCTCGCCCACAATGGGGAGATCAACACAGTGTGGGGCAACCGCGCCCGGATGGATGCTCGCGCCGCCACGTTGCCCGACGAGTTGAAGCCAATCTTTTCGCCGAACGGCTCGGACTCAACCTCGCTCGATGAGACGGTCGAGCTGCTCTCGCATAACGGTCGGTCGGTGGCTGAGGCGGTACGGCTGATGCTGCCGCCGGCGCAGTTCCATGCCCAGTCCGCCTTCTTCGCCTACAACGAGGATTGCGTCGAGCACTGGGATGGGCCGGCGGCAATCTCGTTTACCGATGGTCGCCTGATCGGCGCGGCGCTCGATCGCAACGGCCTGCGTCCTTGCCGCTTCTTTGTGACGGATGAAGAGCTCGGCCGGCTGGTGGTTGTTGGATCGGAGGCCGGCCTGGTCGATCTCGATCCAGAGCATGTGATCCACAGCGGACGGCTTGGGCCAGGGCAGATGCTGGTCGTCGATCTCGACGAGCATACGCTTTATGAGAATGACAAGCTGCAGGAGATCTTCGACAATGCTGCGCCGGAGTATGAGGGCCTGCTCAACGAGCGGACGCTTGACGGGGAGACTCCGGTCGCCGCTCTTCCAACTGAAGATCTGAATCGTCTGCAACTAGGCTTCGGTTACACCCGCGAAGATGTGCGCATGGTGCTGCAGCCGATGGCGGCTGACGGCAAGGACGCGATCTGGTCGATGGGCGACGATACGCCGCTCGCTCCGCTGGCGCGCTCGACGCGGCCGGTATATGCCTACTTCCGGCAGCGTTTTGCGCAGGTCACCAACCCTCCGATCGATTCTCTGCGTGAGGCGGTCGTGATCCAGTTGCACACGCGGCTTGGCCCCTGGCCGCACATCCTCGACAACAGGTCGGCCTTGATCGGCTTCTCGCTCAGGTCACCCTACCTATCGCTCGGCCAGGTTGAGGCGCTTCGTGCGCGG
>CAXTMM010000024.1:0-19677 GCA_964245415.1 uncultured Acidobacteriaceae bacterium | reverse complement strand
CTCGAACCCGAGTTGCCGCTGGCAGTGCTCGACTGCTGCTTCGCTGCCTCAACCACCTTGGCTGCTGCGATTGAAGATCTGACTGCAAAGGCGATTGAGCTGGTGCGTGGGGGAGCCGCCGTGCTGCTGCTGACTGATCGCGGCTGTAGTGCGCGTGCCAACACTTCCTATGCCCAGAACGACCAGTCCATTCCCATGCCGATGGCTCTAGCGCTTGGTTCAGTGCACATCGGGCTGATCCGTGCAGGCGTGCGGACCCGGGTAGGGTTGGCGGTCGAGGCAGGGGACTGCCGCGACATACACCACGCAGCCGTGCTGATGGGCATGGGTGCGGGCGCGGTATGTCCCTGGTTGGCGCTTGAAACAGCCAAAGCTGCGGATCCTGAAAAAGGCGAGAGCAACCTGCTCAAGGCCTTCGACGCGGGTATAGCGAAGATCATGTCGAAGATGGGTATTTCGGTGGTGGATAGCTACCGGGGTGCGCACCTCTTTGACGCACTAGGTTTGAATGCTGAAGTGATCGATACATGCTTCTTCGGTACGCCGGCGCCGTTGGGCGGAATTGGTTTCTCCGAGATCGAGACCGGGGTTCGCGCCAATTGGCAAAAAGCTCTTGCCGGGGATGCAGTTGCGCCTTCCGGCGACACTGGTTCACCTGAGGATGCGGCGATCGTCGCTACGGCGTCTGCTTCGATGACCGGGGCGATCACTACGGCGAGCCCGGCGGCAAGCAGCCCGGCCGCCGGTAAAGATCTGCCCGATTACGGATGGGTCCGTTTTCGCAAGGCTGATGGCGCCGAGCCACATACCTGGCAACCCTCAACCGTGCGCCTGCTACAGACCGCCGTAGGCAGCACGCGCGCGGCCAAGGAAGCTCCCGGGCAACAAGCCTGGAACACCTTCTCCTCGCAGGCGGTCGAAAAAGACCCGGCCCTGCTACGCGATATGCTCGACTTTCATCCGGCCGGCGATCCGCTCGCCCTCGATGTGGTCGAGCCAAAGGAGGCCATCTACAAGCGCTGTGTCTCGAGCGCCATGTCGCTCGGCTCGCTCTCGCCCGAGGCGCACCAGACCGTCACCGCGGCGATGAACATGATCGGCGGCCGATCAAACACTGGTGAAGGTGGGGAGGACCGCGCTGTCTACTTGCCTGACACCGAGCTCATGCTGCTGGACAAGCCTGTGCCCGCGAGCCTGCTCAATAACAAGATCAAACAAATCGCCTCCGGCAGGTTTGGCGTTACGGCCGAGTACCTGCGCAATGCTGAAGAGATCGAGATCAAGATCGCCCAGGGCGCCAAGCCCGGTGAGGGCGGGCAGCTGCCCGGGCATAAGGTCACTGGACTAATCGCGCGCCTGCGCCATGCCCAGCCTGGGATCACACTCATCTCGCCGCCGCCGCATCATGACATCTACTCGATCGAGGACCTGGCCCAGCTCATCTACGACTTGAAGCGGGTGAACCCGCAAGCCGCCATCGGCGTCAAGCTGGTCTCGGAGTATGGTGTCGGTACCGTGGCGGCAGGCGTTACGAAGGCGTATGCCGACTACATCGTGATCGCCGGGCATAGCGGGGGCACCGGGGCCTCGCCGCTTTCGAGCATCAAGTACACCGGCAGTCCTTGGGAGCTTGGTCTCGCCGAGGCGCAGCAGGTGCTGCTCCGCAATGGACTCCGTGGGCGTGTGCGCCTGCGTGTCGACGGCGGCCTGCGAACTGCTTCCGATGTGCTTTGCGCCGCAATGCTGGGGGCGGACGAGTTCGCCTTTGGGACGGCGGTGCTGGTCGCGATTGGCTGCGATATGGCGCGGCAGTGTCACCTTAACACCTGTCCGACCGGCATCGCCACCCAGCGCGAAGACCTGCGCGCGAAATTTCGCGGCAAGCCAGAGCATATTGCGCGCTTCTTTGACGAGCTGGCGAGCGACATTCAGGCGCTGCTTGCTAAGTTGGGCCTGCCTTCAATTGAGGCAGCGATCGGGCGCACGGACCTACTGCAGCAGACGCGCACCGCAGGCGGGATTAATCTGGCAGCGATGCTGGCTGCATCACCGACCGGAGTCGTCCACTGGCAAGGCAAGCGGAACGACCGCCCCGAAGAAGAGCCGCCCATCGACGATGCCTGGCTTGCGCCCGCGATCGCGGCTTACAAGGCCGGCGAGCCATTTAGCTGTACGACCACCATCAGCAACAAGCACCGTACTCTCGGGGCAAGGCTGTCAGGTGAGCTCGCCTTGCTGCAGGACCACCATGTCGAGTCACCCGCACCTCTCACCTTCAACCTGCAGGGCACCGCCGGACAGAGCTTCGGCGCGTTCGCCGCACGCGGTCTGCATATGGTGCTTACAGGTATGGCGAACGACTTCGTCGGCAAGGGGCTGTGCGGCGGCGAGCTGGTGCTACGGGGCGTAGGCCGCGCGGCGCGGGAGAGCGAGCAGCACGTGATTCTTGGCAACGTTGCGCTTTACGGGGGAACCAGCGGCGCGCTCTTTGCTGCGGGACGAGCGGGCGAACGTTTCGCGGTGCGTAACTCGGGCGTGCTCGCGATCGTTGAAGGCGTAGGCGATCACGGCTGCGAGTACATGACGGGCGGCACAGTGGTGATCCTCGGCGACACGGGCATGAACTTCGGCGCGGGCATGACAGGGGGCGTGGCGTGGATCTTCGACGAAGACGGTGAGATGCTTTCTGACCATCGCTACCATGCAGGCTTCCTGCAGCCTGAGCCTTATGCGTCGCTTGATGAGGAAGCGCAGCAGGGAATTAAAGGGCTGGTTCGTCTGCATGAGAAGAAGACGGCCAGCACCCGCGCAAGCTGGCTGCTGGAAAACTGGGCCGGGCTGGCTCCTAAGTTTGTACGCTTAACCCCAAGACCGCAAGCCTGAGGTTGTTCTTGTTTTTGGTTCACACGTCTCGGCCCGGGATCTGGTAAGCAACCTGTGCAAGGACTCGTCGCTGCGGCAGAAGCGATCAACCGAGAAAGCTGAACCACTCAACGATAGTCCTCTCTGGTATGAGTTTTCTGTTGCTGAGGCAGTATTCTTCTCTCCACTATGAGTAAAAAACCTGGTCTTGGACCTATGCCGAGTGCCGAGTCAGCTCAAGATGTGGCTCTCACGCTAGCAGAAGACGCAAGCTAGCGGCCTTCGCCGCCTGCTCCCGCTGGCGTGCCAGGCCAACCAGTTTCTTCAGCTTGCCCTGGATCTTTCCGTCACCGGTATGCTTATCCTGCAACACCCCGTCGCTGTCAATCGTAAACGTGTGCGGCATTGATCAAACTTCGAACAGCTGTGACACCGGTCCCGAAAACCCGCTGTCGCGGGCCTGCAACCATGTCATCTCGTTCTTGCCGGCAAACTCCTTCACACGGCTCAGCGTAGCCGAGCGGCGACCGGATCGACCAAGCCGAAGTCAAGAGTCGTTCGTGGCTCAGCAGCAGTGTCCATAACTCGGCCTCATAACTTCGTCCAACCACGTCTTGGCAAGCCCCTCGTCCTCCGATAGTCTTGCCGTTGTGCGCACGCTTACGAACCTGAACGACATCTTATTCCGTATTGCGTTTGAAACCGGCCCACGAGCCATTCTCCATCTCGACAGGGGAGGGAGGTGGCAGCCGCTTGCGGGTATGGAGGTGTATGGCCGGGTCCGCGCGTTGGCCCGTGTGTTCGAGGCTTGGGGGCTGGTCAAGGGCGATCGCGTCGCCATCCTGAGCGAGAACCGCTGGGAGTGGGCGATTACCGATTTCGCGTCGCTCGCCCTGGGGCTGGTCGATGTGCCAATCTTCCCAACCTAGCAGCCTGAGCTTACCGCCGACCTGCTGGCACACTCCGGCGCACGGGTGGTGGTTGTGTCGACCCGCGGGCAGTATGAAAAGGTTGTGAGAGCTCGAGCAAGGACTGCAATCGAGCACGTCATCATGCTGGACCAGGTGCCGGGCGCAGATGCCGTTGCGTTTGAATCGCTGTTGGGCGAGTCGGATCAAAGGCGTGATGAGCAGTTTGAAGCCGCCGCAAAGTCGATTGCACCAGAGGATCCGGCCACCATAATCTATACATCCGGCACCACCGCCGAGCCGAAGGGGGTTGTGCTCACCCACGGCAACATCGCCCAGAACCTCAACTACTCACTCCGCGAATTCACCTTTGCGCCAAACGATAGCTCGGTTTCCTTTCTGCCGCTTTCGCATGTGACCGCGCGCCATGTCGACTATGCGCTCTATTCGGAAAAGGTCGCGATCGCCTATGTGCCGACGCTCGACAAGCTGATGCCGGCGATCAAGGCCGTGCAGCCGACCTTCTTCGTCGCCGTCCCGCGGGTCTTCGAAAAGATCCGCCAGGAGACCGAGCGCCGCGCCTTCCAATCGCCGATCAAGAAGCGCATCGTGCAATGGGCGCTAGCCACCGGGGCGCGCAATCGAAAGGCGCTTGCCCAGGGCGAGCGGCCGTGGAGCCCTTTTTGGAAGCTGGCTGACAGGCTCTTCTACTCGAAGCTACGCGAGTCGTTCGGCGGCCATGTGCGTCACTTTATCGCCGGCGGCGCGCCCCTAGGGATGGAAAGCGCTACGTGGTTTTTGAACGCAGGCATCCGCATCCTTGAAGGTTATGGGCTTACGGAGACCTCGCCCGTGCTGGGCGTGAACACACCGCTGCATTACCGGATCGGGTCGGTAGGTAAGGTTTTGCCGAATATAGAGGCCAGGATCGCCGAGGACGGCGAATTACTGGTGCGCGGTCCTAACGTTTTCAAAAGCTACTGGCATCAAGCCGAGATGACCGCTGCCGCCTTCGACGAGGAGGGCTGGTTTTTTACCGGCGATATTGGGCATATTGATGACGAGCGTTACCTCTTCATCACCGACCGCAAGAAGGAGCTGCTCAAAACCTCGGCCGGCAAGCTGGTCGCTCCACAGCCGATTGAGGGCAAGCTCAAGGCTGATCTCTTCGTCTCTGCTGCCGCGCTGGTCGGCGACCGTGAAAAGTACGTCGCTGCGCTCTTGAGCCCGAACTTTGCCGCGCTTGAGCCGTGGGCGCGAGAGCATGGCATCGCTGCGGCCTCCCGCAAGGAGCTCGTCGAGCATCCTGCAGTCCAGGCGCGCTACAAGGAGACGATCAAGCGGGTAAACGCGACCCTAGCCGACTACGAGCTGCTCAAGCGCTATGTCGTGGTGCCGGATGAGTGGAGCCAGGAGACGGGAGAGCTGACCCCAAGCCTCAAGCTCAAGCGGCGAGTGCTCGCCGCTCAGTACCGCGAGGAGATCGCCGCGCTTTTTCGATAGGACACCGCGGGTAACCGACCGATCGTCCGACTTGGCAAGATTTTCTTGAAGCTGCTGCCTCAAACGGGATATAAGCAGTAGGAACTGTTTCGGGGAACCCTACCATGCGCCAAGCAGCCGCCCGCGTCGAAAAGGAAGGTGCCGCGACCGTACGCGAGGTCATGGACATCCGCCAGGCTGCCGATTACCTGGGCATTAGCGCCGATTCGCTCTACCGCTACGCCTCTGAAAATACCATTCCTGCGTTCCGGCTGGGCAATCGCTGGCGATTCAAGAAGTCGCGTCTGGACGCGTGGATGGACGAGCAGTCAGGGGTAAGCGAGCAAATACCAAAGCTGGTTAAGCCACGCCAGAAAAAACCTGTGCGCGCAGCCCGTTAAGCAGACGTGCCCATGCTGTGCACTTCATTCGCTCTATTCTTGTTTAGGCCTTGCCATGTACAGGGCTGCCATCCTGAGTAGCCGTGGATGGCAGCCTTTCATGCGATCAGCGTTCTTTTCACCTAACTGTACAACCTAGTGATGCTCATGGCTCCCTTCTCCGTGGCTTTCATGCTGCGGAGCGGAGTGTTGGTCGGCACGCTGCTGTGGCGCTGCTTGACGTTGAGGCGCAGCCTGATGCTGCTGGGCGCCCTGGTAGCCGCCACGATTCACATTCGGCGCAACTGCATTCGGGCGTGCCGCCCCAGCGAACTGCCCGGGCTGCGTTGGACGCGCACCATTATTCATATTCAGCTGGCTGGTTCGCGCAGTTTGCGCTTCTGGCCGCACTCCGTTATTGAACTGGCCGGGCTGCACTCCAGCCTGAGCCGGCCGATTGAAGTTTTGCTGGGAACGTGGATTGAAGTTGCCTGAGGCATTTGCGTTCGGCTGTCCGACGCGATTGTTGGCGTTGAAGTTATTACTCCGGTTGATGTTGTTGATGTTGGTCCGATTCATGTTGTTGACATTGGTGCGGTTCACGCTGACGTTGTTGATCGTGGTGTGATTCACATTTGCGAACTGCGCAGCCTGCGTATGGTTGAAGGCACGCGCCTGCGGGTTACGGTCAAATCCGCCATAGTTGCCATGGTTTACGACCGTGACACTGTTGGAGATGTAGGTGTTGTGGTTGAAGACAACGGTTCGGGAACCCCAGTTTGGCGCCCAGCTGTGGAAGCCCCAGCCAAAATGTCCGAACGCGCCGATAGCAACTCCTACGCCGAAACCGATTCCAATTCCTAGGCCCAGTGCAACGCCTGAAGGCGGCCCGTAGTAATGGTAGTAGCCCCAGGGAGCGATAGGCGCTCCGTAGACGACCCATGGATTGTAGTAGGGCACGTAGACCACGCCCGGGCTCACCGGCTCAATGGCGATCGCGCCGGGCTGATAGACCACGTTTAGCTGGGAGCCGGGCCGCAGGTTACCTGCGGCATACGCCTGCTGGCGCATGGCCTGCACAGCACCCATTACATCCTGCGGCTGGTTATAGTACGCGTTGCCCAGCTGCGTTGTCCACTGCATGTTCTGGTTCAGGTTCTGTAGCACCTGCGGGAACGCGGTCAGCGCCTTCACACTCGGGTCCCATGGCTGCTGGTCGGCCATCTGGGCCAGCTGCTCGGGCGGGGCTCCACCACTCTGCTGTACAAACTGCTCAGCACTTGCAACCTGGGCCGGATAGGTGGACGCAGCTAGCACCTGTGCCACCAGCGCGTCAGGGTAAAGCGCGATCGGCGCGACCAGACGGTTGAGTTCTTCAGGAGGCAAAGCCTGATAGGCAGACTGCTGTTGGCCGCCATAGTCGGGTGGCGGCGGAGGTGGTGCGTCCTGCCCGTACACGTCGCCGAACGAAACTGGGACCAGGAATAGCATCAGCGCCGAAGCTACAGCCTGACGTCCTAGACTGGTCATCCTGCTCAGACCGCCTGCATCCAGTTTCGCGGTTGGAAGTATTAAGGCTGAACCCACACCTTGGTCTGTAATCCTTTTGGCCGCCGCATTGCGAAAAAGATGAATCGCATTCGATGTATTCATTGTCCGACCCTTTCCTATGCCTTGTGCGTCCCGTTCTCAACATTTCGTCGCGGTCACGCATGTTTGTGCCGCTTGTATGGACACAAATTGGGATGCTTAGTTCTGGCCGCTCGACACTTTCCACATCCTTCCTCATCGGCAGCAGAAGCAGCAGGATCACCGTGTCTTTGGGGCGACACAGCGTCGGAAGCAGGCACGCGCTGCGCTGATGATTTAATCTTGGGCGTTGGGAGCAGGCGCATGGCCCAACAAGAGAGGTTCGCGATGCAGTACCTGAAGCGTCTGCGCCGGCTGCGACAGGCGATGGCGCATGCCGGCTGGGAGGCCCTCCTGGTGACTTACCTGCCAGATGTGCGCTACCTGTGCGGTTTTACTGGCTCGAATGCAGTGTTGGCCGTCACTGCACGGCGCTCGGTGCTGCTTACCGATGGGCGCTACAAGGCGCAGGCTCGGGAACAAGTGCACACAGCTCGCATTGTTATCTGCAAGCAGGCGCTCAGCGAGGCTTGCGCGCTACTGCGCAGGTGTGGGGCGGCTACTATTTACTATGACGCCGACCACACCACGGTTGCCGAACTCACCCGCATGCAAACCGCACTTGGAGAGGGCTTGGGCGCGGTGGCTCGGCGACGCTTCTTTGCCCCAGCAGCCCCTTACCCCTTGGCGGCCCTACGCGAGATAAAGGATGAGGACGAGATCGCCCGTATGGAAGCAGCAGCGGCGCTCGGCTGTCAGCTATTCGACATGGTTGTGCCCCATCTTGAAGCAGGCATTCCAGAGCGGGAGGTGGCGGCTGAGCTCGAGTTTCTCGCTCGCTCACTCGGCGCCGATGGCATGTCCTTCGACACAATCATCGCTTCAGGGGTGCGCTCATCGCTGCCCCACGGCACTGCCAGCGTTCAGCCGCTGCCGCGCAAAGGCTTTGTCACCCTCGACTTTGGTGTTATCCTCAGTGGTTATTGCTCGGACATGACCCGAACCGTCTACATGGGCCAGCCGACACATGAGGAGTCTGCCGCCTACGACGCGGTGCTCCAGGCGCAGGAATCGGCGATTGCAGCGGTGCGGGCAGGCATGATTGCAGGAGATGTGGACCATGCGGCGCGCAGTGTGCTCAAGCGGGCCAAGCTGGCCTGTTACTTTACTCACTCCACCGGCCATGGAGTCGGTCTGGAGATACACGAAGGGCCGCGGCTGGCGGCAAAGCAACAGCACGCATTGATCGCCGGGATGGTGGTAACGATCGAGCCGGGCATCTACCTGCCGGGCCGCTTCGGCATCCGTATTGAGGATATGGTCGCGGTCACAGACGATGGCGGGCGTGTGCTCACACCTTCGACCAAGGCGCTGCTGAGGCTGTGAACCGCGTAGCGGAAAGATAAGCGGAGACGATGAATCCGGAAGAGATGAAAGAACTGAAGGAACTCATCGAGTTCCTGAAGGAAAACAAGATTGGTGAGTTCGCGCTGGAGCGTGGCGAGCTTAAGGTCCAACTCAAGTTCCAGACGGAAGCGCCCCCGGCAGGTATGTTCGATGCTTCCACGGTGGCGCGTCTGCTGAGCGCACCCCATGCCGGGCTCCACCTGCCTGCCACGGCTCACGCGTTGCCGCCGGCGCCTACTGCAGAGACTGTAGCGGAAACTGCAGCAGCAGCGGCATCTGCGGCAGCAGCTGCGAATGAAGCCAGCCTCTACACGGTCAAGTCGCCGATCGTCGGGACCTTCTATGAGTCGCCATCCCCCGGAGCTTCGGCCTTCGTTAAGCCCGGCGACCAGGTTGAGGTCGGGCAGCCGCTGTGCATCATCGAGGCCATGAAGTTGATGAATGAGATCGAGTCCGATGTGGCGGGTGAAGTGAGAAAGCGCCTGGTACAGAACGGGCAGCCGGTCGAGTTCGGTCAACCACTTTTCTCCGTCCGGCCACGCTAGAGGGTTGTTAGCCGGCTTGCTGCGATGGACGCGCAACCTGCGATCCTCGCGTACCTTGAGATCTGCCGAGCATTGAGGTAGGACTTTCATTATGTTTCGTAAAGTGTTGATAGCGAACCGTGGAGAGATTGCTCTTCGAGTCATCTGCGCATGTAAGGAACTAGGTATTCGCACAGTTGCCGTGTACTCCGAGGCTGATCGAAACTCGCTCCACGTTCGCTTTGCTGATGAGGCCATCTGCATTGGCCCGCCGCGCTCCGCGGAAAGCTACCTGAATGTGCCGGCCGTCATCTCTGCGGCCGAGATAGCTGACGTCGACGCGATCCACCCGGGTTACGGCCTGTTAAGCGAGAACGCGAACTTCGCCGAAGTCTGCCGTCAGTCGAATATCAAGTTCATCGGGCCGCCCCCTGAGGTCACGCGCATGATGGGCGAGAAATCCATGGCGCGCCAGACGATGAAGAAGGCAAGGGTTCCGATTCTCCCCGGCTCCGATGGGGTGATCGCCGATGAAGACGAAGCCTTTGAGTGGGCAAAGTCGATCGGCTATCCGATTATTCTGAAAGCGGTTGCCGGCGGTGGTGGGCGCGGCATGCGTATTGTGCGCTCGCCGGATGAGTTGCCGGCGCTTTTCAAGGCGGCCAGCTCAGAGGCTGCGAACGCTTTCGGCAATGGGGACATGTACATGGAGAAGTTCATCGAGCGCCCACGGCACATCGAGTTCCAGGTGCTGGCCGATGAGCATGGCACTGTGCTCTCGCTCGGAGAGCGTGAGTGTTCCATCCAGCGGCGCCATCAGAAACTGATCGAAGAGGCACCGTCGTTGCAGGTCACGCAGAAGATGCGTGACGATATCGGCAAGACCATACGCCGATCGCTTGAGCACGTCGGCTACCAGAATGCCGGTACCATTGAGTTTTTGATGGATGAAGACGGCAAGCTCTACTTTATCGAGATGAACACCCGCATTCAGGTCGAGCATCCTGTGACCGAGATGATTACTGGCCTCGATCTCGTGAAGGCACAGCTGCGGATTGCCGCGGGCGAAAAACTCTCGTCTATTATCCCCGACCCCATCGTTATCAGGGGCCACGCAATTGAGTGCCGCATTAACGCTGAACACCCGGAGAAGTTCACTCCTTCGGCAGGCAAGATCACGGCCTTCAATCTGCCCGGCGGCAACGGTGTGCGCGTGGACACGGCACAGTACGCCGAAGGAGTCGTGCCGCCCTACTACGACTCGCTCATCGCCAAGCTGATCACCCATGGAAAAGACCGTGCCGAGGCGATGGTGCGCATGCAGCGGGCGCTTGAGATGTTCGTTGTTGAGGGGATCTACACCACGGTCCCCCTCCACCGCCGCATTCTGGCTGATGAGGATTTCCGCGCTGGACGCTTTGATACCAAGTTTATGGAGCGCTTCTTTGAGCGTGAGGAAGCACGCAGGAGAGATCTGCCGCTGCTATAACAGTACGCTGGCGAATCGGATTGGGATCCCACAAACACCAGCGTTTCAGCGAGCGCAGCAGTATCAGGCGCGACGCTGGCATAAAGTGCAGAGCTCCTCACCGAAAGCAGGCGTACCAAGCAAAGCAGCGTGGCTGCCACGCAGTGTTTTGTTTGTGAGAAGAAGGACGGAGAAGGCGAACGCAATTTGTGCAGTCATTTCTACCCAATGTTGCGAAGAAGGAAGTCTTAGGCGAGTGCTAGAGGTGTTCACACTTAGCCAGACGACGGTCTACGCGGCTACATAGAGCGACGCCAGGAAATTCCGGCTCTTTATCTGTGTGCGCTGAAACGAATATCCGGCACAAAAGTAGATCCAGACAGTAGAAAGTAAATAGAGGATATCGTCGGCTAACGGTGTAAGAGTCGCTGGACGCCAAATACCGGAAGTGCCATCTCCCGTGAGCTAGTAAGCTGAAGACCAAAAGCGCACAAAGTCAACGTTTGGCATTTGTCCGTGCGCCATTCACCAACCGCATTGATCAGGGGACTTAGGTCGAATCCCGCGAACAACGAGATGCAAATAGCAAATTCATGACGGCTGAAGGCAGCGCGGCTAACGTCTATCCATATGTATGACAAGATAACCTCCGCGTTCGCGACAGGCAGAACTGAAAGTTTTCTCGCTTCGGCGGATCAGAACAAGCTCTGCAGGATCACGGTCTAACGCATAAAGGATAAAGGTACCGACGGGTCATGGACGTTGGCAGCGTTTCAGTACATGGCTGGCAGTAGTTACATCTTGAACCCATAAAGACGCACAGCTGGCTCAACACGCAAGTGTGTAGCTTTCACCCATCCGGGTAACGGTGCGGGATGTTCCAGGCCGAAAGCGTGTTTGCCGCGCAAAGCATCCTATCTTCAGCGTCGCCCGGGTCTCGACCTGCGTGTCGTATACTCCGGCAGGAGATTTGCGCATTTTGGCCTCAAGCTATCTCAACCGCATTGCCACCGTCGTGCCGAGCCATGATGTACATGAGGCCTTCGTCGATTTTGCAGAGAACATGCTCGTCGACGCGCGCAAACGTCTGCTATTTCGCCGGATGGCCGGCAAGGCTGCCATCGATCATCGCTTTTCCTGTTTGCGCACCGATGCAACACATGATAATGCCGTAGGTGACACTACGTACGCCGCCGCATTTTATGAGCGGAATGCTTTTCCAACTACCGCTGCGCGTATGCACGTGTACGAGCTTGCTGCGCCTATCCTGCTGCGGCGCACGCTTGATTGTCTGCGGCTCACGTCAGCGGAGAGGGATCGTATCCGGCATGTGATCGTTACCTCCTGCACAGGTCTTTACGCGCCCGGCCTTGATTTTGCGGTCATCGACTACTTGAGGCTCAGTCCTTCTACCGAGCGCACGATGATCGGCTTTATGGGCTGCTATGCGGCAATCAATGCACTCAAACAGGCCCGGCATATCGTTCGATCGGAGCCGGATGAGAGCGTACTGGTCGTTAACCTGGAACTATGCACATTGCACTTTAAGGAGACTCAAGACTTAGGCGAGGTACTCTCCTACCTGGTCTTCGCCGATGGTTGTGCGGCCAGTCTGGTGAGCAGCAATCCTGCTGGATTTTCGATGGATAGCTTTAAAGCGGTTGAGATACCGAATACGCGTGACCTGATTACCTGGCATATTCGCGAGCAAGGCTTTAATATGCTGCTTTCCGGACGCGTGCCGCAGGAGATTGGCAATGCGCTCGAACAGCATGCAGGCTTGATTGCGGGTGCGCCTGGCGTGATTGACTTGTGGGCTGTGCACCCGGGTGGGCGCTCCGTGCTTGATGCCGTGGCTCAGGCGCTCAAGCTGTCACCGGCTGCGATGGCCGCTTCGCGTGAGATCCTGGCACGGTTTGGCAACATGTCTTCCGCCACATTGATGTTTGTGCTCCGGGAGTTGATGGCGAAGGCGCATGCAGGCCAGAGAGGATGCGCAATGGCATTTGGCCCCGGGCTGACGGCAGAGACGATGCGCTTCCATGCTGTCTAGTCAAGTGACACGCTTCAAGCAGCCAAAGGGCGCTATTGACTTTTCTACGCGTGCACACCTTTCCGAGTGGATGGATGAGTCTTGTACCTATCAGGAGTTTCAAGCCTGCCTGCATGATCTTGCTATCGTCAACCGTTTGACGCTTGCTTATCGGCCAACACGAGTTTGGCTTGAGCGGCTTGTGAGTCGCTTAGGCCGGCCTGCATTGAAGGATCGCCCGCTGCATATCGTCGATGTTGGCTGCGGTCAGGGAGATATGCTGCGCTACCTTGCGCAGTGGGCCAGGCGAGCCTCCATACCAGTACGCCTTTACGGGATCGATCTTAATCCTTATGCAGCGCGGGCTGCCTCGGCCGTCGCCTCGCACGATCTATCCATCGACTGGATCACTAGCGATGCATTCTCTTTTGCGCTTCCATCGGGGATGGACGTGGTGATCAGCTCACTGTTTACGCACCACCTGCCGGATGACGAGATCGTGCGCTTTCTTCTGTGGATGGAACGTGAAGCGCGGTACGGCTGGTTTATTAGTGACCTGCATCGCGCAGTCTTGCCATACCGACTCTTTCGCCTGCTCGCGTGGGCTGCGCGCTGGCACCCTTTTGTGCAGCACGATGGACCGATCTCGTTCCGCCGCAGCTTTCGACGGCAGGATTGGAAGCGCTACCTGGCGCTGGCTGGTGTTGAGCTCTCCGTGGTGGCGATTGAAGAGTTCCGGCCAGCCCGCCTCTGTGTCGGCAGGGTCCGAGTATGAGCAGTCCAGCGCACGAGTCCCCACTTGCCGCGCAACGGAACGTGAGCCGCATCTATGACGCGCTTGTCGTAGGTGGCGGTCTCGCCGGCTCCTCACTCGCGATCTCACTGGCCACGGCCGGCCAGGACGTGCTCTTGATCGAAAAGAGCGCCGGCGCTCACCCAAAGGTCTGTGGCGAGTTTCTCAGCCATGAGGCGCTGCTTTACCTTCATGCCTTGGGTATAGATATCGACGCGCTTGGCGCCGTGCCCATCGATTACGTGCGGCTTGCAGGGCAGCGAACCCTGGTCGGCACCCGGCTGCCGTTTGCCTCCCGCTCGCTTTCGCGTGAGCGCCTGGATGAGGCGCTGCTTGAGCGAGCAGCGGTTTGCGGAGTTTCCATTTTGCGCCCGTGCCGCGTGCAGGCGCTCGAGAGAGATGGGGTCTGGAGCGCGCATACAGACGCAGAGAAGAATTTTCGCGGCAGAGCTGCTTTTCTGGCTACGGGCAAACATGACCTCTATGGCTGGCATCGGCCTGCCGGCAGACAGAACGACCTGCTTGCCTTCAAGATGTATTGGATCCTGTCGGCTTCTGAACGTGCGGCCTTGGAGCGGCATGTAGAGCTGGTGCTGTTTCCGGGAGGGTATGCTGGTCTGCAGCCGATAGAAGATGGCAGAGCCAACCTCTGCCTGCTCGTGCATCAAGAGATGTTCAGAAAAATAGGCGGCAGATGGCCTAAGCTCCTCGCTCACATTAAGAATCACTCGGCTCATTTGAGGGCGCGGCTTGACGGCGCAATCGCCCTTTGGGAGCGGCCGCTGAGCCTCTCGTCAATCCCTTACGGGTATGTGCGCGAGCAGGCAGACGATGGGCCTTGGCGGCTTGGTGACCAATCTGCAGTGATCCCGTCCTTTGCTGGAGATGGCATGTCGATCGCGCTGCATAGTGCAAGTCTGGCAGCGGCCATGTACCTGTCTGGCAGGAGCGCGGATCAGTACCAGCAAAGCTTGGCCCGGGATGTGGAATGTCAGGTGAGCCTTGCGACATGGATCTCGAAAGCCCTGCTCAACCCGCTCGCATGCTCTATGCTACGTGCGGCTACCCAGCTTTGGCCGGGCGTACTTGCCCATGTGGCGAGGAGTACTCGGATTGGTCCAGAAAGGATAATCGACGACAGATATGTATGAGTGCTGATGAACACCAGAACCGGTACACTCTGTCGATCAGACCGACACCGCGTCAACGCGCAAACGACAGGACCTGCGCCATACGCAGGGGCTGTCGTTCGCTTGGCTGCCTAAGTAGACCGCTGCTCCCACTTTGTGATTACTCTTTGATAAGGAGAGGATGAGCGCCGATCGTGAGCGCACCGCCGGTGTAGTTGGTCACGTTGCCGTACATATCAACCGCGTGAGCCGGCTTCCAGGTAAGGCTGGGCGTAACACTCGCGTTGCCTGTGGTACTCCAGTAGATGCGGCTGTGGTCGCCGCTCAGGTCCGTGATGTCGCAGGTCCAGGTCGTTGATGGGCTACCCGCAGCGCAGCGGCTTACTTCCTTGCCTGCCGTCCATCCCTCCAGTGTCGCGTAGGCTTTTGCCGGGGGAGCAGCCGTCTTGAAATCAGACTGCGTCATGGTCAATGTGACCCAGTTCGAGTTGTCCCATGCATACCACATGAATCGTCCGAGACCCGCACCCCAGCCTACGAGCAGGCTTCGCATAAGGTAGCCGGACTGGTCATCGGCATTGTTGAATGTAGTCGGAGCAGCCCAGCCAAACTCTGTGTTGAAGATCGGCTTGGCGCTCTGATTGTACTGCGCAAGAAGAGCCTGCACTGACTGCACTGCCGGCAGAACTGATTCAGGCGTTTTACCTAATACGTAGAAGTGCACGCCATACATATCTACCGAGTTGGCAAGGCCAACGTCGAGCATGGATTTCAGATAGGCAACGTTGGCGGATCCTCCGCCCATCAGGCTTGGGCTGATCACTTTCGCGTTGGGATCGATGCTCTTGATAGTCTTGGCGGCCAGCGCTGCAAGCTGCACCATCTCCGCAGGCGTGCCGGTCCAGTAATGCGGGTTATCGACTTCGTTCCAAAGTTCGTAGAAGGCGATCTTGCCTTTATAGCGGGTGACAACTGCAGTCACGTACGCGGTGTACAAGGCGTTGTTTGTCGGCTCTGCTCCTGCACCGTTCCCAGTGGCAGCTGTTTCATTCGGCCTTGCCGAAGCCCATTGCGGTGTCTGGCCCAACTCGAGGATCAGATCGACACCTTGCTGTTGAGCAAGGGCAACATAAGTATCAAGCGTCTGCCAGTTATACGTGCCTGATTTTGGCTCAATATCACGCCATGCGACGCCCGCATCCCAGAGACGCCAGGTGCCGAACTTGATAGAAGGCCATGCGGTGCCGTACTGCAAGTGAAGCAGATGCAAACCGTAGTAACCAGGGGGGAGTGTGGGGGCCTGGCTCGCGGCTGCGGCTTTTGCCTGCATTGCCACGCTTGGGCCGGCTTTCACGATCGGCTTCGCGGCACAGGCATACTGAGGCAGTAAAGTCAGTGTTGCAAGCGTTAGGGCTACAAAAGAACTCATGTATTTGCGAACCATCCACATCACCTCAAGACGCTCATCGGCGGCTCGAGTGAAAACTTCGCATGAAATCTGCGTTTGAGCCTGTGGCGGCTTGTTACCTAAATACCGTAGCGAAAGCAGGATGCCGCCAGTATGCTCGCCCTATTCGTCCTGCACTGATTATGGGCTCAGAGGCAGAAGACCGCAGAGTGCTCCGGTTACTCCACAGAGTCAAGCCATGCGGCTAGCCGCCGTCCCATCATTCTGTCAACAGCAGATTTTCTTTCACCTGCTGCCTGCCAGCTCGCGCCTTACTTCGTTGCACGCAAAGCATGCGTGCTTGTTTTAGAAGCGCACGGTAAACACGAGGATCATGCCGAAGCAAATGTCCCCACCTGGATCCGAGACTGCTAAGATCAGCAGCTCCGACTCTCAGGAACTCAGTATCGGCGATATCCTCCGGATTTTCTCTCATCGGATACGGGTCATTCTGGCCCTCACGCTGGCTGGCCTTCTACTTGCGACTGCTTACTTTATTGTGGCCAAGAACAAGTACACCGCTACAGCGACCATTGAGATCAACAAAGACAACTCAATGTCGCTCGGTATGGACGATCTTTCCGGCATCGGCTCAAAGCTGGGCACCGGGGCTGACCTGCTCACCGACATGATGACACACGAGGCAGATCTCGAGAACGAGTCGACAGCAATCGATACCATCAAGCGCATGAATCTGCTCTCGACAGAGCCCTTCGCTGCGAAGCCGGGCAAAAACCAGCAGATCGACAGTGAGCGTGGTCTGCCGATTGAAAAGGCGCCATTCACCCGAGCCCGTGCGCTCAACATCTTCACTCATCGGCTCAAGGTCGATTTGGTCAAGAACACGCGATTGATTACCGTTTCCTACACGGACACGGATCCGGTGCGCGCCGCCGCGACAGCAAACACCGTCGTTGAAGTGTATCTAAGCAACCACACCGAGGCCCGGTATGCCGCTTCGCTCAAGACCTCAAATTGGCTTACAGCGCAACTGGCCGAATTAAAGGACAAGGTCGCCGACAGCGAACGAAGAGTCAGTGAATACCAGCAGAAAGAGGGGTTGGTCGGGGTATATATCTCTACGGGCTCAGGCGGCATTAGCAAGGATCCCGCGCTGGGCGCCAGCATGCCTCAAGTAAACAGCACCGACGATGAGCGGCTCCTAGCACTTAACACCGAGCTCACCCGAGCGGAGGTTGAGCGGATAGGGAAGGAAGCGCTATACCGGTTTGCCCAGGGCGGCGATCCTGACGTGCTAGCCAGCCTCGCTTCAAGCAGCCTAGTTGGCAGCGATGCGGAGGGTTCGAAGAGCTCCTCGGCTGCCGAGGGAATCGTTCAGCTGCAAAATCTGCGCCAGCAGGAAAGTGCATTAAAGCTGCAGTACGCCTCCGACATCACAAAGTACGGACCGAAAAACCCTGAACTGATCGACGTGAACAACCAGTTGGCTTCGGTCAGCGAACAGATTCGCGGCGCCTTGATGAGGATCCTGCATGGAACCAAGAACGATTACAACGTTGCGCTCCTGGCGGAAAACAGTATCCGGCAGCAAGTCCGACAACAGGAGAGAGTCGTAGGCAAGCTGGACCAGAGTATTGCAGGCTTGCTGGTGTTAGAACAGGAGAGCACGTCTAGCCGCCTGCTTTATCAAGATATGTATACGCGTCTTGAGGAGGCGAACCTCACTGCCGGTATCGGCACCGGCGTGATCACAATTGCAGACCCAGCACGCCCCGCTGCCAAGCCGTCTGCGCCGGATCCCATGAAGGTCTTTCCGGTTGGGCTTGCGGTCGGCTTGGTCTTGGGCGCTATCTCTGCTCTGCTTCTCGACCATATCCAGAATATCGTCTACGGCACCGAAGACTTCCCCGAGCTGCTGCCTTTTGCGCAGCTCGGGGTCATCCCTGACTTTCACTCGAATCAGAAGGGACGCCGTTACGGGGGTGCGCCTGCAAATGCTGCTGCGGACCTCGGCAAGCTTGACCCTGGTAAAGTTGCCTGGCTTCACCGGGATCCTACCTCGCCTATCTCCGAAGCGTTCCGACAGCTGCGCACGTCCATCCTGATGTCAAAGAGCGGCCATCCGCCCAAAACGCTGCTCTTTACCAGCGCTCTCAGTGGTGATGGAAAAACTGTCACCTCGTTCAATCTTGCCACCGCCTTTGCGTACCAGGGCGCTCGTGTGCTTCTTGTTGATGCGGACATGCGACGCCCGACCATGCACGTTCTTGCCGGCTGCTCTGGCGCTGTCGGCTTGAGCAACGTGCTCACCGGATCCGCTTCCGTAGCAGAGGCTGTCGTGGCTCACGGGAACATCGAAAGCCTCTTCATCCTTCCGGCGGGCACGATCCCACCGATGCCGGCGGAACTGCTCGGCTCCAGCCGCTTTACCGAGCTCTTGAGAGAGCTTGAAGCGGCCTATGACTATGTGCTTATTGATACGCCGCCGCTGCTGCTGGTCACCGACCCGCTGCTCCTCGCGCCCATGGTGGAGGGAATCGTTCTGGTAACGCGCGCGGGCCGGGACACCAAGCCTGCGCTCAAAAGCGCCGTCTCTATGTTGAACAAGCCCCAAATCCATGTACTCGGATATGTCATCAATGGGGCTTCCATGATGTCCACCTATTACCGATATGACGGACCTGATGAGTAGCGCGATGACCGTTTGCTGCCGATGGCGATTGGCGCTGCTTGTAGCCGCCTGCATACTCGGCCTGCCGCTGGCTGCGCAACAGCAGGCAGCGCCGCCGACCGTGCTCTCCAACCTGGACCAAGCGTCGAGTGGTCTGGCTCGAGGTACAGCATCGCTTCCGGCAGCTGGCCAGCCAGTGCTCGTGCCAGAGGACTTCGCCAAAGTGCCGCTAACCGCCGGGACCCTGCTCGATCTCCGCATCTATCGCGTGCCCGAGATGTCAGGCACTTTGCGGGTCGACGAAGCAGGACAAATAACCGTCCCGTTGCTCGGCAAGGTGGATGTATTAGGCAAGACACCAGCCGGCTTGCAGGCCGAACTCGCCACACAATTTTCACTCAAAGGACTGCTTGTTTCTCCGCAGATCAACATCGACGTACTCCAGTACGCCGTACAAAGTACGACCATTCTGGGTGAAGTCCAGATGCCGGGGCGCATCGCTCTCCAGGCGCCAAAGCCGCTACCGAGCGTGCTTGCCATGGCGGGCGGCGAGACGATTGCAGCCGGTAGTGACATCGAGATCCAGCACATCCAGCAGCCGGGAGGGCCCCCTGCACGCATAGAACACGCCCAATATATGCGAGATGCCAGCCCCGATAGCGCCGCAAATGTGACCGTCTATCCAGGCGACACGGTCTTTGTCCGCCGGGCCGGCATCGTCTATGTACTCGGCGCGGTCATGCGTCCGGGAGGCTACCTGATGGTGGACCGTGGTTCGCTCGACCTCACCCAAGCCATCGCCCTGGCACAAGGCACGGCCATCATCGCTTCTACGAAAACTGTTTGGATTCTACGTAAGCAGCAGGGCACCATCCTCGAGATACCGATCGAGTACTCGAAGGTAGTCGAGGGCAAGCTTGTATCACCCGTTTTGCAGTCAGAAGATGTTCTCTATGTGGGAGTCAGCAAATTCAAAGCGACAC
>CAXTMM010000023.1:19153-31620 GCA_964245415.1 uncultured Acidobacteriaceae bacterium | reverse complement strand
CTACTAGACACGTTAGACAAACTGTGCCCAAACTGTCAAAAGTGTAATTAGATACTAAGTAGTAAACTGTCTGAACAACCACCTACCCCTTTTCTTCCCCTCTTTACATCTGTTCAAATGGTACGCATGCTCCCACCCTTCCACGTCGGCCCGGTCACCGTAGGCGCCGGTAAGCTCTTCCTCATCGCCGGCCCTTGCGTCATCGAGAGCGAAACCCACGCCCGCCACATGGCCGACTCCATCCAGCGCATCGCCTCCGACTTGCGGCTGCCCTACATCTTTAAGGCCAGCTACGACAAGGCCAACCGCACCTCGGTGTCAAGCTTCCGCGGCCCGGGCCTCGTCGAAGGCACACGCATCCTCCGCCAAATCGCTGACTCGACAGGAGTTTCCATCCTCACCGACGTCCACGAACCGAGCCACTGCGCCATCGCCGCCGAGGGCGCGGACGTCCTCCAGATTCCCGCCTTCCTCTGCCGCCAGACGGACTTACTCGTGGCCGCGGGCCTTACCGGCCGAGCCATCAACATCAAGAAAGGCCAGTTCGTCGCCCCCAGCGACATGACCTACGCCGTCGAAAAAGTCCGCTCCACCACCAACAACCGCATCTCACTCACCGAACGAGGAACCACCTTCGGCTACTCGAACCTGGTCGTCGACATGCGCGCCCTGGCCATCATGCGCCGGCTCGCCCCGGTCATCTTCGACGCAACCCACTCCGTCCAAATGCCTTCAGCCGCCAACGGCGTCTCCGGCGGCCAACCACAATTCATCCCTCTTCTGGCACGCGCAGCGGTCGCGGCAGGCATCGACGGCATCTTCCTTGAAGTCCACGACAACCCCGGCCAGGCCAAATCCGATGGTGCCAACGCTCTGCACCTCGATCACTTACGCCCACTCCTCGAAACCCTGCTAGCCCTCCATACACACGCCCCTCACCCGGGCGAATAAAAGAGCGAGGCACCCGACAGGGATACCTCGCTTTTGACCTGCCGCTCTTCAACGTTCTTACTGCGTGGCCTGCCCGGTTCCAGCAGCCTGCCCCGTTCCGTCTGAAGGCGTCGAAGCAGCCAGGCTGTTCTGCATCACGCTCACCCGCACCGCATTCCCATATGAAGCAGGCGCACCTTCCTCAAGCTTCGCATTCCCCAGCGCCAGCTGGTGAATCCGGTATACCGGAATTTGGTGCTCCGTCACCAGGTACCGTACCACTGCATCGGCCATATGCTGCGAGCTCGCGATCCCAGCCGACCCGCGCACCCGCGAGTAGCCCTCAATCTCCACCACATACCCCTTTTGCCCCTGCAACTGCGCGGCAATCTGGTCTAGCGCCTGCTTCGCGCGAGCGTTCAAAGCAGTCTGCCCCGACCGAAACAGCAGCTCAGTATCATTTACCTTCTGGTATTGATCGAGGTTAGAAACAGTCGAATTCAGCTTGTCTGTCCGCCCAGCGGCACTCTGCGCTAGCTGCTGCGCTTGCGTAGCAGTGGTGGTCGCACCTATTGCCGTCCGGTTCGCCTGGTCAGCAGTGGATTGCGCCTGCCGAATCCCGGCCGCGGTCCGCGCATCCAGATCGCGAATATCATTCGCATTCTTGGCCTGCAACTGGTCCAGCTCGTTAAGCCGGTCCTTTACCGGATCGAGCTGCCGCTTCACCCACTTCTTGCGCGCAAACGGGTTCACATGCCCCCAGAAGCCTTCCTTCGACCGGGTAGCCAGCGGATGCCCGGTAGCATACGTACTCTGGTCGCCCGGGTTCATGCTGCCCGTCTGCGCGCTGCTGGTCGCGCCTGTGTTGACTTGCGCGGGAGCGCTGCTTTGCGCGCTCATGGTCATGGCCATACTCAGGGCGAGCACGCTTCCAGAAAAAATCTGCAGCGTGCAGACAGCTGCCTGATGCCTGTTCATTGTTTTCATCGGTCTCTCTACCTCGCTCAACCAAGAAAAGAACTCGCGAAAGCGATTTTCCTATGGGTTCAACCTCAGCCTGGCAGCACGTCAGAGGCCAGACGGATCAGCGAGCCACCCATCCGGCCTAAACCTTCTCGCTCCAACTATCTACCCTTGGTCACGATCTACACAGGACCGATGCTTCCTGTTCACCCCAAGGTATCCGGGTCGACACTCGCGTACTTCCTACACTGTCAGCCAACAAGCCACTGCCTACTTCGCCACTACCTCAATCACCCGCACCTCAGGGTATTGCTGGTCCCAATCCTCGGTCACATGGTCAAAGATGAGACGGAACTCCCGCGAGCTGCCGGGCGCCAGCGGCGCCGCGCTCATCGGCTGCGTGTCCACGTAAGGCTCACGCGTCCGGATCAGGTTCAGCGGCATGGTCTCCTTCTGCGCGATCTGTTTGAGCGCATTGCGAAAGGCCACCTGCACAGTAATCCCGCGCAAGATTTGGCTGCCATGGTTGGCTACCTCGCCATCCAGGTAGGTCACCTTGCCGCCCGACAGATTGGCCGACTCGCTCATCTGTACATGGCTGATGGTGAGCTGCGCCGCATATGGGTCGGCCGCCGCCAGGCCTGCCCCACCAGGATTGACCGGCAACTTGTGCCGCCCGGCCACCAGCAGCACACCCAGCACCAGCAGCACCACAACGCCGGAGACGATCCACGGCAGCAGCGATCGCGGCTCGGGTTCACGGCCAGCCTCGCGCTCCAGGTGTCTCTCCCGCTTTAACGTCATTAATGAGTCATCCTGAAGATCCGGGATATCTGGCATAGCAGCATCTTAGAGCAGTTCGAACTCAGCCGTAGCTGGCCGGCAGTGTAGCCTCCGCGTTAGAAGCAAATGCCCGTCCCGATCAAACCGCTCACCTGTCAAAAGGAACGCCAATCCCCAACCCTGCGTATCCTCTCTGGTACTCACGCTCATATATTCACGAGCTTTCCACTTCGGGACGCAACTCGTTAAGGCAAACTGCGTCTATGCAGGCAAGCGACATCTGCAGGCGCGCATCGTGCGTTTTCTAGAGAAGCCGGCCACATCCGGCTTGCACTTATCAGCAGAAACAACACTTCAGGAGCTAAGCCATGCCGCTCCACACCGACTCACACATGCTGCACAGCACCTTGCGCGCCCTGCAGCTGCCAGGGGACGCGGTGTACAAGGCCGCCATTGTGGCAGCGGCCGCGCTGTTGCTGCTCACAGCCATCCTCTAGCTTAGCGCTGTCCTCTTGCTCAAGACTTAACGAAAGCGAGCCCGCTTGGCGCCCTGCCGATAATCGGCTCCCGTTATTTCCACCGTCACACACATCTCCGCCAGCCGTGAACGCATGCGCTCCCCAATCCGGTCACCCAGCGTCTCCTCTTTCAGCCCGCGCACGCCGGCCGCGCTTCCAGGCGCCTGGTTGGCATAGTTCGTCGTGATAATCGTAGTCCGGTGGTCGTTATAACGGGTATTCAGGATGTGCGCGACCGTGTCCCAGACCCACTCGGTCGGCTTGGCAGCGCCAAGCTCATCGATTACGAGCACCTCTGCCTCGAACACAGGCCGCAACACCTCCAACTCGGTAGCCGCAACCTGCGGATTATAGGAGTTGCCAATCTCCTTCAGCAGCTCGCGATAGTCGCAGAACAGGGCCGGCACGCTCTTCTCCAGTACCAGCGCCTGCAGGATGCCGACCGCCAGGTGCGTCTTCCCAGTGCCGATGTTCCCGGTAAAGAGCAGCCCGTTGCCGTTCGTCGTAGCCGGATAGCCGGTCACAAAGCCGCGTGCCTGGTTGAACCCGTGCCAGAGCGTGGGGTCGGCGCCGGCATGGTTGTACTGGTAGTTGTCAAGCGTGCAGCCCTGGTATCGAGCCGGGATCTGCGCCATTCGGTGCAGCTGGAAGATGCGCCGCTCATGGCGGCACTCGCAGGCCTCGGCCGCACTGCCGCCGCCCGCGCGCGCGACCACGCGCATGCCCATCCCGTCACACTTCTGGCAGATCTCGTCCATCACCCCGTCGATCTCGTTCAAGGCTGATCCTGCTTCCCGCAGCACCCAGTATCGCTCCGTTACGCTCTCCAGGGCCAGCCCAGGGCGACCCTGTTTTGGCAGAGACCAAATGTGATATTCTTCTGTCCCGCCGATGCTCTTTCACGCTGCAGGCAGACAAGGATCACCATGGAGACGGTGAGGGTTAAGCCGGGCGACACGCTGGCCAAAATTGGAAAGCGGTTCGGGATCAGCACGGTGGAAATGATCAAGGCCAATCCCACGCTGAAGAATCCAGACAGGATTGCCGTAGGACAAATTATCAATGTTCCGTCTATCGCGCGTCATCCGCCAAGCGGCGCCTCATCGACAGACGAAGCAAGCCACGCGGCAAACGCTGCTTCCAATCCCACCACGGATCCGAAATATGTCGAGAACGCGGTCGTTGCCGTCGGCCTGCCAGTGTGGGGCGGACCGTTTTACCTGTACCAAAGTACCGTGAATGGCCGGGGTCGCGATCCTGTTGTCATCGGGCGAAGCGACGCAGTGCTCAATGGGGATCCGCTCAAGGCCGCCTTCTTTGAACTTCGTTCGATCTATGCTTCAAAAGCCGAGGCCCAAGCGGCAGTGGCGATTTACAAGATGCCAGGGTCCTACTCCTACTACAGATATAACGGATTGGTCTTACCCACGGTCATATCTGACACAACCGCCCCAACACTCTGCAAGGCCTTGCGCCAGGCGGTCGCGCAGGAACAGGTAGATGCGAAAGCGGCGAGGGACCTCTCTGTGCAACTCGCGCTTTGGTACCTTGGAGCGCGCCTGCCGATAAGGGCCGGCGAGGGCCCGGCGGTGGCACCGGCGGTCAAAACGGTAGCTGCCGCCGATGCAGTCCTGTCCGGATTCAGCAGCGTCGAACAGGGGATCATCGTCGAAGTTCGGGGCATGATGAAAGCGGCAGACATCGCGAAGATCCGGCAGGCCTATGCTTCCGGGACCGATGTGGTCATAAAGATCGGCAGCCGGACGATCCAGTACGAGCCGGCGCTCAAAGCTTCTGGAATGACTATGTTCGGCGAAGACGGATTCCTGGTCGGACGGGAGGCTTTCGCGTCCGAGCAGGAGTTTGTCAAGACATTGCTGCACGAGACCTATCGCCTGGTCACGAGCGTCAGCCGGACAGAAGGGGTGAGCGCGGCCACCGCCAGAGTCGAGGCCGATGCAGCCTTGGACTTTTCTAATCGCGCCTACGCGGCCGTGATGGCGGGGTTGTAGGCTGAGCGGGGCCTTTTGCATCCGGTAGGCCTGCTGTATCATCGAATCGACACTACTCCCCGCTACGCGATCACCTAACCGACTCGCGCCAGGGGCAGCTGCGGTCTACATCAAGAAGATTGCAGGAAAGGGTCCATCATGGCAAAAGAAGGTATTCACCCCGCCTACAGTGAGATCCACGTGAAGTGTGCCTGTGGCAACGACTTCACCACCCGTTCGACCCACAAGGGCGACATCCACGTCGAAATCTGCTCGACCTGCCACCCGTTTTTCACCGGCAAGCAGAAGCTCATCGACACTGCAGGCCGCGTCGAGCGCTTTCGTCGCAAGTACGCCAAATCAGACGCCGCGGTGGCTGCGAAGTAATCGCAGGCAGTACGAAAGTACCAGGCAAGAGCCCCCGCTACGACGGGGGCTTTGCTGTGCAAGCGCAGTCTTTTGCTTCTACCCGCTAGCCAGGAGTCTTGAGCCTTGCAGCGCGACGTCTACATGAAGAAGAGCTGGGACAATCCGGTGCCGATCCCCATACCCGTGCCGGCGCACGCCCGCGTACCTGCTTCGTTTGCTATCGGCGGCGTCCCGGTGGCGCCGGCAACCGTGCTCGCCCCCATGGCCGGGGTCACGGATACGGTCTTCCGCCGGTTCATCCGCAACGCCAGTCTTTTTACCTCCAGGGTTGGCGCTGCCGAGGGCGTGCCGGGGGCGGCGCAGATCGACGCCGCGATCTCGAATGAGCAGTCCGGCTGCGGTCTGGTCATGACCGAGTTCACCTCCGCCGACGGGCTCTCTCGCATGCGCGAGATCAAGCGCCGACGCTACCTCACCTTTTACGAGGACGAGCATCCCATTTCGGCTCAGATCTTTGGCTCGAATCCCGAGACACTCGCCGAAGCCGCCCGTATCATTGAGGCCACCGGCTTCGACATGGTCGATCTGAACCTCGGCTGCCCCGCCAAGCGGGTTGTCGCCTGCAACGGCGGCTCCGGCCTGCTGCGCGATCTGCCCCTGATTGCAAAGATCTTCGAGGCCGTCCGCGCCTCCGTCAGCATCCCCTTCACGGTCAAGTTTCGCCTTGGCTGGAACGACAAGAACATCGTCTGCGTCGAGCTCGCCCGGCTCGCCCAGGAGTCTGGCCTCAACGCGGTAGCGCTCCACGCCCGCACCCGCGAGGACGGCTACTCCGGGACAGCGCGCTGGGAGTACATCGCCGCCGTCAAAGACGCCGTGACCATCCCGGTCATCGGCAACGGCGACATCCGCACCCCCGAGGATGCCTGCGCTATCGTCGACGCAACCGGCTGCGACGCAGTCATGATCGGTCGCGCCGCTCCCGCCAACCCGTGGATCTTCCGCCAGATCGCCCAGTACACAGCAACCGGCACCTACGACCGCCCCACCGAACTCGACCGCTACCGCCTCATCCGGACCTACTTTGAAATGCTCCTCGAAGACGCCCCCGCCGCAGACATGGGCATTAAAGACGGCCCCCGCGAAGCGCAAGGCAAGATGAAGCAGTTCGCCTCATGGTTCACGCATGGAGTCACAGGCGGCGGTGCGCTGCGCAAGTCCATCTATGAAGCGAAGACCGGCGTGGCAGTGCTGCAGGCGGTGGAGCGGTTCTTCGAGGAAAAACTTGGCGGGGAAGTCGAGGCTCGACCCGAGGTTGAGTCAGAGCGTCGGGACCTGGTTGCCGATGCAGCGTGGAGTTGAGGATCATCGAGCCAGCTGGTATCAAAGGGAAACGATACTAGCTCGTTTTTCTCGCCAACACCAGGTTCATGGAAACTTGAGACCCGCCTCGCTCGACTAAGACCGCATGCGCATCGCCCGCTTTACCAAAGAGCCGCTCACGCGCCAGCGCCCCGGCACTTCCTGCAAGCGGTTTTCCGTCGACAGCTAGCACTTTATCCCCGATTGCCAAGCCGGCCTTCGCTGCGCTCGACGCAGGATCCACCGAAGAAACTACTGCGCTGTCCTTTGCGCCGCTGTCGAGAGCAAAGCCGATCGATCCGAGTTCCTTGACTCGCACGTAACTCCACGGCTTGAAGTGGCTCACACAGAAGGCGACCGTTGCCGCCCCCAAGGGACCTGCGGACGAACACGGGACAAAGCGGCCCCGCCAGTCCACAAGCGGGGTTAACTGCACAAACATTGAGTCTGATTTCGGCACGCCTGGTGGCGCTGGAGCTTCTCCCCTAACAAGCTCAATCTGCTTGCTGGCTCCTGCGGCTGCTGAGGTCACCGTCAACTGCACCGGCTTGCCTCTCTCGCCAAACGCCTGGTGCGCTACCTCCATTGCAGGCGTCCACTGCGCCGCTCTGCCATCGACTGAGAGGATACGATCGCCGACCAGGAAACCTGCCATGGCGGCCGGCGAACCGGTTTGAACTCCCGTAATGACGCCGTCATCCTTTCCGTCTGATCCGATCGTGAGTCCATCCGTGCCAACGTCCCCTACCCGCACAAATCCCTCGCGCTCCGCCCAGGTTGCGCATTTCTTCGCCAGGGCAACGCCGATCCCAATGCCGACACAGGGCGCAGTCGCGCCTACCTCGTTCAGCAAGTCATATTTCACCTGCGCAAAGGCTGCCTTGTTCCCTAGACACATGGCAAGCAGCAACATTGCTCCGTACTTTCTTTGCTGACGCATCTTGCTTACTTCTTCCGAGCCTCCTGGCGCGGCTTGCTCGACGCTAGCAGACTGTTTCCTATCCGAGATGAAATCTTTCGTACCCATCACAAGGCCGGCTTTGATCAGCGTTCCATCGCCTTGCCCGTCCCACCCTGCTTCCTGAACACCACCCTTAACCGCTTCCGCCAGCTCTCATCCAGAGCAAGCAGCCGCCACTCCACCTCCGGCGAGAAATGCTTGAGCAGCGTCTCGAAGGTCGTATGCAGGCGCAGCGATGGCACCACAAAATAGAGCAGCGGTGGCGCGGCCACCAGCTCCACACGAGGAAAATACCCCGTCCGCACAAACTCACCCGCCCGGTGCAGCGCCCGCACCCGCATCCAGTAGTCCAGCCCTTGGAAAGGCAGGTGCAAGTCCTCGCCGGCCTTCAACTCCAGCACCGCCAGCCTCCCTCCGCGCGTCACTCCCAGCAGGTCGAGCATCCCGCGGTCAGCCGAGGCCAGCGCCGGCACCTGCGTATACACCGGCTCGGCGCAGATCTGCGGCTCGATGTCGGCAATCTCATGGCGCAGCCGCGACTCCAGCCAGCGCTCCGGCTGCATACGATACAGCGGGTTGCGCATCGAGCTGACCGGCTGCCGCCCCTCAAACAACCGCGCGGTGAGTTCGCGAAACAGCTCCTCGGTCTCTGCGTTCAGCGGCGTCTCATTTGCTCCCGCCCCAAAGCTCACGCGGTCTTCGCGCGCAAACGAACCCGCAGACAAGGTATGCTGCACCCGCGCATACTCCAGCCCATGCAGCCGCAGGCTGATCTCGGTCGGCGAACGCGGCGTAATCTCGCTCCGCGTGCGTACCTCGGCAGGCAGCAGCCGCAGCAGACGATCCACCCCGGAGCGACACCGCTCCATTGCTGCCGCCTCGTCAAATGCTGAGGACAGGTGCACCTCAGAGTTCCCGTCCACGTCAACGGCCAACTCGGATAGCTCTTCATGCAGCTCACTCAGCTCATAGAGCTCCCACTTGGCGACAGCCGGGTTCAGCCAGGCCATCCGCGCCCGCGTCGTCGCCCCAAGCCGCACCGGCACAATCACCTTCACACCTTCCACCAGCCGCCGCCCAGCCGAACGCTGCCGGCACTGGTCCAGCCACAGCACCGCAACCGTGGCAATCCCGTCAACCGAGCTCGCCGTCTCCTCCCCATTGATCGCGACCACCGCCCACGCCGATTGCCCGCGCTCGAGCATTCCCCGCACGTAGGCCGGCCCAAAGCTATGCTCCAGGTCGGCCGAGGCGTACATGTCGCCCCGCTTCCAATCAGCAAAATAGCGGGTCAGGATGCGATCAAGCACCTTCAGGTAGCGCGTGCGCGTTGTCTCGCGGGCCGAGGGTGTGCGCTGGTCTCGGTCAGGCACCATGCGTAGAATCTGCGGCTTGACCTGCCCAAAGCGCTTTACCTCAATGCGCAGCGAGTCTTTCCGCTCCTGCAGGCCGACCACGGTCCGTACCAGGTTGCGCTCTTCCGACCACAGCTGCAGCACGCAGCGGCCGCTCGCGTGTTCGAGTGTGTAACGGCTCTGCGCCATGTCGAAGAGCACAGCGCCCTCCTCGACCACCACCGCACACGGATTTTCGAATAGGAATTGCTCAAGCGCCTGGGCAAGCGCAGCGGGCGTCAGTACGGGAGCGGCAGGCGATGGCACAGTGCTGCCATCATCCCGCCCGGATCATGGCCCTACAAGATGACTTTCGTGAGGGCGAAGCCTTGACGCGTTGGCAACGGGCCCATAGCGTGCCTCTTACCAGCCCAGCCGCTCGCGCAGTGCTAACACATGAGCCGTATGGTGCCGCCCATGCCAGCTGTAGAGCGCGGTCATCTCCTCGATTGTCGTCCGGCCGTTTTCAGGATGCGCGTAGCCGCGCAGCCATGCAGCTTCGTCGAGTGATGCGAGCAGGATAGTCCAGCGCGTATGCAGGGGAGCGAGCAGATCCAGCGAGATTTTGACCGAAAGGGAGCGCGCATCGGAGAGCTCGGCCCACTCGGCCTGGCGATACGGCTTGATGACAGGCCAGTCTTCGGTCAGCGCCAGGCGCAGCCGTGCATACGCGTTCAAGTGGCTATCAGCCACGTGGTGGGTCAATTGGCGCAGTGTCCAGCCGCCATCGCGGTATGAGGTGTCGAGTTGAATCGCGCTTAAATCCGCCAGCGCCTTTGAAAGAAGCTCAGGCAAATCTGCGATGGTCTTGATCGCCTGCTGGCGCGACTCGGTTCCAGGCTTCGATGGGGGTGGCCCGATCGGGTAGCGCGGGTCGGCTGTGTAGGAGCAGACGGGTGCATACGCCTCAAGCGTAGCACCCGCGCTGCTGGCTGGTGTCGGCTGTTTAGTGAGCGTGACGGGAGTGATGATGATGGTGGTGGTGCCGAGCCGCGAAGGCGGAAGCGGAAAAGGTAACCAGGATGGCAAGAACAAGAAACTTTTTCATATTCTGATCCTAGCAAGACTGGCCATGCATGCACATAAAATTACGATGCTCGCCTAAACCTGCGTACCGTACTTTGCATGCGCAACCGGCACATGCCCTTGGTAATGTCACCTTCGCTGCACGAGTGGCCGCGTATTTACGTCTCCGCCGGTTACGCCTAGAATCAGGGAACCCCTCGCAACCATCTAAAGCGTTACGACGCCGCATCATCCAAAGAGCAAAGGCCCAGATGACCCAACCTCAAGTTGCAAAGCCTACCCCTGAGGCAGGCCAGAAACAGTATTTTTCCGAGCACTTCGGTCTGAGTGAGCGGCTGATGGAACGCTGCCTCGGCGAGGCGCTCTCGGCCGGCGGCGAATACGCTGACCTCTACTTCGAGTCGGTCGCCGCAACCTCGCTCGGCGTCGACGAGTCCATGGTCAAGTCGGCCAGCCAGGGCGTGAGCGCCGGATGCGGTATCCGCGTGCTGAGTGGGGAGCGCACCGGCTACGCCTACACAGACGATCTTTCGACTGAGCCCCTGCTGCGTGCAGCACGCACGGCGGCGCTGATTGCGAGCGGGCCTGCCAGGCAGCCGGTGATGGACCTCACCGGCGGCCTCAAAGAAACCGGACGCCCGAAGCTCTACCCGGCGCCGGCAGTTGAGCTCGACCCGGACCTGAGCGCCAAGCTCGCCGTCGTCATGCGGGCAGATCGCGCTGCGCGTGCGCATGATCCGCGCATCGCAGAGGTGCGTGCCAGCTACCACGATGAGGTCCGGCGTATCCTGGTCGCGGCCTCCGATGGCACCTACGAGAGCGACACACAGCCGCTCGCGCGTCTCAACGTCCTTGTCCTCGCGAAGGAGGACGGCAGGACGGCGCGAGGCACCAGCGGCGGCGGCGGGCGTGTCGAGATCGACTTTTTCTACGAGGATAAGACGCCGGAGTACTTTGCCGGCGAAGCGGCGCGGCAGGCGCTCATCCAGCTCAACGCGGTAGCCGCACCGGCAGGCGAAATGGAAGTGGTGCTCGGTCCAGGCTGGCCTGGCGTGCTGCTGCATGAGGCTGTCGGGCATGGGCTGGAAGCCGACTTTAACCGCAAGGGCACCTCAGCTTTTGCCGGCTTGATCGGCCAAAAGGTCGCCAGCGCTAAAGTCACCGTGGTTGACAATGGCACCCTGCCTTCGAGGCGCGGGTCGCTCCATGTCGATGACGAGGGCGCGCCCACCCAGGAGACCGTGCTGATCGAAAACGGCGTGCTCAAGGGCTACATGAGCGACAAGCTCTCGTCACGGCTGATGAAGATGCCCTACACCGGCAATGGCCGTCGCGAAAGCTACCAGCAGATCCCCATGCCGCGCATGACCAATACCTACATGCTCGCCGGCGAAGACGAGCCGGAGGACATCATCCGCTCAGTCAAGCGGGGCCTCTACGCGGTCAACTTCGGCGGGGGTTCGGTCGACATCACCAGCGGCAAGTTCGTATTTTCGGCGTCTGAGGCCTACCTGATCGAAGATGGCCGGATTACCTCGCCGGTGCGGGATGCGACCCTGATCGGCAATGGACCGGAAGCCCTGAAGTACGTCTCGATGGTCGGCCATGACCTGGCGCTCGACGAGGGCGTAGGCACATGCGGCAAGCAGGGCCAGAGCGTGCCTGTCGGGGTGGGTATGCCGACGATCAAGCTCGACAGGATGACGGTTGGGGGTACAGGCAAGTAATGGCGACTGCTGCAGATGCTCTCGTATCCGCGACTGAGTCCGAGTTGATTGCCCGCGCGCTTGAGATCGTCGACCAGGCGCGTCGTGCAGGCGCAAGCGACGCTGAGGTGTTGCTGCGCGAGAGCGATGAGTTCGAGGCCCAGGTGCGCATGGGCGAGCTTGAGACGCTCAAGAACTCCGGGTCGCGCGGTATCGGCCTGCGAGTCTTTCTTGAAGGTGCGGGTGGCACCCATGTGGCCAGCACATCCTCAAGCGATCTCTCCGCGAAAGGCATGCAGTACCTGATCTCGGGCGCGCTGCAGCTGGCTCGGATCAGCTCGCCTGACCCGATGCAGGGGCTGCCGGAACCCTCGGCGTTCGGCCGGTGCGAGGGCGATCTGGCGCTCTACTATGACGATGTTTACTCCATGCCGGCGGCCGAGCGTATCGAGCAGGCGCGGCGG
>CAXTMM010000023.1:9989-19053 GCA_964245415.1 uncultured Acidobacteriaceae bacterium | reverse complement strand
CTATGACGATGTTTACTCCATGCCGGCGGCCGAGCGTATCGAGCAGGCGCGGCGGACTGAGGCGGTCGCGCTTGCAGCGGATCCGCGGATTCGTAATAGCGACGGCGGCAGCTTTGACGCCGCCACCGGCCACAGGGTCCTGGCCAACTCGCGCGGCTTTGCGTCGAGCTATCGCAGCTCCTACTGCGGGCTCTCGACCAGCCCAATAGCGACTGGAACGAGCGGCGAGATGCAGCGCGACTACTGGTACTCAAGCGCGCGCTCGATCTCCGGCCTCGCTGCGCCCGAGTCCATCGGCGAAGAAGCAGCCCGGCGCACCCTCAGGCGGCTCGACGGACGCAAGGTCCCCACCCAGCAAGTGCCGATCGTCTTCGCCCCGGAGATCGCCCGCTCGATCCTTGGTTCGATGGCCGAGGCCGCGAATGGCGACTCGATCTATCGCGGTGCTTCGTTCTTCACCGGCATGCTGGGCCAGCAGGTTGCGGCCTCGACCATCACGCTCATCAACGATGGGACCCTGCCGGGGCTCTTCGGCAGCGCGCCCTATGACGGGGACGGGCTTCCCACCCGCCGCACGGTGCTGATCGAGAACGGTGTGCTCGAGAGCTACCTGCTGAACACCTACACCGCGCGCAAACTGGGGCTTGCGAGCACCGGCAGCGCGGTCAGGGGCCTCAGCGGCAACCCCGGCATAAGCACGCATAATCTTTACATCCCGGCCGGCGACCAGACGCCGGAGCAGATTCTCGCCGGCGTTCCCGCCGGGCTCTACGTGACCGAGCTGCTCGGACGGGGTATCAATATGGTCACCGGCGACTACTCCCGCGGCGCCGCCGGCCTCTGGATCGAAAACGGCGAACTCACATTTCCAGTGCAGGAAATCACGATTGCTGGGAATCTAAAAGAGATGTTCAAGAACATCTCTGCGATCGGCAATGACCTAGAGTTTCGCAGCTCGACTGCGTGCCCGACCCTGCGTATCGACGGCATGATGATCGCAGGCGCCTGAGGTCAAGAGCGCAATGTGGCAGCACGAGATTGCTTTCAATCCGGCCGCGCCGGAGCAGGCGCTGGCCGAGCTACCCGAAGCGGCTGCCGTGTACGCGCTCTATGGGCGGGAGGCGCACGCCGAGCCGTATGTCGGCCGCACGCCTGACCTGCGCCGCCGCTTGCGCCGGCTTCTTACCCCTTCCGCCGCGCACCCACGCCGTCTGCATCTTGCGGGCCTTGTCACGCGGATCGTCTACGCTAAAATCGCTTCCGAGCTCGAAGCGAACCTGCTGCTCTACCGCGTCTCACAGCAGGCTTTCGGCGAGCGAGCAGCCAGGCGAATGCACCTTCGTACGCCCGGTTTCTTGCGCATGTCGACGGCGAACAGCTATCCCAGGCTTTATGTAACTAACACGATTACATATGCTGCTGCCGCTGATCTGTTCGGGCCGTTCGCCTCAAGAGCGGCTGCGGAGCGCTATGCCGAACAGGTGCTCGACTTGTTTCTGTTACGCCACTGCTACCAGGATCTCGACCCTAACCCGGCCTTTCCTGGCTGTATTTACTCCGAGATGAAGAAGTGTCTTGCGCCCTGCTACGGCGGCTGTTCGGACGAGCGCTACGCTGAGGAAGCGGCCGCGGTTCATGCCTTTCTGAGCACAGGCGGCAGGAGCATGCTGGCCAGCATCGCGGTTGAGCGCGACCATGCTTCGCAGGCGCTTGATTTCGAGCGCGCGGCCGCCGAGCATATGCGGCTGGGCAAGATCGAGGCAGTGGCGGCGCTGGCCTCTGAAGCGGCGCGCCCGCTCGCTGGCCAGTATGCTGTGATCGTTCAGCCTGCTGTTGAAGCCGGCGGGGAGAACGTGGCGCTTTTTCTGCTCAAGCAAGGCACGTTTAGCGGTCCGGTGCTTTACTCGGTGGCCGGGATGCGGCACCCGAATGAGCAATCCGGTTCAAGCTCGCTCTTTGCTCATCCGGTTGCTCTGGCAGCAGTGCCGCTTGAGCCGGAAGCAAAGGTCACGGTCAAGAACGATGTGCTGGAAGAACGCCTTCAACTAGCACTGGCCGCGCTGGAACGTGCCCAGCAGCCCGGCTCGCGCCAGCAGCTTTGCGACCATCTCTCCATCTTTGCTCGCTGGTACTACCGTCCTCAGGCCAAGCGCGAGGGCGAGGTCGTCTTTTTCTCTATTGCTTCTGAAAAGAACAGCACGCCGCCGGCCAAGCTGGTGCTCCGGGCCATCTCCCGCATTTGGCGCAGGGCAAACGCAGATTCGTCGCTTGCACCCCAGCGAGCATAGAGCACTCGCCTTCAATTCCGCCCTTCG
The DNA here is from genome assembly GCA_964245415.1 of uncultured Acidobacteriaceae bacterium. Taxonomy (GTDB): domain Bacteria; phylum Acidobacteriota; class Terriglobia; order Terriglobales; family Acidobacteriaceae; genus EB88. Next base: position 16,738 of record CAXTMM010000023.1, on the reverse strand, counting down.
CGATGGAACTGCCGTTGTTTCTTATTGTTGCTTTGCCAGCCAGCTCTGCAGATTTGCTTCCTGCGCGGCGCGTAATTCGATACAGTCGTGGATCTGGCTTCTTGCCCGGGCGAGCGCCCGTTCGGCCGCATGTACCGGGTGCGCGGCGAAGAAGCTCTGCACCTGTTGCGAACGTTCCTCGGTGCAAAAGCTGCCGGTCGAACTAACCAAGTAGCCACCCATCATCTCCGTAAGCTGCGCCTGCACTCCAGGCCAGTTCGCCTGCACGTACCGCCAGGCCTCCTCATTGGTATCCGGGTTGCCAAGCGCGTACGCCATGAAAGGGATCGAGTCCTGGTTACGCACCCTGCCCGAGACCATATAGTCGAGAGCACGATCAGCCAGGGCCGGTTGTTTGAAGGTGACCATCATGCCAAGGCCACTCTCCTTCTGAGTAGGGTCGGTGGCTGTCTCGGCAAACTTCTGAATCTGTTCAAAGAGAACAGGATCTCCGTTCGCAGCGGCAATCTGGGTCCCCGGGCGAACTAGAGACGGGTCAATCGAGGTCGGGTTGGCCAGGTAAAGTTCAGTTAGATGGCGCGCGATCGCGACCACAGATGGATCACCGGCTTCGCCAAGCGCTGTAAAAAGCAAGGCGCGCAGTGCACGCTTCTCCGCAGTATCGCTCGCCGCCGGCATGCCAAGCTTGTCGAACTCCGGCTTATAGGTCTTGCGGACCCAGGCATTCAGTGCCTCCTTCTCCTGGGGTGTAGCGGCGATGCGGGCCTTGATGGCGCCGATCTCGCTGATCGAGGTACTAATGACCTCCGAACTGGGGTCGGACTTGACCGCGGCGCCGAGATCGAGTGAGGCGCCTACGGGCTGCTTGCCAACACGCACCTGCGCCCATTCATCACCGATCAGCGATATACGCTCTTGGGGCGTCAGGTCGTGTTCCACGTGGAGCAGCAGCTTGGCATACATCGCGTCAGGATAAACGCTGCGGTAGTAGCCGACGCCGCCGGCATTGGCGAAAAAGTAATTATCGCTGCTAGCGGCAAGCTCGCCGGGCGAGGTGGAAAGCAGCGGACATGCAGCGGTCGCCTCACCCTTGATGCAGATCGGGATTGTCCATAGCTGGGCCGGGTCAGCAGCATGGGATTTGGCCGCGTCGGGGCTCAGAAAGAAGCGATTCTGCGAGACACCGACGTGCAGTCCGGAGCCATCGGCAAAGCTGACGACCGGCACGCCCGGCGTCCCGACAAAGCTCTCCATCACCTTGTCGACAGGCTTGTGGCTGGCTGCGGTCTCGGCCGTCCAGAAGTCTTCCGCGGTGGCGTTGCCGAACATGTGCGCCTGCAGGTAGTTGTGCACGCCCTTACGGAAGTCACCCGGGCCGACATAGTTCTCAACCATGTCAAGCACGGCGCCGCCCTTCTGGTAGGTGATACCGTCGAACATCTCGTTGATCTGGTCGGGGGTATTGGCTTCGGCGCGGATGGTGCGGGTGACCGCTGCCGCGTCTATATTGAGCGTGCTGTTGAGGGTGGAGGCAACCTGCTCCGGCACATTCCACTCCGGGTGCCAGGCGGCGACGGGCTTGTTCTCCATCCAGGTGGCAAAGCCCTCGTTGAGCCAGAGATTGTTCCACCACTGCATAGTGACCATATCGCCAAACCACTGATGGGCCATCTCATGCGCGACGACCTGGGCGACGCGTTCCTTCGATTCGTCCGAAGCGTGGGCTTCGTCGATCAGGAAGTCGGTCTCGCGGTAGGTAATCGCGCCGAAGTTCTCCATGGCGCCGGCCTCGAAGTCGGGGATGCCAATCATGTCGAGCTTGGGCATCGGGTACTTGATCCCGAAGTAGTCGTCGTAATAGTGGAGGACGAACTCGGCGGCCTTAACGGCGTAGGGCGTAAGGGCGAGTTTATCGGGGGTGGCGCAGGCGCGGATAGGGACGCCGTCCGATGAGCCGGAGGTGCAGACAAAGTCGCCGACCAGCAAGGCCACGAGGTAGGTCGACATCTTCGGGGTGGTCGCGAAGTGGAGGGTATGCTTGTCGCCGAGCGGCGTGTCGGAGACGATGTTGGTGTTTGAGATCGCAGTGTCCCCCTTGTCGACGGTGAGGCTCACGTCGAAAGTCGCCTTCATGGCTGGTTCGTCGAAGGAGGGAAATGCCCGGCGAGCATCGGTGGGCTCAAATTGGGTGACGGCGTAGCTGCGCTTTTCGGACTTGGACAGATAGAAGCCGCGTAGCTGCCCGTTGAGGATGCCGGTGTAGTCGATGTGCAACATGACGCGGCCGGCCGGAAGGGGCTTGTCGAACGTAAAGGTGGCTTGGTCCTTAGCAGCGTCGAGGGTGACCTTGGCGGTGAGGAATTGGCCTCTGCTTTCAGCGGTCACGCTCGTGAAGGTGATCTCGGCGGCGTTAAGGGTGATGGTCGTCGAGGGCTCGGAGAGCAGGAGATCGATTGACTCGGCCCCGGTAAAGGTTGCAGCTTTTAGATCGGGAGCCAAGGCGAGGGTGTAGTGCTCGGGCATCGCGGTCCGGGGCAGGCGCTGTGCGTGAGCGGAGATGGCGAGGGCGACTGAGGCGGCAGCTAGGCAGAAATGGCGTAGGAGGTGCATGGTCGGGATGAGCCTTTCAAACTTGATACTGCTTGGTTGAGAGCCGGGAAAGAACCGCATTCCCTTGTCGGTCGAGCAGAGGAGAGGGCACAAAGGTTTAGGACGTCGCGTACCAATACGGCTGGGGTGCGAAGACGAACCCGGCAGAAGCTTGAAGCGCTTATGTTGCTTAGGAAAAAAGATGGCGATTGCTGACCATGCAAGAGTATCAAGATTCGCGGTAGTCCAGTAGAACAAGGCCTACCAGCAGCAGGCAGACAGGCCAGACCCGCCCCGCCCAGCGTGCCGCGGAGCGACCAGGCAGACGCAGCTCGAGCCAGCGTCCCCAACCCGCGGTTGCGCCTAACAGGGCGATGGGGGTGTGGCTAAGTTCGGCCAGCATCTCGTCATGCGCGCTGCCGAGGGAGTGGGAGTGGGTGAGCAGTACGGCGCCGCCGGCGGCGCAAGCGAGCGGAAAGAAGTAGGCTGCGCCGGGAGTGAGGATCCGCTGCTTTTCGACGGCCCACTCGAAGAACGCGAAGGCGATGATGAGTACAGCATAGAGGCGGTGCTCGAGCACGTCGGGGCGGGAGAAGCTGGCCCAAAAGGGGCGTGGACCGAGCGGCCAGTTTTCGGGGTCGGCGCGCAGCAGAATGAAGACGGCTAGTGCGAGGAAGAGCAGCGGCCAGCTCTGAGCGAGATTGCGTGTCTTGCCTGGCGGCGCAACGCGATAAAGCAGGGCCAGCAGCGCGGCGGCGAGCACGATCAGCCCTGCCCAGTGATGGTTGTACTCGGACCAGGCGTTGTCGTTGGCGTCGTTGGGCGTGCCGGTGCCGAACTGCTGCGCAGACAGGGCGGCGGTAAGGGATCCGGGCGGAGCAAGGGCGGAGAGTGGGGGACTTGTGAGGCGAGGCGTCTCCCAACGCAGGCGCTGGACAATCTCGTGAGCAATGAGCCTGTCTTCCGAACCAAGATCGATGGCCGGGGCCTGCGAAGTAAGTGAGGCTGCGGCGAGCAAGGCAGTCAGGCCGAGGCCGATTTCGGCTTCAGAGAATCGACGAACGCGAATGAGCAGGCCGGTCGGGGCTGCCGTGCCGGACGGACGCAGGAGCCTCTGATTGCTCGCGCCCAAGAGCAGCATGGTCAGCAGCAGGTAGGTTTTAGCCATGATCAGCACGCCGTAGGAGGTGCCGTAAACACCGGACCAGGAATTTACATAGAAGTAGCTTAGGCCGATGCCTGCGCCGACAAGTAGAGGTACGCTGATCATCGCGAGCGCAGAGTAACGCCGAGCGATGCCCATGGCGGTGGCCGGTTCGGCTTTGCGAAGAGCGAGGAGCAGGAATGGCATCGCACCGATCCACCCGGCTGTGCCGAGATGGTGGGCGGCTGTAAAGGCCCACAACAGCGGACGGTTGTTGAGGCGCGAGGCGGCGTGACTCATTGCGGTTGACGCCGCCAGCAGGCCAGCCGCGGCGGCAAGGCAGAGCGGGAGTGCGCCTGGCCTGTCTACTCGGGCAAGCACTGCAATTGCAATAGCGCAGGCCGACGCGAGAGCGCCGGCTATGACAAAGTTGGTTGAAAGCAACTGGACCAGAGGAAAGCCGGAGCCGGCAGCCAAGATTGTGACGCCTAGACCGGTGGCGACGACCTGGGCGGTTACGAATGCGCAAGCTGCCAGGCTGGCTATGCGACGAAGGTGCCGAATAACGTCAGGGCCGGCGCCCGCCGGGCGGGCGACAAAGAGCAGGAAGAAGATGCCGCCAAGGGTTACAGCCTCAAGCGCCAGCGTGACGGCGCGTAGGATGATACTAAGCAGATCGAAGTCTTTAAGGAGCCAGGCCACGGTAGCTCAAGTATGCCGGAGAGCGTGCGCATCTTGCGAGCAGGCCACGGTGCGCAGGTGCAAAGAGTGCTGACTACGGTAGACGGTTGAGGAAGGGGAACGTCCTACTCGACCTGAAACGGAATCTGCCCGCGCGTGATATGCCCGTCGCTCGACAGCGCCTGCCAGCGAAGCGTGTAAGTGCCTTTATGGAGGCCATCAGCATGGGTGACGATCTCGTTGGGCGAAGTTTGCGTGCTCAGATCGAGCGTTTTGACAGCGCCATCGGCAGTAGCAAGCTGTATGGTTGAGCGGGCACCATCGACGCGCGAGTTGAACTTCAGGTCGATCTGCAGGCTCGATCCGTGGACAGTCTCGTTTGCCTTGGGGGTCGAGTCGACGAGCACGGCGTGGGCCAAGGCAAGCTGCGGAACGAAAAGCGTGACTGCCAGTGCGATAGCTGGAGCGAGGCGCGAGATGATACGGATCATTGGATCAACCTCCAGCAGCCATCGCTGCAGCAAAATCAGGGCTAAAAGCGATTCGATGCTGCACGCACCGACTGTCCGCTGATCTCGGCCGCACGCGCCTCGGCGTAGGCCGCCGCGCCAATCAGAGCTGCACGGCTTTCAAGGATAATGCGCACGGGCGAGTGCACCAGCAGATCGCTGAGGCGGCCCTTGTCGGTAAAGGCCTTCATAAAGGTGCCATCGAGCATCTTGTCGAGTATCTTGGGAGCGATGCCGCCGCCTATGTACATGCCGCCAACTGAAAGCACCTTGAGCGCCAGGTTACCAGCCTCGGCGCCGTAGGCTGCGACAAAGATGTCGAGGGCGCGGGTGCAAAGCTCGTCCTTCCCCAAGCCGAGCTCGCCGATGACCGCGTTCGGATCGTCACAGGCCATACGGTCGCGCAGCTCGGGCGACTCGGTCATGCCCTGATCTTCCTTGAGAAAGCTGTACACGTTCTGGAGGCCGAGGCCCGAGACGACGCGCTCAAAGCTGACTCGTCCACCGACCTTCTTCTGGATGTAACGGAGCAGCGAAATCTCGATCTCGGTGCGCGGCGCAAAGTCGCAGTGGCCGCCTTCGGAGGCGACTGGCACATGCATCTTGCCGTTCCACATCAGGATTGCTTCGCCCAGGCCGGTGCCGGCGGAGATGAGCCCGCGGTTGCCGATGGTGCCGGGGTCGCCTTCGCTGAGCGTGAAGATCTGGGCCGGTCCAAGCTCCGGGATGCCGTAGCCATTTGCCTCGAGGTCATTGATGAGGAAGACGTTGTCGATGCCGAGGTTACGCGCGAGCTCGCGCGCGTCGAGCAGCCAGGGCAGATTGGTGAGCTTGAGCCGCCCATTACGTACGGGGCCGGGCACACCGAAGCAGGCGGCTGTGACCGTGGGGTGGTTGTTCTTCTCGAAAAAAACGCGGACGATCGCTTCAAGGTGGGGGTAATTGTGCGCCGGGAAGCGCTCGCCGTCGACGTGCGTGAGCTGCCCACCTTCGAAGTTGTAAAGCGCGAGCTCGACCTTGGTACCACCTACATCTCCGGCCAGGATCATCGCGCGAGATCTACCTTTCCGGTGCCGTCGGGACCGGGTTTGGGCAGCTTGGCCGCAGCCTTTTCATCGAGCAGCATGGTCAGCGAGCCATTTCTCGGCTGGATGAGCTGCGTGGGCAAAGTTTCCGGGTCGTAGTCGCCGTAAAGAACGCGCTCGAGCGGGTCAGTTTTGTCGTCGCCGGCGATCAAGAAAATGACGTCGTTGGCTTCGTTGATCACGGTCTGGGTGAGCGTGATGCGCCAGGTGTCCTTCTGAGGCACGTGATTTGCAATCACGATGCGGCCCAGTTCGTGCAGGCCCTCGGTGTGGGGAAAGAGCGAGGCGGTATGTCCGTCATCGCCCATGCCCAGCCAGACTACGTCGAAACGCGGCGCCTCCGCGCCCTCGAGCCGGAACTCTCGACGGACGATGCTCTCATACTTTGCTGCAGCTTCTTCCGGATCAAGCTCACCTTCCATGCGGTGGACCTGGTCGGGGTTGAGCGGCACCTTGGAGAGCAGGGCCTCGCGAGTCATGCGGTAGTTAGAATCCTCATCGTCCGGCCCGACGGACCGCTCGTCTACCCAGAAGAGGTCGATCTTGTCCCAGGGAATGCTCGCGGCGTAGGGGCCGGCAGGGTCGGCCAACAACGCAAAGGTTGCTTTCGGGGTCGAGCCGCCGGAGATAGCGATGCGTGCCCGGCCGCGCTTGGCGACCGATTGCGCAACGCGATCGGCAAAGTGCTTCGCCGCAGCCTGGGCTAAAGCGTTCGCGTTCTCATAGACGTGGTAGGTAACT
>CAXTMM010000023.1:0-9979 GCA_964245415.1 uncultured Acidobacteriaceae bacterium | reverse complement strand
CGGTGGGTAAACAGAGAGGCGTCGCCGAGCATCGCGTCGAGCAGCAGCCGCTCGTAGCCGTTGGCGGTGTACTTGCCAAAGGCATCGACGTACTTGAAATGGGCCGTAACCGGGCAGACGGTCGTGTCGGGAGTGGGGCGCTTGTTTCCGAAGGCGATTGTGATGCCTTCGTCAGGCTGAATGCGCAGGCGCAGCAAGTTGGTGGGAAGCCCCTGGCAGTCGCCGCTGGTGGCCCCGGTAAGAATCGCGTCCTTGGGCTTCTTGAACTCAATGACGATCTCGGTCACACGCTTGGCCAGCCGCTTGCCGGCGCGGACATAAAACGGCACACCTTTCCAGCGCGGCATGTCGATCTCGAGCTTGACCGCGGCGAAGGTCTCTGTGACCGATTGGGGATTGACGCGGTCTTCTTCACGGTAGGGCTTGGCCTGCTGACCGTCCACATCACCACTGCCGTACTGGCCGCGAACCGTGTTTGCCTCGGTGAGCGGCTTGATGGCTTTAAGCAGCTTGACCTTCTCTGCGATCACATCCTTGGCGTCGTTCGATGCAGGCTTGTCCATCGCGACAAACTCGAGCATCTCCATCATGTGGTTTTGCAGAATGTCGCGCGAAACCCCAGCCTTCTCGTAAAAAGGTCCGCGACCTTCGATGCCGATCGACTCAGCTGCGGTCACCTGGACGTTGTCGATGTACTCGGCGTTCCAGAGCGGCTCAAAGAAGGCATTGGCGAAGCGGAGAACAAAGATGTTCTGCACCGTCTCCTTGCCGAGATAGTGGTCGATGCGAAAGATCTGCTCTTCGCCGAAGACCTTAGCGACGCCATCGTTGAGCGCTTTGGCGGAATCGGTATCGTGGCCGAAGGGCTTCTCGATGATGACGCGGACGTGGGCGTCCTTGTCTGCCTTGTCCATGCCCTGCTCACCCAGTTTGTCGACGATCTCCTGGAAAAACTCCGGCGCGACGGCCAGGTAGAAGAGTCGATTGCCCCTGGTTCCCTTTTCCTTGTCGATGCCGGCAAGGGTTTCCTTGAGCCGCTTGTAGCCGTCAGAGTCGTCGAAGTTGGTCGTGAAGTAGCTGACCTTCTCGATGAACGCGTCGAGCTTGTGATCATCTTCCTTGGTGCCGGAGTCGACGATGCCCTTCTTCATGTCGGGCGCAAAGGTCTTGGACAAGTCTCGTCGCGCGACACCGACGACTGCAAACTCTTCCGGCAGCAGGCCGCTTTCTTCGAGGTGAAAAAGGGCGGGCAGAAGTTTCTTCTTGGTCAGGTCACCTGAGGCGCCGAAGATCACAACCACCGTTGGCTCAGGCTTAGGGGCGTTTGCAGTTTTTCGGCCTGCTTCAGCGGTACCGGGGTTCAGGATTGCAGTCTCTGTCGCCAAGTTGATCTCCTCACGTACTTGCTTTGGGATAGCGCTTACAGTAGTCCTAACTCCTGGAATTCGGCTCGCAGCGCAGCCGAGCCTGTGTACTGGATCGCATGGAAGCCTACACCAGCTGCCTCTTGCACGTTTTTCTCGCGGTCATCGATGAAGACGATGTCTCTTGGATCTTTCTGGAGAACCTCATGGCCAAGGCGATAGATAGCCGGGTCAGGCTTGCGCAGCCCTACGTAGCCCGAGCAGAAAAATACCGAGAGGGTACGCTTGAGACCGAATCGTTCGAGGCGCATGTCGTTGAGCTCGCGGGACTCGTTGTTGAGCTGGCCCATCACGTACTTGCCGGAGGCGTAAAGCTCTTCAAGGATTGGCATAGCCGAGTCTTCGAGCAGCATGGACTGGTCTTCGATCGCCTTCTTCATCTCTTCGCGCCGAAAGGGTTGGAGCTTGTAGAAGAGGGTGCGCTCTAGATACTCGTCAAAGCTGATCGCGCCTTTCTCCCATAGGTCGTTCTCAATAGCATGGCGCTTCTCGAACTCCTCGCGTGTTTCGGGGTCGACATCGAGCGCGTCAAAGACAGCTTTGCGTTCGTTGTGATCCCAACCATTGGTCAAGAGCACGCCACCTATATCCCAGAGGACCGCAGTGAACTTGCTCATCGTTTGTCCAATCTGTCCATTCGCAACCAGGCTTCCTTTTGCACCTTAGTTCGATAGCATTGTGTTCTCAGGAGATTCAGCCATATAGCATGCCTCGATCGCTTTAACCTCGAGCAGCCGGCGTACAAAGCGCTCCTCGTGATCTTGGAAGTGCGCATCGAGAAAAGTCGCGACCAGGTCAAAGGCCAGCGCCGTGCCGATAATGCGTGCGCCCAGCGCCAGGACATTCATGTCGTCGTGCTCGACACCCTGGTGATCTGAATAGGTGTCGTGGCACATGCAAGCGCGAACGCCCGGCAGCTTATTGCCCGCGATGCAGACACCAACGCCCGACCCGCAGAGAAGGATGCCCCGCTCAACTCGACGGGCGATCAGAGCCCAGCCCACAGCGCCGGCGTAGTTAGCGTAATCAGATGGCTCGATCGAGTGAGCAGAGAGGTCAAGCACCTGGTGACCGAGGCGCTCGAGATACCCGCGTGCTTCTTCGGTCAAGGGAAAGTCTGCGTGATCGGCGGCAATGACCAGCTTCATTGCGATCCAGGTCCTTGGCACAAAGTGGTAGCGGCAGACTCGCTTCTTGTCGAATCTGCCGCCTGTTGGTTCGTGAGTGTAGTGCTACCTGGTTGCGAGTGCCGGCGTCTCGTCACCGACGTTGGCGAGCAGGGCCTTGGCACGATCGACGATATTATCGACGCCGAAGCCAAGCTTTTCAAGGGCGAGCGTGCCCGGAGCCGATGCGCCGAAACGGTCAAGCCCGATCACATCGCCGTGGCGTCCGACCCACTTCCACCAGCCGAGCGTAGCGCCTGCTTCAACGGCCAGCTTAGGCAGGTGGTTGGGCAGCACGGAGAGTTTGTACTCCTCTGATTGACGCTCGAAGAGCTGCCAGCTGGGCATCGAGACAATGCGCGCGTGAATGCCCTCTTCCTTGAGCTTCGCGGCGGCTTTCACGATCTGCCAGACCTCGGCGCCGCAACTCAGCATCAGAATGTCGGGCGAGTCCGAGCCGTGCTCGATCACGTAGGCGCCGTGCTTCACGCCTTCGTAAATATCGAGCTTGACCGGATCCAGGATGGGCAGGTCCTGCCGCGAGAGAGCCATAAAGCTGGTTTCCTTGTACTCGAGGGCCAGACGCCAGGCCGCGGCTGTCTCGTTTGCATCGGCAGGGCGGAAGTCGATCAGGTGCGGCACCGCTCGTAGCATGGTCAACTGGTCGATCGGCTGGTGAGTCGGGCCGTCCTCGCCCAGGCCGATCGAGTCATGCGTGTACACGAAGATCGAGTGAATATGCATGAGCGCAGCCAGCCGGATCGCGGGCTTGGCATAATCGGAGAAGGTGAAGAAGGTCGAACCATAGGGGATCAGGCCGCCGTGCGCTGCCATGCCATTGACGGCCGCATGCATGGCAAACTCGCGTACGCCGAAGAAGACGTTCTGGCCCTTGGGATCGAGATGGAAGTTCGCCGACTTCTTGAAGAGCGTCTTGGTCGATTCGGTCAGGTCAGCGGCGCCACCGAAGATCTCGGGCACCACGTCGAAGAACGCGTTCATCACCGCACCGCCTGCGTTGCGAGTTGCCATCGGCTTCGAATCAACGGGGTAGCTGGGCAGCGACTTCTCCCAGCCCTCCTTGAGCTTGCCGGCCTGCACACGCTCGTACTGCTCGGCGAGCTCGGGGAACTCGCTCTTGTACTTGGCGAAGAGCTCGTTCCACTCTGCCTCATATTTCGCGCCGGCCGGGATGATCTCACCCCAGACCTTCGCTGCTTCCTCAGGAACATAGAAAAACTTGTCGTCCGGCCAGCCGAGAGTCTGTTTGGTCTTCTTGACGTTCTCCGCACCGAGCGGCGCTCCGTGTGCCTTGCTGGTGCCCGCAGCGGGTGAGCCGTAGCCGATGATGGTGCGAACCGCGATGATCGAAGGCTTGTCTGTCTCGGACTTAGCCGCTTTGATCGCTTTTGAGATCGCATCAAGATCATTGCCGTCGGCAACTGTCTGCACGTGCCAGTGGTAGGCCTTAAAGCGGTCCTGTACGTTCTCGGTGAACGAAAGATCGGTCGGGCCGTCGAGTGAAATCAGGTTGTCGTCGTAGAGAAATATGAGCTTGCCTAGCTTGAGCGTGCCGGCGAGCGAGGCAGCCTCGTGCGAGATGCCTTCCATCATGTCGCCGTCACCGCAGATGCCGTAGGTGTAGTGGTCGACGATGTCGTAGCCGGGCTTGTTGTAGACCGCGGCCAGGTGCTTTTCGGCCATGGCCATGCCAACAGCCATCGCGAAGCCCTGTCCGAGCGGGCCAGTCGTCACCTCAACGCCGTCGGTCTCACCGAACTCAGGGTGACCAGGGGTGCGGGAGTGCCACTGACGGAAGGCCTGCAGGTCCTCGATGGTCAGGTCGTAGCCGGCCAGGTGCAGCATCCCGTAGAGCAATGCGGATGCGTGCCCGTTAGAGAGCACGAAGCGGTCTCGGTTGGTCCACTTGGAGTGCTTAGGGTTGTGCCGCATGTACTTGTGGAAGAGCAGGTAGGCGATCGGCGCGCAACCGAGCGGCGCACCGGGATGGCCGCTGTTGGCCTTCTCGACGGCATCAACCGCCAGGAATCGCAGGGCATTGATGGATAGCTGGTCCAGATCACTCATAAATCATCTCTCCTAAATCGTGTCTTCTAAATATTGCGGCCGGAAGTCTGCCGAATATGCCCGGGCGAAGCGTGCCGAGGCGCCGGGAATACTCATGTGGTTCCGGACCAGGGCCAACAGTGCTGACTTAGCTTGGATGCCGACGCAACCATCATAGGCTGTGAGAGCCTCACGAGTTCGGCTCAATCTTAATGTCGAAGTTGCGCCCTTCCCAGCGTTTCTCTTCTGTCCAGAAGATCGTAAACGAAAGCCGGCTGCTCTGCTTTACCGCGCCGGCGACGACAGGGGAGTTGGCTAACTTTGCCGGACGTTCTCCAGGGATTGTAGGCAAGTCCGCGAAGGAACCCGAATGGCCGACGCTGCGACTGTTCACCTGCTGCACGGTCGTCCAGCTATCGAGCGTCGAGTGAACTTCAAACGGCACGCCCGCGATAATGCGCAGGACCTTACCAGCGGGGATGGAGTAGATCTGACGGCGAAGCTTGAAGATCTCGACGTTGCTTGCGACCGGCCCGGCCCCATAGCGCGCTTCGACTGTCGCAATCCGGTCGAAGACCACGCCATCCTCAAGCGAGCGCAGCAGCTTGAGGTACTCAGCATGCGCCCAGACAAGCGGCATGGCCGAGCCGGCCGGGTCGCCCATCTTGACGACGCCGGCTGTGGTGACAAGCGGTTCTTGATAATCCCATATCTGCTCGGGGAGCATGGCGCCGGCGCTGGCAAATCCTTCCATCGCTTTCACATAGACTTCTGTATCGTGACCGGCAGCCAGTTCGTAGTGAGCCCGCTCTCCCGTCAGCAAAGGCCAGGCCCGGCCTTGGCCCCAGGTCAGGAAAGGGCCGCCACCCTTCTGCTCGCCGTAGCCGTCGTGGTTATAGCGGCGCCAGCAGGGGCCCTGCGGCGCGTCTACCTTAAGAATGCGATCAACCACCTTGAGCGAGTCGACGACGATTGGATCGTCAGCTCGGCGGATGCCGTAGCGCACCAACTCGAGAAAGCCGGCATCGATAATCTGGCGGGCTTCAAAGTCGTAGCGCTCGCCCGGGCCGCGATTGTTGAGGTGCAGGATCCCCTTGCCACAGTCAGGCCGGGCGTAGGGCTCGCCGCACTCGGGCGGCCGCACGCGCATATAGTGGCGTTTCACCTCCGGGTGGAGGATGCCATTGTTGGTCACAGTCCAGTCTTCAAGATGCGACTGTAGCCAGTCGGCATGCTCTTCAAGGAAGGTTCCTAGCTCGGGATTGCCATAGGCCGTCGCTAGTTCGGCTGCGCAAATGAGCCCCGCGATGACCGCGGCAAGGGTCGAGGGCGAGTACCCGGCTGCTTCTTCCCAACGCTCCTGCTGGGTGATGGGGGCGTGCCGCACCAGAAAGCCGGCCGCGCGCGCGGTAAACGAGAGCACGTCGAACTTGTCCAGGCCGCCGATCTTCCACAGGCGCCAGGCCAGGATGATAGGGAAGGCGACCTCGTCAAGCTGGATGCCGGTCCAGTAGGGGGTACCGTTGACCCAGAAGTTCTGCGCGAAGCTGCCGTCGGGCTTCTGGGTGCAGGCCAAGTAGACGAGAGCGCGCAAAGTCGTATCGACGCGCCCGCAGGCCAGCAGCGCGGAGGCGGACTGGCACATGTCCCGGGTCCAGACCAGGTGGTATCCACCCAGATCGTCATCGCCCTTGGCATAGCCCCAGGGGATGGAGGCGGAGGCGATAAAGGCGCCATTGTAAGTCTTGTCTTCGTGGGTCAAAATCACGCTCTGGCTGACACGCATGAGGCGGCCGCTGTCGAACGAGTGGCGGCCCAGTTCGCTCGGTACCTGCACGCGGGCCCATTGCGCGACGAAGCGCTTGAGGTGCGACTCAAAGCCGTGCGCGAGCGAGCCCATGGTCGCCGAGAGTGCAGCATGGTGCGTCTCGCCAAAGCCGATCGCGACGACGAACTCGCGCCGGCCGGGGTAGCTCTTAGCAGCCGCGGCCGCGTCGGTCGCACGCTTGGCCCCGCCCGGTATGTTGGGGGTCCGCATCTTGCCATGTAGATCGATTTCGCCCATCAACGCCAGGTTGCCGTGGGTCGCCGACCCATACTCCCATTTCATCTGGAAGTCCTGCTTGAGGTCCTGCCAGCCATCGGAGACGCCGACGAAGCCGCAGGAGGCGCGGCTGAAGCCCCGGTCGCAGGCCAGGGCGAGCGAGTTCGCATTCTTCCAGCCCAGGAGCACGCGCTTGCCCGCAACCTCAAGAACCCGCGCCGAGTTGCCTTCGCCGCCGCCATCGAGATGCGGTGCGAGCAAGGCGTAGACACGCAGGCGGGCGAGCATGGCCGGCTCGGCGTCGACCCGCACGCGGATCAGCACAACCGGCGCGTGTGGGTCTGAAATCGTCTCCTTGGTAAGCGTGTAGCGGCCTTCGGGGTCCTTGCTGGTCTGCCGCGCGGCAGGCGCGTTGGGGTCGATGTAAGCAAAGATGCGCTCAGCGTCGCGCTTCTCCTCGTGGAAAAAGGTCTCTCCATCGGTAATGAGGAACTCCATATCCCGCACCTGGGGGCGATCGATGGTCGGGTAGTAGACCTCGTTCACGATGCCGTGTGAGAGGGTGTACCAGACACGGCTGGAGGCAGAGTAGGCGGTACCGACCAGGTTCTTGACGCTGGAGGTCCAGCGCGGCTCAAGCCCCGGAGCGCCGGGCGCTTCTCCATGTTGCTGCAACCATTTGTACTGTGGCGCTAACTGTACTGTCTGATCCACGGGGCACAACCTCCGGCTTCGCGACTTTAGAGTAGCGCATGGCAGCCTGAACAAAAGCACCTCTTCCCGTCCGTAGGTTACCTGTTGCCATGGCCTTCAAGCCCGCTGCAAGGGGCTAGAATCACTGTACGCACTCTCTTCACGCAATTTCCGGGAGGCCGTCCATGGCTGAAAGCGCGACAGCGGTGACGCTCGAACATTACCTGGCCACCAGCTATCGTCCAGACGTCGAGTTCATCGGCGGGGAATTGAAGGAGAAGCCTTTGGTCAGCCCCGCTCATGGACGCGTTCAGTCTCTGCTTGTCATCTGGTTTGGACAGCATGAAGAGAATTGGCATGTTCAGACGTTGGTCGAAGTACGAACCCAGGTCAGCAAGCATGCGGTGCGTCTGCCCGATGTGAGCGTGCTGGCAGCCGGGCCTCTACCGCGCAAGGCGCTCGTTGAGCCGCCTTTGCTCGCGATTGAAGTGCTGTCAGAGAGTGACAGCTACAGTGATTTGAAGAGCCGCGCGCTCGATCTTGCTGCCATGGGTATTGGGAACATCTGGCTGATAGACCCGGACGGCAAGACAGCAGAACGATGGGTAGGCGGTGCCTGGCAGCCGGTATCTGGAACGCGCGTGTCGATTGCCGGCTCGCCGGTTTACCTGGACCTGGCTTGGCTGTGGACAAAGCTCGGTCCGCAGGAGTAGCGGCTGGAGACGTAAACTACCGCTCACAGCACCTGCGAGTTCGCATCGGGGTCGGGGTGAAATTGCACTTCGCTCATTGCGTGCGCCAGCTCGCGGTTCTTCATGAAGTACTCCCACACAAAGCCGGTACGCAGGTTCTCGGCCATCATCACGCTGATGCCTTGGTCAATGCCAAGCACGTCCTCGGCGAACCAGTTGGCCTTGGGGTTAAACGCATCGACGAAGCCGTAGCGGGTCCAGACGCGGGGGCCCATCTTCTCCCGCATGCTCAGAAGCACGTGCGAGCACTCCGCCGGCAAAAACGGCAGCGAGCCGGCGGCAGCGCACGGCACGAGCGTGCCATCGGGCGAGCCCATCGTCGGCGGACCGCCCCAGACGCGATAGCCGTCGCGCGCGTCCGAGGCTGAGATGCCCCACATATCCTGGTCGATCCAGTTGAATTTTTGACCCAGGTTAATGCACCACAGCTGGTGGGTGCGGGTGGCGGCGATCGAGTTGGTGAAGTAGTTCGCGTGCAGGTCGCGCTGGTCGCGGTAGTCGCACCAGGCGTGGGCGTACTGGTGGATGAACAAGGGCGCGAGGCCCGAGATGTACTCGATGCCGCCGAAGTTGACCAGCGGCCGCTGCAGCGCGTTCCAGGTATCGACCTGGATGGGGTGGGTGGGTGAGCCGATCGCGAGCAGGTACATCGTCATCAGCTCGGCGTAGATATCCCAGCGATGCTTGAGGAAGCCCTGGTCGGGCAGCCAGCCCATGGAGAGCGTCGGTCCGTCGTTGAGCATCCACTGCCAGTCGACGCGCCGGTAGAAGGTGGTTGCGAGCGCGGCGATCCTCTGGTTGCCGGCAAAGTACTGGCGGCAGAGCAGCACGCCGCAGAGCAGGAGCGCGGTGTCGATCGAGCTGAGCTCGCTTGAGAACATGCGCTGGCCGCTCTCAATATCGATGAAGTGGTAGAGAAAGCCGTGCTCGTGGGGGCAGTCCTCGAGCAGGAAGGCGAGCGTTTTTTCAACCCGGGCTTCGCAGTCGGAAGCCCGCAGGTAGCCGCGTTTGGCCGCGATGCAGAGAGCACTCAGCCCAAAGCCGGTCGCGGCGATCGAGGCGACCCGGCTGCCGGTGCGTCCGGGCATCGGCCCGGAAGCGTGGGCGCGGTCGCGTACCAGGCCGGTCTTGGGGCTGGCTTCGCTGTAGAAGAACTGGCAGCCGCGCTCTTCCATCTCGTCGAGCAGCGCATCGGCCTGCTTGGATACCTGGGTGAGCGGCCGGTTGATGAAACTGCCGGGCGGGTGAACATACTTGCCTGCTGCGGAGGACTCAGGCAGCGGCTGCTGGCCCGGCTTGGTCGCAGGCGGCACGGCCTGGTTCTGCATGGCGGCAAGCCCAAGCGTTGGGCTGCCGAGGGCCAGCGCGCCTGAAGCTCCTGCGGTGCGAAGAAGTTGCCTACGCGTCAGTTTGTTATCAACCAAGATAAAAGATTTCCTTAGGAGCGGGCAGCGGCTGGTTTTGCCCTGTTCGCCCGCTGAAATCGAGTGTGGTGCGTAGTCTCTTCTTTCAGATGTCATCCCGAGCCCAACGGCGCCACCATGACTGGCTGCCCATTGACCGGATGGGCCAACTCAATCGCAAGATCCCTGTTCGCCCTGAAAGCACATGCTGTTTGATTGCTAAATGGGCGAGTGAGATTCTCACACAGCCTGTTGCGTCGATCCGCCGCCGTCTAGCATCCCTATAGCAGTAAAGCCCGCGCGGCAAGATAATCGCGCGCGAACTCGCAAGGAGAACTACATTGGCATACGAACTCCCCGCTCTGCCCTACGACTACGCCGCGCTTGAGCCACATATCGACGAAGCCACGATGAAACTGCACCACGAAAA
>CAXTMM010000022.1:0-32605 GCA_964245415.1 uncultured Acidobacteriaceae bacterium | reverse complement strand
CTTTCGCGCCACTGAGCAGTGGTTTATCGGCATGGAAACAGACATGCCGTACTCGAAACTCTCACGCTCTCACTCGGAAGAGAACGAAGACGACGCAGGTGACTGGACCTTCCGTGAGCGCGCCCTGCAGCAGATACATCAGGAGATCAAGTGGGACCCGGCCTGGGGTGAAGAGCGCATAGCGAACATGATCGCGACCCGGCCTGACTGGTGTATCTCCCGCCAGCGCGTGTGGGGCGTACCGATCGCTGTTTTCCTGTGCAACAAGTGCCACAAGCCGCTTAAGGATCGCAAGGTAAACGCGCGCATCGTCGCGCTGTTTCGAGAGCAAGGCATCGATGCGTGGCACACGCACACGGTCGCTCTGTTACTCGGCGAAGATTTTGCCTGCCCTGGCTGCGGCGCGGTTGGGACTTACGAGAAAGAACAGGACATTCTCGACGTGTGGTTTGATTCGGGTTCAAGCTGGCGCGCGGTGCTCGAGGCTGATTCCGCGCTAGGCACGCCGGCGGACCTATATTTTGAAGGCGGCGATCAGTACCGAGGCTGGTTCCACACTTCCCTGCTGACTTCGGTAGGCGCGAGTGAAGACCGCGGTGCGCCGTACAAGAAGGTTGCGACCAGCGGCTGGACGCTCGACGAGCAAGGCCGCGCCATGTCAAAGTCGCTCGGCAATGGTGTCGATCCAATCGACATCTCAACGCGTCTCGGCGCGGAGATCGTACGGCTCTGGGTGGCATCGGTCGACTTTCGCGAGGATGTATCAGCGAGCGAAAACCTGATGCAGCGCGTGGCGGACAATTACCGCAAGCTGCGGAATACGTTCCGCTTCTTGCTAGGGAACCTGCACGGGTTTGTGCCTGCGGAGCATGAAGTCGCCTACGACGACTTAGAGCCGCTTGATAAGTACATGCTCGCTCGTACGCGTGAGTTAGTTGAAAAAGTTACAGCCTGGTATGACGCAATGGAGTTTCACCGTGTCTATCAGACAGTGAATGAATTTTGTATTGTTGATTTGAGTGCGTTGTATCTGGATGTGTTGAAAGATCGCATGTACACGTTTGCGCCAAGCAGCATGGCTCGGCGTTCGGCGCAAACCGTACTGTGGAAGATCGCGGAAGCTTTGGTGCGGTTGGTTGCGCCAATATTAAGCTTCACCGCGGATGAGGTCTGGGATCTTCTACCAGATGTGAGAGGCCGCGTGTCAAGCGTTCACATTGCGCGCTTCCCAGACCTTTCTGTATTTAGCGGTGAAAATAAGCAATTGCAAGAACAATGGAGAAGCTTGCTTGCTGTCCGCGGGAATTACTTAAAGAAATTTGAATTGTATCGGCAAGGAAAAGGAGGAAGAATTGGCGAGACTTGTGCTTGGATCTATACGCCTCCTAAGGTCGCCTCGGAGATTCTGAAGTACGAGAGCTCGTTAAAGGAACTCCTAGGAGTCTCAGCTGTGGAGCTTAAGCACATAAGTGTCGAAGAAGCGCGGCGACGCACTCCCGAAGGCATTGCCAACAATTTTGATTCGGAACACACGTTTGTCACCGAGGTTCATCGTGCAGAGGGCACCAAGTGCGGCCGTTGCTGGAACTTTCGCTCCGACACCGCCGACTATGGACCATGGTCTGATGTTTGCGGCCGCTGTGCCGAAGTACTCGACGCAATGGGCTACTCGCGCGAAACCGGTGAACGAGGTGCAGCATGAGCGCAACAGAAACACGCGACTGTCGCACACCGCTGCTAGCTCTCTCCGCGCTCATCATCGCGCTCGACAGAGTTACGAAGATGTGGGTCAGCAAGCACGTGACCGAAGGTGACGGCATCGTCGTCATCCCGCATATCTTCCGCATCACACACGTGCTCAACGGCGGCGCAGCCTTCTCGCTCTTCAACAACGCGCCGGAACAGCGCACGCGCTGGTTACTCACCGCTGTTTCGCTTATCGCCGCCATCGCCGTATTTGTGGTTCTGCTCCGCATCGGCCGCCGCTTCTCAGCCACAGCGCTCGCGCTCGCGCTGATCCTCGGCGGCGCAATTGGCAATGCGTGGGACCGCATCCAGTACAGAATGGTGACCGACTTCCTTGAGGTCTACATCATCCACTATCACTGGCCCGACTTCAACGTGGCCGACTCCGCCATCGTCTGCGGCGGCATTCTGCTCTTTCTTGGCGCGTTCTTTGAGCCAACCGAGCAGCGGACTACACCGGAGAGGCTCGAAGCTTGAACGACCAGATCACCCTCCGCGGCGTGCGGACGCATAACTTAAAGAACGTCGATTGCGATATCCCGCACGGTACGTTAACCGTCGTGACCGGCGTCTCGGGCTCGGGCAAGAGTTCGCTCGCCTTTGACACCATCTACGCTGAAGGTCAGCGACGCTACGTCGAATCGCTCTCGGCCTACGCGCGCCAGTTTCTGGAACGCATCGAAAAGCCTGACGCTGACCTAATCGACGGCCTCGCACCCGCGATCGCCATCAAGCAAAAAAACTCCACGCGCAATCCGCGCTCGACCGTTGCGACCGCGACAGAGATCTACGATTACATGCGCCTGCTCTACGCACGCTGCGGCACGGTGCACTGCATCGTCTGCGATGGCATCGTTAGGCGCGACTCAGTCGACGAGATCGCTGCTGCCGTTCTTGCCCTCGATGAAGGCACGCGCCTGCATGCGATCTTCCCAGTCACTGCGGCAACCGCACCGAAGCAGGCCGCAGAGCCGGCCTCACCCATGCGGGAGCGTCGCTCCAGTTCGCAGGCGGCTGTCAAGAAGGCAGCTGCAAAGAAAGTAAACGCAGAAGCGACGCCGGGCCCGCTTTCGCACGAGATGCGCGAGCGCCTGATCGACCTGCGCGGACGTGGTTTCAACCGCCTCTACCAGGACGGCACTATATACGAATTCTCGACGCCCGAGTCTCTGCTCGAGATCAATTTTGCGCTGCCCCTCTACGTGCTCGTCGATCGCATTGCGCTTTCACTAGAAAGCCGCGCCCGCGTCGTCGATGCAGTTGAGATCGGCTATCGCGAGTGCGGGGAAATACTGTTCGAGCTAGTGCCGCGCAGCAGCGCCTTACCGGACTTAGGCCCCCGCGATCGCCTGCGTTTTTCAACAGCCTTCGAGTGCAAGACCTGCCACCGTACTTATACCGACCCTGAACCGCGCCTCTTCTCCTTCAATAATCCGTTCGGCGCCTGCCCGCGCTGCCAGGGTTTCGGCAACACCATCGATTTCGATCTGGACCTTATCATCCCCGATAAGTCAAAGTCGATCGATCAAGGCGCGATCGATCCTTTCATGCGTCCGAAGTACCGCACCTATCAGGCCGATCTCAAGCGGGTAGCCAAGGTGCACAACATCCCGACCAACATCGCCTGGCACGACCTTACGCCAGACCAGCAGCAGTTCATCCTTGATGGGCAGGGATCGTTCCTCGGCGTGCACGGCTTCTTCTCGCTCATGGACACCAAGAAATACAAGCTTCACGTTCGCGTGATGTTATCCAAGTATCGCGGCTACGCGCGCTGCCCGGAGTGCAAGGGTCAGCGACTGTGTGCGGAAGCACGCGCAGTGCGCCTGGCCAGCGTAAATATCTGCGAGGCAGCCGCGCTCACCATCTCGGCCGCGCACGCGCTCTTTGAAGAGATGAAGCTCACGCCCATGCAGGCCGAGATAGCAGGCTCGATCCTCAAAGAGATCCAGCAACGGCTACGCTTTCTTGATGCCGTCGGGCTAGACTATCTTACACTCGATCGCCTCGCATCTACACTTTCGGGCGGCGAGGCCCAGCGCATCCAACTCGCTACTTCGCTCGGTTCGCAGCTAGTCGGCGCGCTCTACGTTCTCGACGAGCCATCCATCGGCTTGCACTCGCGCGACACTGAAAAGCTGATCCGTATCCTGCATGCGCTGCGCGATCTCGGCAACACCATCCTTGTCGTCGAGCACGATCCCGATGTAATTGAGTCCGCCGACTACCTGCTCGACATGGGTCCAGGCGCAGGCGAGTACGGCGGCCGTCTGCTAGCCGCTGGCACCGTCGCCGAAGTCGCGGCCAACCCCGACTCGATCACCGGCCGCTATCTGAGTGGACAACTTACGATTTCTGTTCCGGCAACGCGACGCGAGACACCTGCACCCACCGGCAAGGACTGGCTGCGCCTGCGCGGCGCCCGCGCCAACAACCTCAAGGGTATCGACGTTGACATACCGCTCAACATGCTGGTCTGCATTACGGGTGTTTCGGGCTCAGGCAAGTCCACGCTGGTGCACGAAGTACTCTACCGCGCGGTCGCGCAGGAACTCGGCAAGACCGAAGGCGCAGATCCCACCAAGTGCTATCGCGAGATTAAAAACGCCGACCGGCTCAACGACATCGTACTAGTCGACCAAAACCCGATAGGCCGCACACCGCGCTCGAACCCTGTCACCTACATCAAAGCCTTCGACGCGATCCGCGAGCTTTACGCCTCCCAGCCCGAGGCGGAGCGACGCGGCTATGCTGCCGGACATTTCTCCTTCAATGTGCCGGGAGGCCGCTGCGACGTCTGTGACGGTGATGGCACGGTCACCGTGGAGATGCAGTTTCTCGCCGATGTTGAGCTGCCTTGTGAAGAATGTAACGGCACGCGCTACAAATCGACCGTGCTTGAAGTCAAGTACAAAAACAAGAACATCCACGATCTGCTGGGTATGACGGTCAAAGAGGCTCTCCGCTTCCTGGCCGGCAACCCGAAGATCGTCGACAAACTCGCGGTCCTTGATGAAGTTGGCCTAGGCTATGTGCGGCTCGGCCAATCAGCCACCACGCTCTCGGGCGGCGAAGCCCAGCGGGTTAAGCTTGCCTCGCACCTGGCCGCTGCGCGCAGCGCCACTGGCGGGATAAAGAAAGGCGGCAGCCGCGTGCTCTACGTGCTCGACGAGCCAACCACGGGGCTGCACTTTGACGATGTAAGTAAGCTGCTGAGTGCATTCCGCAAGCTGCTCGATGGCGGCGGGTCGCTGATTGTTATCGAGCATAATCTCGATGTAATCAAATCAGCCGACTGGGTAATTGACATGGGCCCTGAGGGAGGTTCCGGCGGCGGTCAGCTGGTGGTCGCGGGTACGCCGGAGGCAATCACCCAAAGTGAGCTGTCGCACACCGGCCAATGGCTCGCGCGGGCACTTGGTGCACGCCGGGAGCGGGCCGCCGAGGTATTGGCGTGATTGCTGTTGCCCACCGGCGGCTTTTATACGCGGTGCTCACTATATCGATCGTGTGCGCACACACTACCCCAAGAGCACACGCACAATCAGCCCCGCTACCACCGGGAACCAGCGACGCTGCCTCCTCCACAGCCCCGGCGCAATCGACCGCCCAGCCGCTGGTTGACGCCGAAACAAAGCTGGACGCGAAGGATTACACAGGCGCCCAAGTGCTGCTCGATTCCTACCTCTCCACACACCCGAACGACGCGCGCGCCCTGTTCGATCGTGGCTACCTTGAGGACGCGCAAGATCACGCGCCGGCTGCCGAGGGCTACTACCGCAAAGCAATCGCGATCGATCCGCAGCAATTCGAGTCGCGCCTGGCTCTAGGACTTATGCTCGCCCAGACAGATTCAGCCGAGGCCCGCACCCAGCTTGAAGCCGCGACTCACCTCACGCCCACCCCCCCAACCCCGGCCGCGCAAGCCCAGGCTGATCGTGCGCTTAGCCGCCTCCTGCTCGCGAGCGACCCTGAAGCCGCACGCCAGGCGCTGCTCGCCGCACTCAAGCTAACGCCCGAGACCACGGCCGACACCCTGCTCACCGCCGAGATCGCCGAGGCAGCCGGCGACCCCGAGACAGCAGAAGAAGCCTACAGGGGCGTCCTTGCAGCAGCTCCAGCATCTAGCAACACGGACTTTGCGCTACAGGCGACCACCGGGCTCGCTCACCTCTTGATCGCCGCGAAAAAATACACCGAGGCAGAGCTGCTGCTTCGCCAGGCTCTAACCCACAGCTCAGCCGACCCCGTGCTCAACAGCCAGCTGGCCAACGTCCTGGTAGCCGAGGACAAGCCACAGGACGCGATCGCGGTGCTTGAAAACCTGCACGCCGCGCAACCGCACGAACGAAATATTGCAAGGCTGCTTGCGGATCTGGACACGCAGACCGGGCGGGCAGCCAAGGCCGACCCTCTCTACGTCGAGCTGCTGACCACCCCAGGCGCGCAGGCGCCTGACGCCGCCCTGCTCGCAGCCCGCGGCGACAATCTTGTGCGACAGCAGCGTTTTGCCGATGCTGTGCTGATTCTTGAGCAGGCGACCAAGCTCGACCCGCAAAACGGAAACGCCTGGAGCAGCCTGGCTTTTGCCGCATCCGAGAACCACCAGCCCCAGCTCACCCTCGACTCCCTTGCCATGCGATCAAAAGTAATGACAGAAACGCCTGCCACCTATTTCCTTGCTGCCACATCGTGGGATACTCTGCATCAGACGAAGCGCGCCGTCGATATGTACAAGCAGTTCCTGGCGGTCGCCGGGGGCAAGTTCCCCGACGAAGAGTGGCAGGCCAAGCACCGGCTGATCACTCTGTCCCGCTGACCCAAAGCGCGCAAACGGCTTGGCACTTGTAGGAGATGACCTTCCATGCGTTACTACGCTGCCGCACTCGCCACCCTCACGCTCTTGCCCTCTGCTCGTCTGCTTGCTTCTTCCGACCGCCCATTCGACCTTCAGGCTATCAGCACGCTACAGGGCAAGGCAGAACGGGCCGCGGTACGCGACCAGTGCTTCCTGTATGCTGAGCTGATGCGCGGCATGAGCGAGATCGCCAGCCACCAGCTGGCTGCGGGAGAGCCGGGTGACGCCGCCGCCACCCTAGCCAGCGTGGAGCGCTATGCCGGGCTGCTCGACTCAGGGCTGGCGCACGACACCAAGAAGGTCAAAGACGCCGAAATACTCATGCGTGAAACAGCTCTCCGGCTCAAGGGAGCGCTGAACGTAGCGGCGCTTGAAGATCGTCCAGCCGTCGAGCATACGCTCCAGCAGTTAGACAAGCTGGAGTCGAAGCTGATGTCGCAGGTCTTCGCCAAATAGTCTTCAAGCGCCTACTGCAGCTGCACTTCGCTCACCAGCTCTTGGAACTCGGGCGTCCTGCGAAGCTCCGCAAGTTCCTTGTCCTCCATGAGCCGTTTACGATCGCTAAAGCCGTTTGAGAACGCCTTGCGAAGCGAGGCGAGCGCTTCGTCTTTCTTGCCTATGCTGGCGTAGAGTTCCGCCAGGTAGAAAGAAAACGCCATGCGCTGTTCCCGCGTACTGCTCTCCTCTATCTGGTCTCGCCGGTCAGCGTTCAAAACGTCCGGGTTGAGCTTTAAAGCTTCCTGGTAGGCCTCTGCGCCCTTCTTGTACTTCGACTCGGCGAAGTAGGTCGTGGCAAGATTGCAGTAAGTGACGGCCGCATGAGGCTGATACTTGAGAGAGCGCTTGTAGGCTTTTACGGCAAGGGCAAACTCACGTTTGCCATGGTAGACGGCGCCCAGGTTGTTGTAGGCCCCCGCATAGTGCGGGTCGAGCTTGACAGCCATCTTGTAATCCTTCATGGCTTCATCAAGAGCAAACAGATGGTGGTAGGCCACGCCGATCTTATTCCACGTGACCGCTGTCCACAATCGCACTTGCTGGTAAGCATCGATCGCGGCCGCGTACTGACCTCGAGCCATCAGCAAGTCGCCGCGCACCTCGGGCGTAACATCCGCTCCACTCTCAGTGCGGATTTCGGACGAAGAAGTGTGTGCCACGCTGACTGTCTGCGCTTCCAGTTGAAAGCCGCACAGAAGTACTAGACCGGTAATGCACAGAAGCTTGAAGGCTGCCTGTTGAGTATGAGACATGCTTGCACCACGAATCTGCGGAACCCATTACGCTGCAAGAGAAGCTGCCCGCACTGAGCACGGCAACTCGTCGATCAGCCCCTGAGCAACGCTTAGCGCGCCAAAGCACTCGTGAGCGCCACCTGTTCCCGATACTGAAACTCCACCAACACCTTTGGCAAGCTTTTTCGTGTGTCTCAGGATTGTCATCGTGCGCGGGCTCTGCTGTTGTAAATGCCATCCGGTAGATAGCGACCAGCCATCCGGCGTCTATACACAAGAAATGCGAGAAAAGCATCTTGCCAAAAGCGGGCGTGTATTAAATTCTTAACAATAGTACAGTTCCCCTGTTGCTCGTCGAACGCCGACTTACTCTAGCAGCGGCTTTTATTTAAATAAGGGCCGCAGAGACGGTCGCTTGTCTCTGCATCTTTCAGGAGAACTGCTTTAGCCCCAGAGCCCGGAGCACCGCGGAGAAACGGGTAGCCTTCGGCGCCAATGCAATTAATAATGAGCAGCCGCGCGCCTCAGTCGCGGAGATCGGGAGCCTTGATGCTCATTCGCCTTGGATACGACCTACGTTTTGAACTCCCCGCCCCTACTGCCCTCATCGCCCTGCTGCACGTACACCCAAGCCGGAACAAGGACCTGCTGGAGCCGGACGAGATGCAGGTAGAGCCGTCCATACCCGTAGCCAGCTACATCGACAGCTTCGGCAACCGCTGCTCGCGCCTTTACGCGCCCGCCGGCATGCTGCGGCTCTCCTGCTCCACGCTCGTCCAGGGCTTGAATGAGCTCGACCAGATCGATCCCTCGGCGAAAGAGATCCCCGTGCAGGACCTGCCCAACGACGTACTCCAATTCCTGCTCAACAGCCGCTACTGCGAGGTCGATCTGCTCTCGCCCGTCGCGCTTGACCTCTTTGGCCACCTCAAGCCCGGCTGGGAGCGCGTGCAGTCCGTCATCGGTCACGTGTACCGCATCGTGCAGTTCGGTTATCACCACGCTCGCTCGACCAAGACCGCGCTCGACGTCTACACCGAACGTGCCGGAGTCTGCCGTGACTTCCAGCACCTGGCTATCACCTTCTGCCGGGCGCTCAACATTCCCGCCCGCTATGCGACTGGCTACCTGGGCGACTTCGGTGTCCCGCCCTCGGCCAGCGCTATGGACTTCAGCGCCTGGTTTGAGGTCTACCTCGGTGACCGCTGGTGGACCTGCGATGCGCGCCACAACGCGCGGCGGCTCGGCCGCGTGCTCATGGCCACTGGCCGCGATGCATCCGACGTAGCGCTTACCACTTCCTTCGGCATTGCCAATTTGCGGCACTTCCACGTAGTCTCGGCCTGGTTGGACGAGTACGGTCCTGTAGCCGATTCCTCCGAGCCCACCCCGGCCCCAGCGGAGGTCCAACCTTGACCGATTCTGTTACCGGTTTAGGGAGCCCGGCCGCGCTAACCGGCCGCTTTGAGAGCGGCTTTCTCCGCGACTACTTTCTTGATCACGCCTTCGACGAGATGTTTGAGCCGGACGGAGGAATTCGTGAGCACTACAAGCTTCTGCTGCAGACCTTTACCGATCTACCCCAGGAAGAGCTCATGCGCCGCAAGCACTCGGCTGACATGAGCTTCCTGACCCAGGGCATCACCTTCACCGTCTACGGGAAGAAGGAAGGCACCGAGCGTATCTTTCCATATGACATGCTCCCGCGCATCATCACCGGCGCTGAGTGGGATGTGATCGAGCGCGGCCTCATCCAGCGCATCACCGCGCTCAACCTTTTCCTGCGCGACGTCTACAACGACGGCAAGATCCTCGCTGACGGTTTCGTTCCCCGTGAGCTGGTCTACAGCTGCCCGCAGTTTCGCCGCGAGATGCGCGGGTTGCAAGTCCCGCGCAACGTCTACATTGCCGTCACTGGCACTGACCTGTTGCGCCTGAACGACGGTGGTTTTTGCGTCCTTGAAGACAATCTCCGCGTGCCCAGCGGAGTCAGCTACATGCTCACCAGCCGTCGCGTGATGAAGCGGACCTTCCCGAACATCTTTCGCGAGTATGGTGTGCGGCCGATCGAGCACTACCCTCAGGTGCTGCTCTCTTCCCTGCGCTCGCTCGCGCCCGAGGGCCGGCCTGAGCCGACGATCGTCGTGCTCACCCCGGGGGTCTACAACTCGGCCTACTTCGAGCACACCTTCCTGGCCCGGCAGATGGGCGTCGAACTCGTCGAGGGTCGCGACCTCGTCATCCACGACAACATCGTCTACATGCGCACTACCGGCGGCCTCAAGCGGGTCGACGTGATCTACCGCCGCGTTGACGATGACTTTATTGACCCGCTGGCGTTCCGCGCCGACTCAATCCTCGGCGTTGCAGGCCTCTTCAACGCCTACCGCGCCGGCAATGTGACACTCGCGAACGCATTTGGCACCGGCTTGGCCGACGATAAAGCGCTCTACGCCTACGTACCGGCGATCATTCGCTACTACCTCAAGGAAGACCCCATCCTGCCAAATGTGGAAACCTTTCTGCTGAGCGACCCAGTCCAGCGCCGGCACGTTCTCGCGAACATGGACAAGCTGGTCATCAAGGCGGTCGGCGAGTCGGGCGGCTACGGCATGCTTATCGGTCCGCACTCATCCAAGGAAGAGCAGGCCGACTTCGCCGGGCGCATCGAGGCCAACCCGCGTAACTACATCGCCCAGCCGACGCTCGAGTTTTCGCGCTCGCCCTGCCTGATGGGCGACGCCACCAACTCCTCGATCGAGCCGCGCCACGTCGACCTCCGCCCCTATATCCTGTACGGCGACAAGGTCACGGTCGTGCCCGGCGGCCTCACCCGCGTCGCCCTTCGTAAGGGTTCGCTGGTGGTCAACTCATCGCAAGGCGGCGGCAGCAAGGATACCTGGGTGCTGCATGATTGATTGCTGCTTAGAGGAGGCCGTATGCTCTCGCGCGTAGCCGACAGTCTCTACTGGATGAGCCGCTATCTCGAACGCGCCGAGCACACCGTCCGCGTGCTTGACGTCAACTTCAGCATGACGCTCGACCCTTCAAGCACCAGCGAAGAAGGCATTTGGACCCGTGCCCTCGCCGCCCTCGGCAATCCAACCGGCCTCGAGTGGAATGGCGACTTCTACTCGCTTGTTCGCGCCCTCACCTACGATGCCGACATCCCTGCCTCCATTACTGCCTGCATCGCTGCGGCACGCGAAAACGCGCGGCAGGTCCGCGAGGAGATCAGCTCCGAGCAGTGGCAGCAGCTTAACCGTATGTACCACCGCGTCATTGAGAAAAGCCAGCAAGGTACCGGCCGGCTTGAAGACTTCTTCGCCGCCACCCTCGACGGGCTGCACCTCTTTGAAGGTGTAACTAATACCACCATGAGCCACGGCGAAGGCTGGCAGTTCATCCAGGTTGGGCGCTCGGTCGAGCGCGCCTCCTCGATCGCGACCCTGCTGGGCGTCTTCGAGCTTGAGACCCCTCATGATGGCCCAGCCGAAATCGCTGGTTCGCTCCAGTTCCTGGAGTGGATCGGCCTGTTACGCTGCTGCTCTGCCTTCGAGGCGTACTGCAACGTCTACACCGCTGACTTGACCCAGCCGCAAATTCTCGAATTTCTGCTGCTCAACAAGGAGTTCCCCCACTCTGTCCGCTACTCGGTTGACCAGCTCCGTTGGGCGCTCCTAGCCCTACAGCAGGAGAGCGGACGAATGGCCGCCGAGGAGTTGAGCCGGGTCTCCGGCCGCCTGCAGGCCTCGCTCAACTTCGGCGACATCTCGGAGGTCATGGCGCAAGGGGTCGAGCAATATCTGCAGGATATTTCGCAGCAGTGCCGCCGCATCCATACTTTGCTCTACCGGGACTACATCCACTACTCGGTCCAGACTGCGTTGGCGATGTGACTCAGCCGTTTCGTCGTCCAGCACGCCTCGATGCCAGTGCGATCGCCGGCAGCAGCTCCGCAAAGGACGGTCAGATGAAGTTCTACTCGGTTCGGCACCTGACAAAATTCGTTTACGCAAAGTCGGTCAGCGAAAGCGTGATGGAAACGCGCATGCACCCGCGCTCGGACTCCAATCAACGCTGCCTGTCCTTCTCGCTATCTGTGAGCCCGCGCTGCCGCGTCTTCTCCTACCGCGACCACCTCGGCAACCAGGTCCAGCACTTCGATATTCCCGGCGAGCACTCGCAGCTGGTGATCATCGCCGAGTCGCTCGTCGAGCAGCAGCCGCTCTCCGACGTGCCTCACTTCCTCGCACCCTCGGCATGGACCGAGCTCGACGCCCTCGTCGCCGAAGGCGATTACTGGGAGATGCTGCTCCCAAGCGACTTCGCCAAGCCCACCGCCGCGCTGCTCGAACTCGCAAAGCATCTCAACGTCACCCGCCGCGACGACCCCTTGATGCTGGTCCGCGAGCTGAACCAGAGCCTCTTTGACTACTTCAAGTACGTACCGAAAGCGACCAACGTCGACTCACCCATCGACGAGGCCATCGAAAAGCGCGAAGGCGTCTGCCAGGACTTTGCGCACACCATGATCGCGCTTGTTCGCACAGTCGGCATTCCGTGCCGCTATGTGAGCGGCTACCTCTACCAGCGCGAGCATGAGCTTGACCGCTCGACCACTAACGCAACGCACGCCTGGAGCGAGGTCTTTCTTCCGGATCTGGGCTGGGTCGGCTTCGACCCAACCAACAACCTGCTAGCCCATGAGCGGCACATCCGCACCGCACTGGGTCGCGACTACGCCGACGTACCGCCGACCCACGGCATCTACCGCGGACGCACCAAAAGCGAGCTCTACGTTGCGGTCAAGGTCGACGCCTTTGACGAGCCACCCGCGCTCGACCAGGACATGCCCATCCCAGAAGATTGGTCGATCATGGTCGAGAAAGCGCAAGAGCCGCCCCAGCCGGCCTCGCCGCTGCTCGAGATCCAGCAGATGCAGCAACAGCAGGCGTAATCAGCGTGGGGCGAATAGCCGTTGTCATCGCGATCATAGGCCGGAATCGCAAGGAACGAAACCGTGGTGGTGGGTCAGTGTGCACCCACCTTGCTAAGTTGACGATGGCATCTAATGGGAGATGCGCACTGTCCTGCTCCTTACCGGCTCAAACATCTTTATGACTTTCGCGTGGTACGGGCATCTGAAATACAAAGAAGTAGCGTTATGGAAGGTAATCCTGATCAGCTGGTCGATCGCCCTGTTTGAATACTGCCTTCAGGTACCCGCCAACCGGATTGGAGCGCGGACCTTTTCACCAGACCAGTTGAAGGTCATGAAGGAGGTCATTACCTTGAGCGTCTTCGGGGTCTTCAGCGTGTTCTACTTCGGCGATCGACTTCACTGGAACCACTTTGCTGCGTTTTCCTGCCTCATAGGTGGAGCATTTTTCATGTTTCATAAGTTTTAGAGCTTGCAGAGCTGTCAGAGGTTTAGCAATCAAGCATCGAGAAGGTTTTCACTGCGGCTCACGATAAACTCACCCCATGCCCTTCGCGGACTTCCTCGGCAATACCAACACCATCGGCTTGCTCCGCGAAAGCCTCGGCGCAGGCCGCTTGCCTCACACGATAATTCTCACCGGTCCGCGCGGCTCCGGCAAATACACCCTGTCGCTCATGCTCGCCCAGGCCGCCAACTGCCTTGACGCCCCGATCATCAACGGCAGCCTTCCCGATTTCTGCGGCATCTGCCGCAACTGCACCCGTATTGCCGCCTCTGCTCCGCGAGACGCACGCGTCTCCGAAGCCGTCGCGGCCCGCGAAGAGCTCCGCGAGGTGGACAAAAAAGAAACCCGCATACTCATCCAGACCCACCCCGACGTGCTGATCGTGCCGCCCGACCCACCGCAGTTGCTCATCAAGCTCGGCCAGGTCCGCACCGTTATCCGCGAGGTCTACCGCATGCCCGCCGAGGCCACCCGCGCGTTCTACATCTTTACCAGCGGCGCCTTTATGAAGGAAGCGGCCAATTCCCTGCTGAAGGTCCTTGAAGAGCCACCCCTGCACGCCACCCTGATGCTCTTAACCACCAACCCACAGGAGCTGCTGCCAACCATCCGCTCGCGCGCCGCCGTCTTCACTCTTGGTACCCTGTCACCCGATGAGCTTGAAGTGCTCGTCACCAACCGCCGCCCCGAGCTCAAGCCTGCGCAGCGCGCCCTCGTTGCACGCCTGGCGCAGGGCGCCGCAGGGCGAGCCCTTGGCTTCGACCTGGAACAGTACCTCACCGACCGACAGGAAGCACTCACGCTTTTGCGCGGAAGCGGACTCGACCGCGACCCCGACTACAGCACTCTCTTCCGCATGACCGATACCTACCGCGCCGGCGCCGATGGCCAGCAGAAGACCGAGCGGCTGCTCTCCGCCTTTACCGGACTGCTGGAAGACCTGCTCCTGCTGCAAGCCGGCCAACCGAGGCTCATACGAAACCTCGATCTGGAAGCCGAACTCGAGCGCCTAGCGCAGGGTCTTAGCTTCTCCTGGATGGAAGCCACAGCTCGCAGCCTGCACCAGGTTGAGTCCGGCATGCGCCGAAACTTGCTGCGCTCGCTTTCACTTGATTCCTTCGCCATGTCCTTGTCTGAAGCAAACTGGCTCACCTAGCCGAGTACAAGCCTTGAGACTTGAACGAATCTCTCGATTTCTTCCTAGATTCTCTGGTACGGCTGCGCTAGGATGACCGCACACATTCTTTCAAGGCACCATGGTAGACAGGCTCTTCTTAGTGGCGCGGCCACAAGGTATGTTACGCATGGCTTTCACTTATAACTTTTTGTAAAACGAACTTAGCTGCACCTATTAAGTGAACCCTGCGAGAGGTAAATCGCATCCATGGACTCACGATGACAAGCCCAGTCAGCGCTCCCCCCTTGGACCTTGCCGAGACACCTGCATCCCCAGGCACCGGTCCGCGAAAACTAGTCCGCCCCCGTCTGCCTGAAACAGCCCCAGGCAGCCGTAAGCAGGCGCGCCGTCAGCCTGCATCCCTGCTCACCCATCAGAACCCCGGCATCGCAGCGCAGCAGCAACACGGCAGCCACGCAGAACTGCTTTACTTCCAGAAGCAGATGCAGGCGCAGACACTTATGGTCTTTGTGCTTGATGATGGTGAGTCAATCGAAGGTACGATCGAGTGGTGCGACCTGCATGTTATCAAGGTGCGGCATACAACGCGCACCATGATCTATAAGTCCAGCATCAAGTATCTCTACAAGGCGTCTGATGTACGGCCACACGGAGTTATGCCTGCGTCGGGAAGTTAGAAGCCTGCACCTGATTCAAGCACGGCGAGCCGCCTTGCGAAGCCGATCGATAATGGCTACACCAATGCCTTGCGCATCAGGCAGCGGACAAACGATGACCTGCACTCCTTGATCGTCAAGCGTCCGCAGCCCTGCAAAGAGCCGTTGCGCCAGCATGGATAGATCGCTCCAGGGCCCCCACGCGAACACCGCCGTCGCGAGCACCGCTGCCGCACCAAACTTGTCAGGCAGCATCACTCCGGCGCTCTGGCCTACTGCACGCGCGTGCTCCAACGATTGCGTTAATCCTTTTTCCAGATCATCACCATCCACCAGCACCAGTCGTGCGTGCGGCGCGTAGTGGCGCATGCTTAGCCCTGGTGAGGCAAGCGACGCATGGTCCCGTTCGCCTTCGCCCGCATGACTCTCTGGCTGGTCGAGATAGACCTTAACCGCCGGCCAGGCTTCTCGCAGTTGCTCGAGCGTAATTGCGCCCGGGCGATAAAGCATGCATGGGTCTTGGCACGTATCGACCACCGTGGACTCCAGCCCCAGCGTGGTCTCACCCGAGTCGAGAATCGCGTCGATGCGTCCGTCAAGATCGGCTGCAACATGCGCCGCGGTAGTCGGGCTTACGTGGCCAAACGTGTTGGCGCTCGGCGCAGCCAGAGGCAGGCCTGCCGCTCGGATAAGTGCGCGCGCAACTGGATGTGCCGGCATGCGCACGCCGACCTTGTTCCGACCTGCCGTCACTGCAGCCGGCAGGCTCGGATGTCGTGGCACTATCAAGGTGAGCGGTCCGGGCCAGAAATGCTTTATCAACACCCGCGCCGACGCTGGGATAGAGGCCGCCACCTGCGCCAGCATCGCCTCATCGGCGACGTGCACGATCAGCGGATCCCAGGCCGGACGCTGCTTGGCCACAAATATCTTCGCCACCGCGCTGGCGTCAAGCGCGTTTGCGCCCAGCCCGTAAACCGTCTCCGTCGCAAAAGCAACCGTCCCGCCGCTGCGCAGCACCTCGGCCGCACGCTCTAAATCAGCATGCCCGTGGGCTTGGTTGCCGCTGTCGGTGGCGACTGGCGATCCGGCATTCGCGAAGAGCTGCAATGTTGGCATCCATTCATTATCCATGCGTTCGCAACAGCGGCCGCCGCGATACCCTAGATGCATGAGCCCGGTCGAAGTCGAAGTGAAATTCGTTGTCGGCGATCCGGATGCGCTGTGCGCACAGCTGCTGGCCATCGGCTTTCGCGAACTTACGCCCAGCACCCTCGAACGCAACACGCTCTTTGACACGCCCGAGCATACCTTGCGCGATGTAAAAGCAGTGCTGCGCATTCGCCAATATGGCGAGCGCTGGATTCTCACGCATAAGTGCCTGCCTGCCAACCACGATCCGTCTGAACGCCACAAGCACCGCGTCGAAACAGAGATCGAGGTGAGCAATGGCGAAGCGCTCTCGACGATTTTTAGCGCACTCGGATTTCATCAGAGTTTCATTTACGAAAAGTGGCGTACCGAGTACGCCGATGCCACCGGCCACTGCGTTGTTGACCGGACCCCAATCGGTACTTTTGCCGAGCTTGAGGGCCCTGAAGCATGGATCGACGAGATCGCGGGCCGTCTTGGCCTGGCCCCTGAGGCTCTGCTTACCCTCAGCTACGGCAGACTCTTTGAGCAGTGGAAGCGCGAGACAGGCAGCACCGCACAGCACCTTACCTTCGCCGAATGCGACGGGTGACCGCAAGTTTAGCGCTGCGCAAGAAAGCGATCGATTACCGGACTAAGTGCCGTAATCTCGCATCCTGGCGACATGTGCCCGCAGTCAGACTCGAGCACAAGCGTTTGTGCATGAATAAGCTGCGCAAACCCCAGCGCAGGCAGCGGATCGACCATGTGGTCCTGCCGCGCATTTACAATCAGCATTTTCGCCTTTACCTTTGCAGCAGCCGCATAGAGCGTGCCGCCATGCGCGATGTCATGCTGGATCATCGCGCCCAGCTGCCATAAATAATCGTTGGCATCAAAGCCGATGTGAT
This sequence comes from uncultured Acidobacteriaceae bacterium, assembly GCA_964245415.1. Lineage (GTDB taxonomy): Bacteria > Acidobacteriota > Terriglobia > Terriglobales > Acidobacteriaceae > EB88. Next base: position 15,483 of record CAXTMM010000022.1, on the reverse strand, counting down.
TGTCTGTGCTGATGTAATGAAAGTACTGGGCAAACTGCTCGCGCGTGGTGTGATCGACGCGAAACTTGGGCGTAGAAAGATTCATCTCGTGCAGATAGGAGACCATAGGCAACGCCGGATTGTGTGTGTAATGTCCACCCTGCCAACCTGGGTCAGCCTCAAGCGCGACCTTCTCCGCGTTCCAAAGCAGCAAATCGTAGGAACTCTGCTGCGGAGTGCCGACGATCGGAACTGCTAAATCCATCATCTCTGGAAAACTGACAACCCATTCGAAAGTCTGCATGCCGCCCATAGAGATACCCATCACGGCATGCAGGTGCGTTAGGTGCAGCGTTTCTGTAACCAGCCGATGCTCGGCCTCCACCATGTCATGAATGGTGAACTTAGGAAACACAATGCCATGCTGAGTCACGCTATTTGACGGCGAACATGAGACCCCGTCGCCGAGTGCATCAACAGCAATGATAAAGTATTTCCTATCATCGACAATCCTGCCGAGACCAATGTCTGCGCCGATATCGCCGCTATGTCCGGTAAACCAGGTTGGAAAGAGAATGGCGTTCGACTTATCGGCGTTGAGCTTGCCAAAGATGCGGTAACCAAGCTTGCAGTCCTGGATCGTAGCGCCGCTTTCGAGCTTGAAGTTGCCGAGTTGTGCTAACTGGACGGGTGGCAACTCCGCTGCGCGGGCACTTATCACGACGTTTATCAGGAGAGAGAGAATAGCTAGGTGGCATTTCAGGTGATTCATTATGCTCCCGCAGGAATGATTTCAGAAAAATCAGCAATCTTTGAAAACTCGCTTATCACAAGCGCGAGAAGCGAGAGGCGGTTTGTGCGTGTGACTTGGTCTTCGACCATGACCATGACGCGCTCAAAGAAGAGATCGACATGGGGCCTCAATGTGGCGATTCGTTCGAGCGCGGCTGCATAGTCTCGTCGCGAGCGCAATGCTTCCACCATAGGGATAAGTTGTAGCGCGGCATTGTGCAGTGACTGCTCTGCGGGATCGCTCAAGAGCGATGCGTCTACTTCAGCGTCATAGGGGAGCAGCTGCTTCTCGGCCGCCTGAAGGAGGATATTTTTGCTGCGTTTGAATGCCGCAGAGATCGCGCGAAAGTCGTCTGTGCTGCGCACTAGCTCCACAGCCTGAGCACGCGCGAGGGTGCCGGCAACATCGTCCGCTTCCGCAGCAGTTACCGCATTTACTACGTCGAAGCTGATGCCAGCTATCTCGCGGAGATAGAACTCGACACGCTCGCGGAAGAAGGTGGCAATAGTTGTCTCGCACCTATTCGTCTCATCGGTTATGGCATTCTCAAGGCCGGCTTGGATGAGGCTCGACAGGCGAATGGGCAGTGCAGACTGCGCAAGGATGCTGACCACTGCATTAGCCGCGCGTCGCAGAGCGTATGGATCCTTTGAGCCTGTTGGGGCGAAGCCGAGCGCAAACATATCGACGATGGTGCCCATGCGGTCTGCCAGCCCAAGTAAGCAGCCCTCGATGGTTGAAGGGATTGGGTCAGTGATGGCAGATGGCTGGTACTGCGAATGAATAGCTGCGACTACTTTCTCACTCTCGCCGGCGGCACGCGCGTACAGGCCTCCTACAATCCCTTGTAACTCGGTAAACTCCTTGACTAACTCGGTAGTAAGGTCGACCTTCGCGAATCTGATCGCTTGATCAAGCGCACCAGCGTCGGCCACGCCATCAGGCACGAGCACTAACAGCGCGCGTGCGATTGATGCCGTACGCTCGGTCTTTTGATAGTAGTTACCAAGATCTTTTTGGAAGGTGACGGTCTTGAGTCGTTCGAGACGATCCTCGAGCGATATCTTACGATCGAAATTCCAGAAGAAGCGCGCATCGTTAAAGCGGGCGCGCAGTACGCGCTCGTTTCCGTGCCGGATCACACCTGCTGCATCTGCCTCGGTATTGAGCACAGCCAGAAAGTAGGGCGCCAGCCTGCCGCCTGCATCTTCGACGGCAAAGTACTTCTGGTGGTCGCGCATGACAGTGACCAGCACCTCTTCAGGCAGCGCAAGATACTCAGGCTCAAAACTTCCCAACACAACGGACGGCCACTCCGTCAGGTGCACAACAGTTTCGATCAGCGGCTCGTCCTCGCGCCAGCGCGCGTCTGTAACCGTGCGTGTGGCATAATCAAGAGCCTTGCGAATCGTATGCCGCCGTGTATCGACATCGGCCATAACTTGTGCAATCTCAAGCGCCTGCAGATACTCGCCCGGATGATTGATCGTCACCGCATGCGCGCCATGCAGGATGCGATGGCCGTAGGTAAGATTACCCGCGTGTACCCCCGCAAACGATACCGGCAAAATCGCATGATCGATCAGCGCAAGCAGCCACTTGACCGGCCGCACATACCGCTCTGGCTTGCCCGCGCGCCAGTACATATTCTTCGGCCATGCAATCGCGCCAATCTCGGTCGGCAGCTCAGCCACAAGCACCTCAGCCGCAGCACGACCCGCGCGATGTGCTACCGCCGAAACATACTCCCCCTTCGGCGTTATCACCTTCTCGAGCGCTTCAACCGCAACGCCGGCCTTCTTCGCAAACGCGTGCGCGGCAGGCGTAGGCCCGCCATCCTTGAAGGCGATCGACCACGCCGGTCCGGTCATCGTCTCTTCTGTATCCGCCTGCGCGGCGGCCACGCCACTCACATGCACAGCCAGCCGCCGCGGTGTCGAGTAACTTCGGACTATAAGCGCACCATCTATCAGCCGCTCGCGCGTGACTAAGTCTTGTACGCGACTTGACAGCTCCGCTTGGGCAGTAGCAATCATGCGTGCGGGTATCTCTTCCAAGCCAATCTCAAGAAGTACTTCAGCCATGCTCTGCTTTCTCAACCGTTCTTATGCTGCGCCGCATAGGCCCGTGCCACACCCACCACAAGCGTGCGAATACGCGCCATCACCGCCACGCGCTCGGTTACAGAAATCGCTCCCCGCGCATCCAGCAGGTTGAATATGTGTGAGCATTTAAGGCACAGCTCATAAGCGCCGAGCACCGGCAGGCGCGCCACACTTATCTCGCTCGCCGGAGCCGCCGCGCCGTCATGCATTAGTTCGTCGTGATGCTGCTGCTGGCGCCCGGCCTTCTTCTCCGCATCATTGAAAGCGGCAAGCAGCGTAGCGCACTCGGACTCGTACAGGTTCAGGTGCTGCCATAGCTTATCGACCTCTGCCGCCTCAAACGAGTAGACCGATAACTGCAGCTCCTCTTCCAGCCGCATATCTCCATACGTCACAGCATGACCTGTCCTTGGATCGCGCGCCCACACAATGTCGTAAATCGAGTCCACATCCTGCAAAAACGCCGCGATCCGCTCCAGGCCGTATGTAATCTCACCCGTGATCGGGTCCAGGTCCATGCCGCCGCATTGCTGAAAATACGTAAACTGCGTGATCTCCAATCCGTCGAGCATCACCTGCCAGCCCACACCCCACGCGCCACCCACCGGCCACTCCCAATTATCCTCTTCAAACTTCAGGTCGTGCTCCCGCAAATCGATACCGATCGCTGTCAGCGATGCTAGGTAAACGTCCTGCACATCCCCCGGCGGCGGCTTGAGGATGACCTGAAATTGGGTGTGCTTGTACAACCGGTTTGGGTTTTCACCGTAGCGTCCATCGGCCGGGCGCCGCGAGGGTTGCGCATAGGCAAGCGCGACCGGTTTCGGCCCCAGCACGCGCAGAAACGTCTCAGGCGACATCGTGCCCGCGCCTACTTCTATATCGAAAGGCTGCTGCAGCACGCAGCCGCGCTCGCTCCAAAAGCTCTGCAGGCGAAAGAGCAGCTGCTGGAAGGTCAATGGGAAGGTCGCAACAGTCGATGCCAATGTCTGCTTTCTTTCCGATTGTGCTTGCGAGAAGGTTAGTGCTTGAGTTCCAGGTATGTCAGCCGCTCCTCCACAGAAGCGAGCCGCTCGAGGACTCCGCTGTCGGAGTTTTCAAGCTTGCGGAGCCGATGATTGACCGGAGTAGCCCAGTTATGAAATGCGGTCAGCAGGCGAGTCTCGATTCTCTCCGTGTGCTCTCGACCACGCAATTCGGCGGCGTCGATTCTTTCAAATATTTCCTGCTTTTGGTCCTCCATATCCTGCTTGAGATCCTGCTTGAGATCCTGCTTAAGCTCCTGCTTGAGCTCCCGTTTGAAATCCATGAGTAAAGTAACCATTTCTGTACGGGTCAGGGGCTGTTCGTCTGGCATGGCTTCCCTCCGCGGCAAACCTTCGTTGTCATTCTATACGGTAACCTTCGCAGCTTCGCTCGGGCGTGAGAGGTCTGCCTCTAGCCACCCTGATAAACTCTAGGGTGAGGAATGTATGCCTGAAATCCAGCGCAGAAAGACAGTCACCGCCATGGTTGGCCATGTGCGCGTCGGTTCCGATTCGCCCGTAGTCGTGCAGTCCATGACCAACACCGACACAGCGGACGTCCAGAGCTCGATCGAGCAGATCGCCGCGCTTGCCGCTGCAGGCTCGGAACTGGTGCGTGTGACGGTCAACAACGACGACGCCGCGCAGGCCATGCCTTACATTGTTGAGGGCCTGGCCAAGCTTGGGCTCAACACGCCGATCGTCGGCGATTTTCACTACAACGGCCATCTGCTGCTGCGCAAGTATCCTGCATGCGCGCGCTCGTTGGCCAAGTACCGCATCAACCCAGGCAATGTCTCCATCGGCCGCAAGAACGACGACAACTTTCGCACCATGATCGAGGTCGCGGTCGAGCACCAGAAGCCGGTGCGCATCGGCGTCAACTGGGGCTCGCTCGACCAGGCGTTGCTGACGACCATGATGGATGAGAACTCGCGCCTGGCCGAGCCCCTGCCCGCGCGCGACGTGATGATGGAGGCGATGGTCGTCTCCGCGCTCTCCTCTGCCGAAGCCGCCGAGCGCTATGGCCTGCGCCATGACCAGATCATCCTCAGCGCCAAGGTTTCCGGCGTGCGCGACCTGATCGACGTCTACCACATGGTCGCCAACCGCTGCGACTACCCGCTGCACCTGGGCCTGACTGAAGCCGGCATGGGCATGAAGGGCATCGTTGCGTCCGCTGCCGGCCTGGCACCGCTACTGCTCTCGGGCATCGGCGACACGATCCGCGTCTCGCTCACTCCCAAGCCCGGCGGCGATCGTACTGAGGAAGTGCAGACCGCGCAGCAGATCCTGCAGTCGCTCTCCATCCGCAGCTTCAACCCGCAGGTGACCGCCTGCCCCGGCTGCGGCCGCACGACCTCAACCTTTTTCCAGACGCTCGCCGAGCGCATCCAGGACTATCTCCGCGAATCCATGCCTGTCTGGAGCAAGCAGTACCCGGGCGTCGAAGAGATGAAGCTCGCTGTGATGGGCTGCATCGTCAACGGTCCCGGCGAGTCCAAGCACGCGAACATCGGCATCTCGCTGCCTGGCACTGCCGAGGACCCTAAGGCGCCAGTCTACGTTGATGGACGGCTCGCGACCACCCTCAAGGGCGACCACATCGTCGAGGAGTTCCAGGTCATCCTGAACGAGTACGTGCGTAGCCACTATGGCGCTGCTGCGGCTCCTGTGGAACAGCTGGTCGAGGTCCACTAGGCACCGTCACCAAGCGCAAAATCGCGAGGCGCGCCTGTCATGTCAAGCGGTTTGTTCCGCTCGCTATCACCTCGGTACTCTTGGTGTCCGCGTACGATGCACCTACTCTAGGCACAACTCCCCAAGTTTCCTCGAGAAGGATCCGCCATGCGCTATGTCCTGCTATTGCTGTTTGCCTTTTCCCCGCTCGCGTTTGCCTCGCGACCATGCTTGAGTCCCGACGAGGTGATCGAGCACGCGGAAAAGGACGTATGCGTCAACGCGCATGTCTACGACGTAGTCAGTTCATCGGACGGTACCCGTTACCTGGACGTATGTAAGCCGGAAGTAGCCGACACTGCCTGCCACTTTACGGTGGTCAGCCTGCCGGTGGATCGCAGGCAGGTGGGCGAGCTCGAAGGCTATCGAGACCAGGACATCCACATTCGCGGCGTCGTGCATGCCATGCACGGCCAGTCCGTGATCGTTCTAAGCCAGGCACGCCAATTCAAGGACGGTCCCGAAAAATTTCGTCCAAACCCCGCTCTCATGGCCGGCTTTTCCGCCGACAGCGGGAACACCGCTTTCAAGGACCCGGCCCTGACCGCCCATCGGCATAAGAGCACCAGCGCCTTCCTGAGCAACACGCATTGATCTTTACCGCAGCGGTCCGGCCCGTCGGCGTAGTTCGTCGAGCGGGTAAAAGGTCCCGCGCCAGCTCACGCCGCCATGCGACAGCGTCACGATCGCCGAGCGGGCCATACCGTACAGAAAAAGACAGCTGGCCACCGGGAAGAGCAGCAGGTAGCCTGCCGAGATGCCCGTCCGCTCCGTGTTGCGCAGGTAAAGGCCCGCCAGTACCAGCATGATGAGCAGCGAAGGGAAAAGCGTTGGTCCCCAGAACAGCCCGGCCACCGGGACGAGCGTCATCGCAGCTGTTCCGCCGATCGCGCCCGCCATCATCAATGGCTGATAACGGCACATCGCAAAGAAGTTCTTGGTCAGCCCATGCACAATGCCGATAGCGCCGGAGGCCCAGTGCAGGCACAGCAGCCCTGTGCCAAAGACCACTCGCTGGCGAAAGCCATGGTGCTTGACCAGGTAACCTAGCCGCAGGTCTTCGAGCACCTCCATGCGCATCGCAGCAAAACCGCCGATCCCTTCATACGCCTCACGACGCAGCAGGTTAAAGCAGCCCACACCGATTGCATCCGGGGCACGCGGATCAGGGACCTTCCAGAGCCGCACCGGCCAGATGGCGAGCGTCTGCATCATGCCCAGCATCATCCGCTCACCCACGCTCCTGAGAATCGGAGTCGGCAGCAGCACCAGGTGGTCAGCCTGCTCCTGCTCGACTAGGCACAGGCAGCGGGCGAGCGCGTCCGGAGCATAAAAAGCATCAGCGTCGGTAAAGAGAAGCAACGGTGCCGTCGCCTCGGCGGCCGCCAATCCGAGCGCATGCGGCTTGCCCAACCAGCTAGCCGGCAGGTCCACGATATGGAGCACGCGCAGCGAATGCACGCCAGCCGCCAGAGACACTTCGCGTGCAATCTCGTCCATGATCGCGCCCGTCCCATCGGTCGAGCGATCGTCGACCGCGATGATCTCGAGACGCACGCCCCGACTGTCCAACAATGACCGTAGAGAGGTCCCGACTGCCGCTTCCTCATTGAGCGCAGGAACGATCACCGAAAGTTGAGGTCCGGGCGCGTCGCAGACCGGCGCTCCGGTGTAGCGTTCCTCGAGCAGATCCGGCACATCGCCGAAGTGGTACAGGGTGGTAGCAGCCCGCGTCATCCAGGCAAGAGCAAGTACCCACTCCACCCCCGCCGCGACACCCGAGACGATCGACAACTAAACCGTGGCCGCCGGCCGCGGCCAGCGCGCCTCGACCACGGTCGAGATACCACCGCGCGGCCGGAAGTCGCCCTTCACCTGCGCCCAGACCGGCTCACACGCTTTGACCACATCCTCCATCACCTGATTGACGACGTTTTCTTGAAATATCCCCAGGTTGCGGTAGCAGAACAGGTACTCCTTATAGCTCTTAAGCTCCAGGCAGGTCGCCCTGGGCATGTAGCGCAGGGTGATCACGCCGAAGTCGGGCAGACCGGTTTTAGGGCAAACGGAGGTAAACTCCGGATCATCGATGACGATCTCGTAGCCCTGGAACTGGTTCTGCCAGGTTTCAATCTCGGGAAACTTGGTGCTGAGCCCCGCCCGGGCGTGCTCATGTGTGTATCGCTCGTTAAGAGACATTGCCTTAGTTTACCGCTCCAGGCTGGCACCCGCCGTTTCTAGGCCATGCCTGCCTTAACGTGGCTTCTGCAGCTGCCAGCCCAGATGAGCCTGCACCGTCGGCCACTCTGACACAAGGATGCTGTACACACACGTGTCCCGCAGGGTCCCATTCGCGGCAATGGAGTGGTTGCGCAGGATTCCGTCCAGCTTTGCACCCAGCCGCTCGATGGCGCGGCGGCTCTGCTGATTCATATAGTGCGTCCGGAACTCGACCGCGATGCAGCCCAAAGTTTCGAAGGCATGAGCCAGCAGCAGCAATTTCGCCTCTGTATTGAGGGCAGTGCGCTGCACCCGCCGCGCGTACCAGGTTGAGCCGATCTCGACCCGACGGTTCACCGCGTCGACATTCATGTACGTCGTCATGCCAACGATCTCGCCCGTAGGCCGATCGATGACGGTGAAGGGCAGCATGGAACCCACCTGTTGCAGCGCGAACCGCCGCTCGATCTCTGCCGCCATCCTCTGCGGCGCAGGCGCGCTCGTGTACCAGAGCTCCCAAAGCTGTCCGTCGCGCACTGCAGCGATCAGGCCATCGCAGTGATCGAGCGAGAGCGGCACCAGTTCGACATGTACCCCGCTAAGCGTAACTGGCCTGCAGAACTCTGCGGGCGTCGTGGATTTGCTCACATCGGTAGTCTAATTCCCGGCTTGCGCAGTTCCTGAACCAAAATAATCTGACACCTGCCTGCAGATTTTGCATGCGATCGTGTCATCGGCTGCGTATAGACGAGTAAGCCCATGCAGCTCAGTCAAGATCAGTTCCGCACCATTGTGATCGAGCACCAATCGATGGTCTACTCGATCGCGCTGCGGCTGCTCGCAGATCCGCCCGCAGCTGAAGAGATCGCGCAGGATGTCTTCCTCGAGCTTTATCGAGCGCTCGCGCGCATCGACTCGACCGAACACCTTGTGCACTGGCTGCGGCGGGTCGCCGTGCATCGATCGACCGATTATCGCCGCAGGCGCCAACTCCGGCCAGAGGCTGCGGCCGAGACCCGGACCGAGCTCTGGACCGAAGACACCTTAGCGGTAGAAGCGGACGCAAGCGGCCACGCAGTCGCTGCGAAACTTGAGCAAATGCTGCAAAGCCTGCCCATGCCGCTGCGCACCGCCATCGTGCTGCGCTACCAAGAGGACCTGACCCCGGCGGAGATCGCTGCTCTGCTGGGCCAGCCGCTCGCGACGATCAAGTCCAACCTGCAGCGAGCGCTCACGCTGTTGCGGCGTAAGGCAGAATCTGTGCTAAAGGAGTATGTGCGTGCGTAACGAACGATCACCCTTGGAAGCCGATCTGCGCCAGGCGCTAAGCCGCGTAGAGGCGCCTGCAAGCTTTGCTGACGGCGTGCTTCGCAGGCTGAAGAGCGAGCCTGTCCAGACCTCGCAGCCAGGCGCGATTCGCAATCCCGTCTCTGCCTCCGGGTTCCGCCATCTGGCGCGTTTCGCAGCGCTCAGGTTCAGCTCCGCACTCGCGGCTGCCCTGCTGCTTTTACTGCTGCAGCTCGGCAGCTTCCTCTCCCAGCGGCATCGCCGGCAGCAGGCACAGGCAGCCGCACAACAGTTCACCCTCGCCATGCGCCTGACCAATGCCGCGCTGCTCGATGCGGAGCAACAGATTGCCGAGCACAGCACGCTCGCAACCCCTCATCATCAAGACCACCGACCCACCACCAGAGGAAATCAACCATGATTCATACAAGCATGATCCGCACGCACCAGGTCTATCCCTCACGCCGCAGACAATCCGCAAGTACGCACCTGCAACGTTGGATCATGCAGTTGCTCACCGCTGGATTGATCGGGCTGGCGCTGTTCTTCCCTACCACCACCTACGCTGCGCAGCCGCTAGACGAACCAGGCGCAGCCCAGCAGGATGACGTGCTCGCAGGCGTAGACAAGTTTTCACAAGGCGCCAAGGAATCAAACGAGATCACGCTTGACAAGAGCATGCTCGGCCTGGCCGGCGGCATCATTGCTCAAAAAACAGACTCTAGAGCAAAAGAGCTCATGAAAAAAATGGATTCGGTGATAGTACGTAATTACGAGTACGCGGCGCCCGGCCAGTACAAAATGGAGGACGTCGAGCAGGTCCGCAAGCGCCTCGACAGCAGTGGCTGGTCTCACCTGGTGAAAACACATACTGCCACCGAATCCACCGACATCTGCGTCAAGGTGGACGGAGAAGGCGTGATGAGCGAGATGGTCATCATCAATGCGGAACCCCTGGAATTAAGCTTCATCCGTCTGCGCGGCCACATGTCGTTGAATGAGCTGTCGCAGATGAGCGGCAGTTTTGGCGGCCCGAGCGACCCTATGCTCAAGCAGCGGCCAAAGTAGCCACGCACCCTCCGCACGAGCCTGGCTGAGCTCAGCAGGGCTTCAGCCCCCGTCCTATATACTCAAGGACGGTCTGCATGGCGATCCCTCGAACAAAGCGCAATACCCGTATTTATGTCTGGCTCGCAAGCGCTATCCTGGTGTGCGCTGTCTTTTACACAGCGCGCACGCTCACCCGCACCACCCTCAGTGTGCGTGTGTATATGGTGACGCGGGGCAGCATTAAGAGCACGCTTTCGACCAACGGCAAGATGCAGCCCACCTCCAATTATGAAGCGCATGCCCCCTTCGCCGGGGTCATCAAGACGCTCTCCATCCACGAAGGCGATCGCGTGCCCCAGGGCAAGTTGCTGCTCACCATGGACGACGCCGATGCGCGCGCCCGGCTGCAGACAGCGCTCGCAGCGCTTGACGCCGCTCGCATCAGCGCGAACGCCCTGAGCCGCGGCGGCACACAGGAAGAACGTCTGACGCTCGGCGGTGACACCGGGCGAGTCCAGGCCGAACTGGACCAGGCACGTCAAAGTCTGGCCACTCTACAAAAGCTCGCCGCTAACGGCGCCGCTTCGCCGAGCGAAGTAACTGCGGCGCAAAGCCGTGTGAACAGTGACGAGGCCAGCCTGCACCTGCTCGCGCAACGCAAGTCCGACCGTTACGATGCGGGCGACCTCGGTCACGCGCGCGCGACCGTCGCCGAGGCGCAGGCGCTTGTAGCCGCTGCCGAGGAAGCGCTCGCCAACGCGAATGTGCGTGCACCGTTTAGCGGTACTGTCTACTCGCTGCCTGCCGCGCTCACCGAGTATGTGCAGCAGGGCGACCGTCTGCTGCAAATGGCCGACCTCTCGAAGATGGAAGTGGTCGCGTACTTTGACGAGCCGGATATTGGCAAATTGCACATTGGTCAACCGGTGGCCATCACCTGGGTTGCAAAGCCGGACCGTACCTGGAATGGCCACATTTCGCGCCTGCCTGCAACCGTGATCACCTATACGACGCGCAATGTTGGTGAAGTCTACTGCACGATTGACGACGCAAACGGAGAGTTGCTGCCCAACACTAACGTCAATGTAACCGTGACGACAGCAAATGTGGCTGACGCGCTCTATGTCCCGCGCGAGGCGCTTCATACCGAGCAGGGCTTGTCCTACGTGTACCGAGCAGTACGGGGCAAGCTCAAGCGCACCCGGGTTACCGTTGGCAACCTCAACCTGACCCAGATCCAGATCAACTCGGGACTGCAAGCGGGAGACGCGGTGGCTCTGGGAAGCACGAATACGCAGCCCCTGGTCGATGGAGTGCAGGTTGACATTGTTCCCTGATGAAACCCGAGCCGGCCCCCGCGCAGCATGCCATGGCAGGCAGCACGACCGAAGCGGCGGCAGGATGAGGAGCAGCGGTTGAGAACGTGGTTCATACAGAGGCCCGGCTCCAATTCGGCGCGAGCCTTTGCAGGCAGATCAGCTTGTGCGTTGTTAGCCGGATGCGTGATGCTGCCGATTGCCGGAGCACAGCTCTCGCTTTCGACCGCAGTTGACCTTGCGCGCAGGAACAGCCCGGCAATACACCTGGCCCAGGCCGATGTTGCCCGGGCTGCGGCTGGCCTTACCGAGTCACGCGATGCTTATATGCCAAGCGCTTCTTTGGGATCAAGCGTCGGCTACTCGTATGGCTTCCCGGTGGGGCAGCCCTCGATCGCGAACCTTCAGGCGCAGTCACTGGTGCTTAGTTTCTCGCAGCCCGACTATATTCGCGCTGCTCGCGCGGCACTGCATACCGCGCAGCTGGCGCTTGAGGATGCGCTTGATCAGGTTGCGCTCGATACCGCGCTGGCCTACGTGGAGCTGGATACGATCGAGCGGCAATTGACCGCGTTGGGCGAGCAGAAGAGCTACGCAGAGCGGCTTGGTGCGGTCGAGCAGCAGAGAGTGGCGGCGGGGGTGGAGAGCCGCATGAATGCTACGCGCGCCGAGCTGAACGCGGCGCAGGCGGACTTGAAACGGCTGGATCTAGAAGCGCAGGCGGCGGTGCTGCGCGAGCGGCTTTCGAACCTCACCGGGCTGCCTAGGGTGAGCATGGTTCCGCAGTCGGAGACAATTCCCGGCGAGCCTCAGTTTACTGATGTGATCCTCCGGCCGAAGAGTGCCGGGATCGATGCGGGCTTTGCAAACGCTGATTCTAAACATTTTCTGGCTACTGGCGATCAGCATCAAGATCGACGGCCGGTAGTTTCGTTGGGGATCAACTACAGCCGGTATGCACAGTTCAACAACTATGCTGAGTACTATTTGCGGTTTCAGCACAACAACTTCGACGCGGGATTGGAGGTGCAGCTGCCGCTGTTTGACGCGAGCAAGCGGGCGAAGGCGCGGGAGTCGGCGGCGGACGCTGCGCGTGCAGATGCGCAGGCGTACCAGGCGCGCGATTTTGCGGCTGAGCAGGTGGTGCAGATGACTAGCATTCTAAAAGAGTTACGAGCGCAACAGAGGATTGCGCGGCTGCAGAATGAGCTGGCTTCGGAGCAGTTGGAGGTGGTGCTGACGCAGCTCCAGAACGGCACCGTCGCGCCGGGGGCGCCGGCGCTCACGCCGAGCGATGAGATGCAGGCGCGGATCGCGGAAAGGCAGCGTTTTGTTGAAGTTCTGGGATCCGGACTGGAGTTGATCAAGACCGAGTTAAACCTGCTTCGAGCAACCGGCGGGATCAATGAGTGGGTGAAGACTCGGCCTCATTTGCCCTAGTAGTGGTGCAAATTAGGGCTAAAAACCAGGTTTATTGACCGCCCGACACTTTTTACATTTTAGGCACACTTTGTCTACTGTGTCTCCTGAAAGCCCCAACTTCAGTGCACTTTCTCCTCCAAAGATAGTTCCAGGAAGCCAAGATGTGCGTTGTCTCGCCCGCAAATGGGTGATGTGGAGGCCTCGACACTCTTGACAATTTGGGCACAGTTTGTCTAGTATGTCCAGCTCCTGGGCCAGCTAGAACAGGCCACACGAGTTTTGAAGCCGGCCGGTCCGGCCGTGAGTCGAAGCTTTAGGGTGAGCTGCGGGCTGGCCGCTTTTGCACCAACTTCGCAGCATTGCCTGTATGCGGGTGGTAAACTTTGAGGATTGATATGCCGCTAAAAACTCTGCTTCTGAATCCCCCTTCCTTTGAGAACTTTGACGGCGGCGCGAGTTCGCGCTGGCCGGCGACGCGTGAGATCGAGTCGTACTGGTACCCGGTGTGGCTGGCTTACCCGGCTGGGCTGATTGAGGGCTCTCGGTTGCTCGATGCGAACCCGCACCATATTTCCTGGGATGGTGTGATCGAGATTTTGAAGGACTACGAGTTTCTCGTTCTGTTTACCTCGACGATTGGCTGGACTGGGGACCAGAGGGCGGCTGAGAAGGTCAAGGCCGCGCATCCTCACATCAAGATTGCGTTTGTGGGGCCGCCAGTAACCACCGCTACGGACAAGGCGCTCGATGAGTGTGCGGCGATCGATTTTATCTGCCGGCGGGAGTTTGATTTCTCTGTCGTCGAGTATGCGCATGGCAAGCCGCGAAATGAGATTCTTGGAGTCTCGTACCGGGATGAGACGGGGCGGATTGTGCACAATCCGGACCGGCCGCAGGGAGAGAAGCTGGACAAGCCGGATATGCCCTGGGCTACCGACATTTACAAGCGCGATCTGGATGTGACGAAGTATAACGTTCCGTTTCTGCTGCATCCCTATGTTTCGCTCTACTCGACGCGCGGGTGCCCGGCGCAGTGCACGTTTTGCCTGTGGCCGCAGACGCTCTCAGGCCATGCGTGGCGGAAGCGGTCGACCGATGATGTGGCGGCGGAGATGGCGAGCGCGAAGAAGCTGTTTCCTGAGGTGAAGGAATTCTTTTTTGATGATGACACGTTCAATATTCAGAAAGCGCGGACGATTGAGTTGTGCGCGAAGCTGAAGCCGCTGGGGCTGACCTGGAGCTGCACGTCGCGCGTGACGACTGATCGCGACACGCTGAAGGCGATGAAGGAAGCCGGGTGCCGGCTGCTGATTGTCGGGTTCGAGTCCGGGGATCCGCAAATTCTCAAGAACATCAAGAAGGGCGCGACGGTGCAGCGGGCGCGCGACTTTGTGAAGGACTGCCATGATCTTGGGTTGATTATCCATGGCGACTTTATTCTCGGACTGCCGGGGGAGACGAAGGAATCGATTCGGAACACGATCGATTTTGCGAAGCAGCTGGATGTGGAGACGATTCAGGTGTCGATTGCGCATGCATTCCCTGGGACCGAGTTCTATGACTATGCCAAGGAGCATGGGTTTATTACCAACGAAGCCAAGATGGTGGATGAGGGTGGGCACCAGTTGGCGCATATCGAGTATCCGGGGCTGCCGACCGAGTATGTGCTGGAGATGGTGCACCGGTTTTATGACGAGTACTACTTCCGGCCCAAGGCTGCGTTTCGCGTGGTGTGGAAGGCGATTGTGAATCGCGATGTGCCTCGGTTATATGTGGAGGCGAAGGCGTTCTTGAAGCTGCGCGGGGAGCGGAACAAGATGGTCAAGGCGAGCAAGACTGACAAGGCTCGCGAGGCTGCTACAGCGCTGGGAGCGGGGGCTTAGGGCTCATCGGAGAGGTGTGGGTCCCGTGCCTTGACGTCAAGACACGGGACACCCGGGTTGGTAGACGCCGCTCCCTTCCCCTTGCGTTTGCCGCATTGCTTTGTGCTGTTGACAAGCCCTGTGCACGATGGCTGCGAGCGTCCGGGATGTGGCATCCAATGCGTCAGATGAGATGACTCAATCCTCCATGACAGTTCGGCGGTACCTGGTCCTGGCGGTGGTGGCGATTACGGCGCCGCTGGGGGATACGCTGCTTGCGGTGGGCATGAAGCGGGTGGGGCCGGTCTCGCTCGCTGATCCCGGGGCGCTGGTGCATGCGGTGGCTACGCCCTATGTGGCGCTGGGAATTCTGCTGCTGATCGGTTTCTTTGCTTCCTACCTAAGTGCCCTTTCCTGGGCTGATCTTACCTATGTGCTACCTACGACCTCGATTGGCAATGTGGTGATTGCGCTGCTTTCGCGCTTCTGGCTGCATGAGCAGATTTCGCCCTCGCGGTGGCTGGGCATTGTGCTGATTACCCTTGGGGTAGGGTTTGTGGCGAACGGGGAGCCGTATACAGAGGTGGTCGTGGCTGGGCGGAGCAAGGTGCTCGCGAGCGAGGTTCCTCCGCTGTGACGGGGCCCGGGCTGGATGTGGCGGGGATGATTGCGGCGATCGTGGTG
>CAXTMM010000021.1:19212-33130 GCA_964245415.1 uncultured Acidobacteriaceae bacterium | reverse complement strand
ATCCCGCATGGCCGGGCAAGGCAGCGGTCGCGCTCAACTTCGTGATGAACTTTGAAGAGGGATCGGAATACTCGATCCTCGACGCGGACCCTGATACAGAAGGCGCGCTGCTCGAGGTTCCGCAATCCCGTGTGCCGCGCGGTCAACGCGATCTGGCCGCCGAGTCGATGTACGAGTATGGTGTCCGCGTCGGCTTCTGGCGACTGCGGCGGCTCTTTCTTGAGCGCGGACTTCCGCTTACCGTTTTCGCCTGCGCCCTGGCGCTCGAGCGCAATCCGGAAGCAGCCGCAGCCATTGCCGCTGCTGATTGGGATATCTGCTGCCACGGCTGGCGATGGATCGAGCAGTTTCGCCTCTCCGAGAGTGAGCAGTGCGAACACATCGAACGCGCCGTTGCGTCGCTGCGCGCAAATGTAGGGCGCAGGCCGACCGGATGGTACTGCCGCTACGCGCCTGGTTTGGCGACGCGCCGGCTGCTGATTGAAGAGGGCGGCTTCCTCTATGACAGCGATGCCTACAACGACGAGCTACCCTACTGGGTGCACGCCTACCAGCGCCCCCACCTCGTCATTCCCTACTCGCTCGCGACCAACGACACGAAGATGCTCACCGGCGGCCTGGTCACGGCGACGCAGTTCTTTGAGTACCTGCGCGACTCGCTCGATATGCTGCGGGACGAAGGCCGTCTGCATCCGCGAATGATGAGCGTGGGCATGCACCTGCGCATCCTGGGCCATCCCGGCCGCGCCGCAGCGCTCGCACGGTTCCTTGATTATGCGAGCGGACTGCCCGACGTCTGGATCTGCCGGCGCGAAGCGATCGCTGAGCACTGGATCGCGCGCTTCCCTGCGCACGGCCTTACCGCCACGCCGGAAGCCGTGCCGTGAGTGAACTGGCGAATGCACCCGCGCCGGCCAGGACGCTGCGCCTCGATCAGCTCACAAGCGACTCGTTCTCGCCCTTTGGAGACGTGATCGAACCGCCGGCTCTGCCTGGCGAGCGCAGTCTGTACACCCAGTGGCTGGGCAGCGCTCGGGCCGGCATGGAGCCCAGACTCCACGTCAACCATGTGCCCGCTACGTCGCTGCCATACGCGATTGAGGTTCTTGAGCGTCACCCTTATGCAGCGCAGCTCTTTCTTCCTCTCGATGTGGCAAGCTATATCGTCGTCGTAGCTCCTTCGTGCCTCAACGGCCATCCGGATATCGACAGAGCGCAGGCTTTTCTTGCATCCGGCACAGCAGGCATCGTCTATGCGCCGGGCGTATGGCACGCCGGGATGACTGTGCTTGTGCGCCGGGGGAGCTTTGGCGTGCTGATGTGGCGCAATGACACCGACGATGATGAGGAGTTCTTTCCACTGGCTTCGCCGCTGGTCGTCCAGCCCTGAGCCTGTCCAAAGCTAACAAGGTGCCTGGTAGCGTATGCGCGGCTTGTCTGTCCTTGTCTCCATCGTGGTCGCGTTGATTGGGAGCGCTATGCTCCTGAAGTTTCATGCGCACGCGCACAGCAAAACCGCTCGCGTTGCAGACGAAGATCCCCGCTCCACGCTCACCATCGCACAAGGCGTCGACATGGAGTCGATGGAGCCTGACAACCTGAACTCCGCCAGCTCGGTCAACATCGCCGACCTGCTTTGGGTGCGGCTGCTCCAGGTTACCCCTGAGGGCAAACTTGTTCCCTATCTCGCCTCCGGCTACACGTGGAACGCAGCCGGCACCGAGATTACCTTTACGATTCGCCCAGGGCAGGTGTGCGAAGACGGCGCGCCGATCACAGCGCGGGATGTGGTCTATACCTTTCAACGCGCAGCCGACCCTAGGCTCGGTTTTTACGGGAACCTTCCCGCCTTCGTCTACAATTCGATCGGCTTTGTGGGCGCTCGCCAGGACGCGGAGTTCAAAGCGACCATCCTGGTAAAAGGCTACTCGTCCCAGACACCTGGAATGCTGTCAATGGCGCACATCCTCTGTGCAGACAGCTATGCCAAAATAAGCCCCGAGGCCGCGGCGACGAAACCCATCGCATCCGGACCCTACAAGCTGGCCGAATGGGTGCGCGATGACCGCCTTGTACTCGTCCGCAACGACCGCTACGCGCTCGGACGCAGCCCCTTCGAGCGCGTGGTCTTCCGCGTCATTCCCGAGGCGAGCACCCGCGCGGCCGAGCTGATCGCCGGCGGCGTCGACCTGATCACCAACGTTTCCCCCGATCAGAAGAACGTGATCGACATGTCAGGCACCGCGACTGTCAAAGCAGTCGAAGGAACACGCCGCATGTTCGTCGGCTTTAGCTTCGCACCGTCCTTTGCAGCGACACCGGGCGGCATGGCGATCCAGAACAAGGCAGTGCGGCAGGCGCTTGAGTACGCGGTCGACGTGCCCACCCTCTGCGCGCAGCTGCTGCAAATGCCCTGCAAACGAATGACAGGCCCGGCAAATCTCGTCCAGCAGGACATCGCGCCCTACCCATTCGACCCGGAGAAAGCAGAGGCCTTGCTCGACACTGCGGGTTATCGCCGTGGAGCAGATGGCGTTCGCTTTCATCTCACCCTGGAAGGACCGAGCGGACGGTATCTGGAAGACACAAACGTTGCGCAGGCTGTCGGTCAGTATCTGGACGATGTAGGCGTCGCAACCAAGGTCGAGGCCATGGACTTCAACTCTGTCTTCTCTCCGCGAAGCCGTCACCACCAGGTAGGTCCGCTCTACTTTCTGGGGCAGGGTGGTGCGACGTGGAGCGCGCTATTTGGTATATCGATCTTTCCCAGCAAAATGTCTCCGATGAATACCGGGGAATGGTATGACCCGGCCTGGCAGATAGAGTTCGACAGGCTCAAGAACGTGCGCGACCCGGTCGAGGAGCGCGCCATTCTGGACCGGATGCTGGCTATCTTTCGCGACGACGCGCCATGGATCTTTCTCTACTTCCAGCCTGATTTTTATGGGATTGGCCGGCGCATCGACTGGGAGCCCCGGCACGATGAACTTATCGACGTGATGGCCATACGCCCTCGGGGTTGACCCTAGCTTACTCGATCTGCCGAGTCACGCGGGCTGTGCCTGCCTTCTCTGAAGCAACTGTGACTGTTATATATCCCCGTCCAACCACGCGCACCAGCCACTCCGTCGCATGTGCGGTGGCAGTCCACTGTTGGCCCCATGGCGACCAGGGGTACAGCCGCTCGTTGCGCCCCGCCAGGTGCCCAAGCTCGACGGTCTGGGGATTCATCACCAGCTCACCTCCATCGGTCGCGATGCTCACCTTGACCGGCTTGGCGACATCGTTTTCGAGCGCCACATCGGAGAGGTTGGTAGGCAGGTAGCCGTGGTTTGAAACGACGGCGCGGACCTTGTACAGGCCGGCCCCAAGCGCGGTCACTTCGCACGCATCAATACGTACACATGGCGCGGCTGCCGCGTGGCGGAGGTTGAAGAGCACATTCGTGCGGCATATCTCCTCCAGCAGCTTTTCGGGTGGGTTACGGTAACTCCAGATATTTACCATCCCGCCTATCTCGATTACGCCGAGCTGGGGATGATCGAACGCTTTCCAAGCGCGCCAGCCGCGATCTCCTACATGCTCGACGATGTAGTCATAGATCTTGTGCTGTATTTCCTCGGTGCGCGGGTAAAGGTTCATATAGCCAACTTTTTCTACCTGCGCTGCACGTTCCAGGTCCCATAGTTCGGTGCCGAAGCTGATGATACCCATCTCCTCATAGGTCCAGTCCATCAGCCCGCCGCGCCGCGGCTTGCTTTTATCAGGGGTGAACTCCTCGTAGATACTGATCGTCGGATACCCGGTGAGCTCAGTGCCTACCTTGCCAATCTGCTCATAAAGGTTGATGTCGCGCGCACCCATCGCACTGTCAGGCCGCGTCATGCTGGGTCGCAGGATGATGCCTCCATGCGTGTGATAGGCGCACATACCGCAGATATTGGGATGCGCAAGGATGAACTGAGCCATGCCCGCAGCTTCAGGCTCAGAGAGAGGATAGGCGCCCGCTCCATACTCCTGCGGCGACCAGTTCGTCGGGAAATTGCGGTTCATGTTGCCGTCGAAAGGGCGCTCGATCGTGATCTCGACACCGTCGTAGTTACGTATAACTCCTTCCGGATAAAGCCGGTAGTAGCTGCCACCCTCCTCACCTGGCGCTCGCTGCACCATGACCTCCGGATTGCGGGGACTCTTCTTCCACTCGCCCCGTTCGTCCGGAACACGCATCCACACGATAAAGCCGTCACCATCGATATCTTCAGGAATCAATCCTTCGACGCGATCCGCACCGGGAAGAAAACGCCCGTTGCCGCACCAGTTGTAATATGGCGGCTTGAGCGCAAGCTCAGCCCCATCGGGGTTGATGCGCGGCAGGATGTAGAAGACCTGTGTGTCGACTAATCTGGTGACTTCTTCATCCGCGCCGTAATGCGCCAGCAGGTGCCAGATTGCATACAGGGCGGTTGTGCTGGTGGCGTGCTCCTCCGCGTGTATCTGCGCGTCGATGTAGTAGCCGGGCTTCTCCTCTGCCGGTCCCGTCTTCGTATTTGTAATCTCAACCACCCATACGCTGCGACCTTCAAACGTTGTCGCAATCGATGTAAGTGTGGCCAGCTGCGGATACGCAGCGACGAGCGCGTGGAGGCGAGCCGTCATTTCGCCGTAGGGGTAATAACAATCGAAGGCTATCTCTGTCACGTCCATCATTTTTCTTCCTTAGTGTTTCAACTCGGTTTGCACCCGACTGCCCGGCCGGGATGCGATCATCTCCGCGATGCCAGTCTGCAGTTCAAACCGCGGCGCAAAACCTGTCTCGCTGACAAGCCTGGTAATCTCCAATGGCTTGCGCCCATCGTTCGGATCGAGGACGATGTCACTCTGCTCGCCGGCACTTACCCAGCGCACTGCAAACCCGGCTCTCTCGAAGATCTCGACAACCTCGCGCGCAGAATAGGCAACACCCGCGCTTACGTTGTACACGCGATGGTGGAGCGCAGGAGCAAAGAGCAATCCATCGAGCGCAGCCGCCACGTCTGCCGCATGGGTCCAGTCGCGGTGCATATCCGATCCTGCAACGAAGATGGCGCGACCCTGCTGGTAGTGCTCGAGCAAACGAGCGATCAGGCTCACGCGCGGCCGTGTCACACGCTCACGTTCGAAAGGTCCGTACACCGGTCCGACGCGAGCAGCCGCTACCACAAAACCGCCCGCTGCTTCGCACGCCGGCATCAGCAGCTCTGCTTCCCTCTTTGTTCTGGCGTAATGGCTGCGCAGGTCAAGCGCATCGTCTTCTCCGCAGGAAGCGTTTCGCCCATCCTGGCTGTAAAGCCCGCTGCTGCTCAAGACAATGCAGCGCTCGACCGCGCCACAAGCTATTGCCGCATCCAGTACGTTCGCCGTGCCATGCAGATTCACGTTTGTCGTGCGCTCATGATCGTCAATAGTCACTGCCGCCGCGTGCAGAATATGGGTGGGCCTCACCTGCCTCATCAACGCGAGGCAGGAGGCGCGGTCGCATACATCGAGCGAAGCAAAGCGGATTTGCTGTTGCTGATCTTCAACCAAGGCGAGTTCCTCAGCGCGCGGCGGGTAGAGGCCGGCAGCCACCACGCTCCTGTCTGGACGCAAGACTGCGAAGTGCCGCAGGATGTTTAGTCCAAGGAAGCCGCTAGCTCCTGTGACCAACACGGTCACAGGAACCGCGTAAGTGCGTTCTGCTCGTAGAACTCCTGCATGTGGATCGCGCGTCCTGTCGCCGAGCTTTCAATCCCCGCGAAGCAGAGCGCAAGCGTGTGAAGATGATCGGCGCCTCCGCAAGGCGCCTGCGCTTTCTTCTCAAGCGCACGCAAAAAGTCGGCGAGCAGCAAGGTAGTGTCATCATAAAAAGCTTCAGCCGGGGCGAGCTCGATCGGAGTAAGCGCATTTTCCGTCGTGCGCGCGAAAGATAGGTCGGAGAAGAGCTCTCGCTGCACCAGCACGCCACCTTCGCAGTCGCTCCGCCACTCAAAACCGGGCTGGTTCCATCCTCCGCACCAGGTGCCGAAATAATTGATCGCAATGCCACCCTCAAGCGTGAGCAGCGCCTGCACATTCGCATCATGAGCGTACATGCTCCACGGCGGATTCCAGGTCCGGCATAGGATGCTCTCGACTTCACGGCCATAACAGTAACGGATCAGATCAAGATGGTGAATACTCTGCTCAAGCATCATCGGCTGCCGCATGGTAAGCGGATATTTATTGATGCCGGGGCGTCTTCCATCGCGATTGCGCCGGTAGATAAATTGACCGAATCCGACAGGTCCTAGAAAACCTGAGGTCAGTAGTTCCTTTTGCTTCTGGTGCACCGGTAGGTAGCGAAAGTTAAGCCCTACCGACAGAGGCAGCTTATGCTCGTCTGCCAGGTCGAGAATCGCAATCGCGTCAGCGAGCCCGGTGGCGAGCGGCTTCTCGGCTAACACGGGCAGCCCCGCGTGAAAAAGTAACCGGCACTGTGCGAAATGCCCGTCAGGCGGCGTGACCAGGATCGCAACCGTGTAGGAGCTACTGCTTGCGAGCGCATCCTCGAGTGCAGCGAAGACGGGCAGGTCTTTATGCGTCGCGGCAAACGCGCCGCGCGCCTGCTCGCATGGGTCAACGGCAGCCGCAATGCGCGCGCTGGTAGAAGCATCGATTACTCGCGCCCACATCTTGCCTCGCGTGCCCAGGCCCACCAGCAGCAGCTCGGCCGTCACTGGACGCTCTCCGCCGCAGTACGAAGAAAGAGACGCTCGCGAGCTGCCGTGATGCGGCCCATCGCTTCCTTCATGCGCTCGATCGGCTGCAGCAGGCTCATGCGAACATACCGATCGTCCGTGTCTCCAAAGAGCGTGCCAGGAAACAGCAGCACGCGCGTCTCCCGAAGCAGCCGCTCGCAGAAGGCCGGCGCCGGCAGACCAGAGCTTTCTACATTGACGTAAAGATAGAACGCGCCTCCAGGATGCCCATACGTCAAGCCAAGCTCATCGAGCGCGCCCATCATATAGGCGCGTCGGTCCGCGTATGCCTCGCGCATCCGCACCACATCCTCCTGCGGGCCGGTCAGGGCGGCAAGGGCCGCCCATTGCGAGGGTGTGGCTGCATTGATGCTGAGCGTATGCCGCGGCTCGATCAGCATGCGAACGAACGATTGTGGCGCGGCCAGGTAGCCCACTCGAAATCCCGTCATCGCGTATGACTTCGAGAATCCGTTCAGCGTGACCGTGCGCTCGCGCATGCCGGGCAGGCTCCCAATGGAGAAATGTTCACTGCCTGCAAAGATCAGCTGCGCATAGATCTCATCTGAAACGACGATGAGTTTATGCTTCTTCGCAATCTCAGCAATGGCGCGGACTGCGCGCGGCGGCGTTACAGCGCCGGTCGGATTGTTGGGCGTGACCAGCACGATAATCTTGGTGCGCGGGGTAATGCGTTTCTCAATCTCCGCAGGCATCAGCGCAAAATCATCATGCTCAAACGTTGGCACGGAGACGCACTTGCCGCCGCATAACTCCACAGCCGTGTCGTAAGAAGTAAAGCGTGGCGAGGCCAGCAGCACTTCATCGCCCGCCTCGATCAGCGCCAACATGGTCAGCATCATCGCTTCCTGCACACCGGCGGTCACAATGATCTCTTCTGCCGAATACTCAAGTGCATATTCGCGCGTCAGCATCGCAGCAATAGCTTCGCGCAGCTCGGGTATCCCGGACGGATGCGTGTAGTGGGTGGCGTCTGCGTCGAGCGCGCGCTTGGCCGCTTCGACGATGTGCACGGGCGTGGGGAAATCAGGATCGCCGCGTCCCATCGCGATCACGTCGTTCAGTCCCGCAGCAATCTCGAGCATCTTCGTGCGGTAGGAAACATCTTCTTCCGAGATGCGCGAGGCAAGCGCCCGCAGCAAAGGTTCGGTCGTCATACCAGGCGCCTTCCACTTACGTACGTCATGGTCACGCGATCGAGCGCAAATAGATCTTCGAGCGGGTTGCCATCGACGACAACTACATCTGCGCTCTTGTCTGTCTCAAGTGTGCCGAGTGTGCTGTCCAGTTTGCTCATGCGTGCAGAGGCACTGGTCGCGCTGCGCAGTGCCGCATAGGTATTGCGTACCACGCCGATCTTAACCATGAAGGCTAACTCCGGCGCCACCACCTCATGGCCGACAGCCGGGCTGCCTGCATCGGTCCCGAAGACAATCGGCACGCCTGCTTCTGCCGCCTTCACGAGTCCCGCATAGCGCGAACGATCAGCCACTGCCTTCTGCCGTTCAGCGATCTTCCACTCCGGGATATTGAAACGCCGTGCAACCTCCGGCTGGCTTTGCTGCACGAGCGGCGCAAAGGTGGTCACGATGGGCACCTTGCGATCGAGCATCAGCGCGATCGTTTCGTCTGACAAGCTACCGCCGTGCTCCACCACGTCGACGCCGAACTCAACTACCCGGCGAATGCACGCGTCGTAGGTCGCGTGCGCAGTGACCGGCAGCGCGTTGCGATGCGCCTCATCGATCACCGCTGCGAGCTCGGCATCGGTAAACTCCAGCAGGTCATGGCAGGCCATGATCTTGATCAGGTCAGCACCGCCGCGCACCTGCTCGCGCACGGCGCGTCGCATCTCGTCCGCACCGGAGGCTTCGCGGCAGCACCAGTAAGTGTGGCCGCCGGTCTGCACGATAGCTTCGCCGCAGATGAGCAGGCGCGGCCCCGGAAAGATACCCTGCTCGATCGCTTGCTTGGCTGCAAAGTTGGACTTGTTCATGCCCAGATCGCGCACCGTAGTCACGCCCGCTCGCAGGTTCTTGAGCATGTTGGCCGCGGATTTGTACGCGTTGATCTCCGGCGAGTCCTCAAGCGACTGCCGGGCCAGATCGTGCACTCCATCCCAGGCCAGATGCGCATGGCTGTTGAAGAGCCCCGGCAGGATGCTGCCGCTTGTCCGGATCACATGCCCGCCCGCCAGATCGTCGCGGTCGCGCGCGTGGCCTACTGCCTTGATCTTGCCGCCCTCGATCTCTACAAATCCTTTCTCGAGCACTTCGTCTTCGCGGCAGGTGATCACCCGGCCCACAAAGATGCGCTTCTCGACCGCGAGATCGAACATCGGCTGCAGTACTTTCTGGTAGCGCCACGCTGCGGGTTCGGGCATCGTCTTAACTCTCCTCTCTAACTTAACTACGCTTCAAACCAAGCTCTTCCAGGGCACGCGCGCCCCCATCGAGGTTCGCCAAATTCATGCCCGCGTAGTTTGGCGAAAACACCACGCCTGCTCCTCCGGCCCGGTATGTCGCATGCACGCTGCGGTACACCATGTCCGGCGTGCATACCGCCTGCTCGGCAACAACACGCGGCGCGTCCACGCCAACGCCCATGTACACCGGCACCTTGCCCGCGACGCCGCGTACCGCATCCGCGCACTGACCGAAAACATAGGTGTCCGGATCCATGCCGGCGCCGACCACCTCGTCGATCGGCGCTTCGTTCAGGCCCAGCAGCGCATACATCGCCGGCACAAATTCCTTTGCTGCGAAGTCGCGCAGGATCGTCTCGCCAAAGAAGCGCATCTCTTTGGCGAAGACCTCGCCGGCCTGATGCTGATACGTGATTGGCTTGACCCAGTCAGCGTAAGCCGTCTGCTCAGCCCACGACCACTGCGCCTTGCGAATAGGATTAAAGTGGTTGCGGTTCCAGACATTCAATCCGAAGCTAAGCTTCGGGTTGCACCACTTAACAATGCCGTATAGCTCGCGATCAAGATCCTTACTGCGCTCGAGCCAGAATCGCTCCCAGACCAGAACCTCTGGATTTTGAAGCAGCACGCGAAGAAACTCTGTGAAGGCGCCGTCGGCAAAACTTTCGCCTGCGCGTGCTTTCTGGAAGAAGTTCCACACCGGCTGAAAGGCCAGGCGCGTCCGCTCGACATCGATGTTGCGCTCGCCTGCCTCGCGCCGGCAGTGCGGGCAAAAGCAGCCCGGCGCCTGGCCTTGCATCATGCGGTCGAGCGGGGAATTACGCTCGTTGCACCACATGATGCCGTCGATCTCGTAACTGCGGCAGTGCTCCTCAATGATGCCGTACCACCAGCGCCTGTAGTCAGGGTTTGACGTACAGGGCTCGCCTGCGTAGCGCCCCAGCAGGTCCACCTCCAGGCACTGCGGGATGTTCGGAATCAGCACCGCTGCCGCCGAGCCATGCCCCGCGTACTTGAACAATGGCTCCATAAACTCCGGGATAACCTCGAGGCCACGCGCCCGCGCCTCGGGGATGACCAGCTCGAGAATGTCCTTGCCCGCCAGCTCCGGATCAGCCGAGGCAAACTGCTTGATGTGCGTCCCCGTGTAGTACTCAGGCCGCGGCCGCGTGTACGCGCCGCCCTGCATCATGAACGGCGCCGGTACCCCATGGTCAGGCCAGCCCTCCAACTCATGCGAGATGCGACGACCTACCTTCAGCCCCAGCCATGAGACGGTGCCGATCATCAGCGCCGTCACACCCACCCGGTTCCCGAGCGTGTCAAGACATTGCGATACGCCCTCATCGATAAGGCTGATGGGGCTGATCTGCATGCCGATCATCGGGCGCGCGCTGCCGGTTTGAGTAGCGTTGTCCATCGCCTTCATTTTGTATGATTGTCTAACAATGTTGCAACGTTGGAGTTCGGAGGGTTAAGGCGTCGCTTAGCGATACGGATCGAATCCGGCTGCAAAGCGGCCGCTGGGCGCGATGTAATCGTACGCTCCGCGAGGCAGGAACACGCCAGCTCCAGGCTCGGCCAACACCGTATCTTCGGCAAACGCCTGTACGCCGCGCAGGTAAACCGCAACCGGCGCACCGGTCACGGGGAGGCCTTCGTAGGGCGTGTAATCTCCGCCATGGTGCATCTTCGCATTGGTCAGCGTGTGCTCGCGGTGCGGATCCCACAGCACCAGGTCCGCATCGCTGCCAACCGCGATCGTGCCCTTGCGCGGGTAAAGCCCAAAGAGCTTCGCGGGCATCGTTGCTACCAGGCTTACAAACCGGCAAGCGTCAATTCTGCCCTTCGCCACACCCTCTGAGAAGACGATAGGCAGTCGTGCCGCAAGGCCCGGCACACCATTGGGCACCTTGTGAAAGGGCGGAGCATGATCGCCAAGGCCACCGCCGTACCGCTTGCCCAGCGGGCCGCCATAGCGCAGCGGCGAGTGATCTGAAGAGATCACCGAGATGGTTCCATCCTGGATCCGCTGCCAAAGGCTCTGCTGGTCCGCGACGGTCCGGGCCGGCGGCGCGAACATGTACTTGGCTCCCTCGAAGCCGGGCCGGTCGAGGTCAGCCGCTGTCAGCACCAGATACTGCGTGCACGTCTCAGCCCATGCCCGCACGCCACGCTGCCGGGCGCTCTCCACTTCCTCCGCAGAGTCGCGGCCCGAGATGTGGAAGATCTGCACCGGCGTGTCGAGCGCCTCAGCCAGCGCAAGCACGCGGTGGGTCGCCTCTCGCTCGGCGATCATGGGCTTGGCCAGCGCAAGCGCTCGGGGCGCACTCTCGCCTTGCGCGATCAGACGCTCGGTAAGCCACTCAATCAGCTCGTGGTGCTCGGCATGCACGCAGACCAGCGCACCGAGCCTGCGAGCCGCCGCGAGCGTGTCGAGCACCTGCCGATCATGCAACCGCGTGCTCGCATTTGCGAGAAAAATCTTGATCGAACGGTGACCCTGCTCGACCAGCAGCGGCAGCTCCTGCTCGAGGACCTGCGGCGTGGGATCGGTAATCGTCAAATGGAAGCTGTAATCCACACGCGATTGCGCTGCCAGCCGATGGTAAGCGGCGGCCGCATCGGCAAGCGAGCCGCCTCTCGGCTGCATGACGAACGAGAGAATGGTCGTAGTGCCGCCGGCCAGCGCCGAAGCCGTACCGGTGGCAAAGCTGTCGGCGATCTGGGCACCGGAGGAGAAGGGCTGATCAAGATGCACGTGGCTATCGACGCCGCCAGGCAGCACCAGCATGCCGTCGGCATCAACGTCGCGGTGGCCCGGCGCCAGGCTGTCCTCAACAGCGACGATCGTGCCGCCACGCACACCCACATCCGCGCGCCACATCGCCTGGTCGGTCACCACGTTGCCGCGGCGCACGGTCAGGTCGTAGCTGCTCACGCCTGGGCCTCAAGCGGCGAGATAGCCAGCTCGTTCGCAAGCAGCCGCAGATCCTCGAAGACAGCGGCATCGAGCGGCACGCCATGTGCGCGCTTCTCCATTTCCCGGCGGTGTTCGAGCTCCCCGGGCAGCAGCACTTCGTCGAAACCGGGGCGCAGGCGGCTCGCCTTGATCATCGCTGCCAGCTTGCGCATCCGCTCGCGAAACTCCGCGAGCGGCATGAACCACGCGATGTCGATCGCGGTAAAGCTGTGCGAGACATCCTGGCGGGCAGGGTCGCTGTAGGGCTCAGTCCCGAAGCCGCCTCCTGAAAGCACGCCGGTCAGCACATCGGTCATCAGCGACAGCCCGTAGCCCTTGTACTGGCCGATGCCCAGCAGCGCACCGGCCATCGCCGCTGATGGATCGGTGGTCTCCTCGCCGTCGGGCGTAAGCGCCCAGTCAGCAGGCATTGCCAGGCCTTCGCGTTGGCGCCAACGCATCATCCCCTTGCCGGCGGTGGTGAGCGCGATGTCGAGCACGACCGGGAAACCGCTCCCGCTGGGCGCGGCAATCGCCCACGGGTTGGTGCCAACCACCGGCGTCGCCCCACCCCAGGCCGCCATCTCCGGCCCTGCATTCGTGTACGCCACACCGATGCAGCCTGCGCGTTCTGCCTGTGCCGCATGCACAGCGGAGGAACCGTAGTGCGTGCCATTGCGCACGATCACGGTACCAATGCCGCAGATGCGCGCCTTGACGAGGGCCAGTTCCATCGCATGCGCGCCGATCACGCTGCCCGGGCCGTTGTGGGCGTCAAGGAGCGCCAGCGCAGGGCTCTCCTTTACGATCTCAAACGGTGCGGCGATGTCGATCTTCGCTTCGCGAATGCGCTCGCGGTAGGCCCGTAGCCGCCGCACCCCTTGCCCCTGCCCGGGATGGAAGCGCAGCTCGCTATAGAGCAGAGCGTTCGTCGAGATCCTTGCATCATCAGGGGCTAGCCCCATCGCAGCAAATGCGGCCTCGGTAAACTGCTGCAGCGCCTCGACTGAGACCTTGACCATCGCGATCACGGTCACGCTTCGAGCCCCAGCAGCGCGACTATGTTCACGCCCGATCGCAGGACGGGCAGGATGCGGCCGACAACATCGGTCATCAGCAGGGTCATGCCAGGGCCATAGCCGGCGCGGGGGCCATCGGTCTGCCCGACGACGGCGATCCCGGCTGCACCCTGCAGGTAGCCATGCTGGTAGCGGCTGTCATAATCGTCGATCGCCACCAGGTCGCCCAGGCGTAGCGCGTCCAGTCCATGCGCCGCCACCTCCGCACGGTCGGTCGTCTGCAGGTGAATGCTGCCGCCTTCGCTGGTGAGCCCGGCGCCCGCCCCCGCCAGGTGCGCGGGCACCTTCGCAACGACTGGTACCTCAAGCCGATCGCCTGCGGTATGCGCTCCCATCGCGCTCAGCAGCTCCGGCGAAAGGCTCTTCAGGCGTATCTCCGGATGATCGGACAGCGCCAGCCCCACGCCGCGTGAGCGGACGAGAATCTTGTCGTTGATCGCTAGCCGCTCGCGGTCTGCTTTGCGAAAATGAACGATCACGTGCTCGGAAAACCGCCCGGACTTGCCCGTGACTACGCCTTCAATCCCCTTCCCTTCTCCACTCATCACGACTGCCTTGTTGCCCACGCACGCAAATATATTCAACCCGCGATTGCCCACGTCTGTCGGGAACGCGATGCTGACGCCGGGATGCACACAGTCCGCCTGCCATCCATACGCACTATCGCCGACCGAGA
>CAXTMM010000021.1:11077-19202 GCA_964245415.1 uncultured Acidobacteriaceae bacterium | reverse complement strand
GATACGTTGTACACGATGCCGCCATAAGTCGGCAGCAGGAAAGGTACGCCGTCAGCCGAGAGCCGGTACGGTTCGGCGGGCACCCCGGGCAGGCTCGGGTGCACGATGTGGCCCATCACGGAGACAGTGACCAGCTTATCGATATTGGAGGCGACCAAGCTCATGCCGCTTCTCCCAACAGGCCGAGATAGCGTGCGATGTTCGCCTCCGGATTTATGACCCACTCGATCGCAGGCTCGGCAGAACTCATCAGCGTCATGATGCCCGGCCCGTGCCCGGTCATCACCGAGTCTCCGTGAATGCAGAGTGCGATGCTCACCGCGCCGGTGCGATAGCTGCGCCCCCATCGGTGGTCTGCATGCCGGATCGCCACCAGGTCGCCCAGCCGCAGTTGGTCCAGGCCTAGCTTCCGCATCAGGCGCCGGTCGCCGGACATCAGGTCCTGGTCAACATACTCGCTGTTCAACTCCGCGCCCGAGCCCATCACTCGCACCGGCAGCTCCATCGCCACGGGGACGCGAATCGTCTTGCTATCGATGGCTTCGACGCGCATGGATTTGAGCAGTTGCGGACTCATCTTCTTGAGCTCGATCTGCGGGTAGTCGACCAGCCGCAAGCCCCGCCCCAGTGCCTTGATCTGCACCGTGTCTCCTACGGCAAGCCCTTCATAGGCGCCGCTTGCGAAAGCGACGATCATGCGCGCATGCTCGCCGGTAAGAACGCCTCGCGCTCCAGCTGCGAGACCCGAGGTGACCACCGCCTCATTGCCAATGCAAGCCAGGTAGTGCAGCGCGAAATCCTGGCCCTCGTTGGCGGCGGCGATCGAAACGCCCGGCTCCACGTGGTCTGCGGCCCAGCCGAAGGCCGGGTCGCCGGTGCGCACGTTGTAGACGATGCCCGACATGCCGGGCAGCACGACACCGCGTCCATCGCTTGCGGGGGAGTACCCTGGCGGTCGGAGGCTCGGCTGGCTGACGATGCCGGCTACCGCCATGGCCACCAGCTGTTGGGCGTTTGTTTCTAACAAGGGATATCCTCTTTCGGGAGCCGGCGCAGGAGTAGATCAGCTAATTGTATACATAGGCATGCAAGACACTTTGTCATCGACAAACGCAGCACCCCCGCTCTCGCAACAAACAGTGCTGATCACCGGTGCGGCGCAGGGGCTGGGACACGCGCTCGCCATCGCCTTTGCCGCGGCCGGAGCGCACCTGGTGCTGATCGACCTCGACGAGCCGGGCCTGCGAAAGCTGGCAGCCGGCCTGCCCGGGGTCGCTACCTACGCGGCTGACCTGTCAGACGAGGCAGCCACGCGCCTGCTGCTCGCCCGTATCCGCCTCGAGCACCCTCGCATCGACACCCTGATCCACAACGCGGGTTTTCTCAAGCCGCAGCCTCTTGTCGAGATGCCGGACGAGCAATGGCGCCTCACCTTCAACGTCGGCATCCAGGCCGCGTGGCTGCTCACCAAGGCATTCTGGGCGGACTGGCTGGTCACCGGTGCCACGGGCATCTACGTTTCCTCGCGCTCCGGCATCGAGGGCTTTGCAGGCGAAGCCTCCTACTGCGCAACCAAACATGCGATTGAAGGTTTCGTGAAGGCGCTGGCGATGGAAGGCGAGGCGAGCGGCGTCCTGCTCCACGCGGTCACGCCTGGCATGTACATCCACACAGCGATGTCAGAGCAGAACTACACAGCGGACCTCAAGCAGCAGTGGGCAGACCCGGCAGAGTTTGCCCCGGCCTTTCTCTACCTGGCCGAGCGCCGCGACCCGGCTCTCTCCGGGCGCCGTTTGGACGCGTGGGCAATCTCGCAGCAGCTCCGTGATAGCATGCCGGGCTAGGGCGCGGCGTGCTTCTCCCGCAGCTCGCGCATCACGGGAAGCATGCGTTCGACCGCCTCGGCAAGTACAGGCGTCGGCTGGAGCGTCGTAATCCGAAGATAATCGCTCCACGCCGCGCCAAACGCTGTACCGGGGAAGATCAGCACGCGCGCATGTTTTAGCACGAAGTAGGACAGCTCAAGCGCACGCAGGCCGGTCGCGGAGCTGTCAGCCCAGAAGAAGAAGCCGCCGCGCGGCTCGCCAAAGCGCAGCCCCATCTCCTTGAGCCCAGCGCCCAGCAGGTCGCGACGCTCAGCATAGATCGTGCGAAACTGGGCCACGCAGCTGTCGTCAGAGCAGGCGGCGGCAAGCGCAGCCCTCTGGCTCAGCGTAGCCACAGGGCCGGTCGTATGCTGCTTGATCGCCGCGAGCGCGCGTATCACCGCAGCATGCGCAAGCACGTAGCCGACTCGCCAGCCGGTCATAGCGTAGGCCTTCGAGAAGCCGCTGATCACAATCACCCGGTCGAGCATCCCGGGCTCTGCGGCAACGCTGACATGCCGAAAAGGCGCCCACACAAACTTGCCGTAGATCTCGTCCGAAACGATGACAAAATCATGCTTGCGCGCGAGCTCGGCGAGCGCCGCCGCACGGGCCGCCGTCACGATACCGCCGGTGGGATTGCTAGGCGTGACCAGCAGCAGGGCCTTGGTCCGAGGTGTAATTCGCTTTTCGACCTCCGCCGGATCCAGGTCAAAGCCGTCCTCGACATAGGTCGGAACACTCACACTGTGCGCCCCCGTGTGTTCAATCGCCTGGTCGTAGGAGGTGTAGCGCGGATCGGGCACCAGGATCTCGTCGCCCGGATCGAGCAGCGCGCTCATCACCAGGAACAACGCCTCCTGCCCACCCGTTGTCACGAGAACCTGGTCCGAGTCGATCGCGATACCGTGATCGCGCTGCGCATTGTGCGCGATGGCTGCGCGCAGCTCCGGCAGCCCTGCCAACGGCGCGACCGGCAGCGGTCCGGCAAGCGCCTGTCTTGCCGCTTCGACGATAAAGCCTGGTGTATCGAGATCCGGGTCACCGCGGCCCAACGCAATCGCATCCGGAACCGCCTTGGCGAGGTCCATCAAGGCATAGCGCAGCCGCGTACCGTCGAGTGCCTGGATCTCCGCAAGCGTGTTCAAAAGCTCTTCTCCCCGGCTTGGAGAGCAGCGAGTGCCGCCCACTGTGACAGGTTGGTCGAGCAGATAGTGAGTGCCTGCTTGAACTCGCGCACGCCTGTCGAAGTGGCCGGTGGCGAGAGCAGATAGCCGAGCCGCCAGCTCTCGTTCCCAAGTTCGCCGATGGTCGCTATGCGCGACGCAAATGCTGGTAGCTGCGCCGGGTGAAAGCTGCTCGCGGATCCCTCTACCTCAAAGAGAATTTTCGCGCTCTTTGGCGCTTCAGCAAGCGCGGCGCGCAGGGCAGCCTTAGGCGTGCTGCTGGTCAGGTAGACCATTCGCGTATCGGTGGCCACCTCGGTACGCAACAAGGCCCCGCGCAACAGCGCCGCGCCGAAGAGACACTCGCCTGCAGCCGGAGCGGCCAAATACTCGCCCGGCGCGAGCAGCTGCTGGGTCGCCACAAAGCGCGCTTCCGTGACCCCGCAGGTGATCACGATATCTGCACTCGCGTCCGCGGCGATGCCAAAGCGGCGCTCCAGCACCAATGCCACCTGCTGCCGCAACTGAAGGAGCCCTGGCCGGGCGGTGTAGTGCGTCTCTCCACGAGCAAGCGCGTCCTCAACAGCCGCCCGCACATGTGGCGCAAGCACGAGGGTAGGCGAAAGAGACTCGGGCTCCGCACCATGAGCAAGCAACGCGCCGGCACGCGCAGCTAAGGGAACAGCAAACGCACCTCGCATCACGATCTGCACTCCGCATCACGGGCAAGCCTCACGGCGTCTCCCATCTGCCCGACGCAGCAGATCGGTACAACGCATCGATGACCCGCATATTCGCGATCGCGTCTTCGATCGGAAACTCCTGCGTCGCCTCACCCTGAAAGATCTTAGCCGCGGCGTCGCACTGCAGGGCATACTGGTCGACCGCCGCAAAAGTTTCCACCTCAGCCGAGCTGCCATCCTGCCCTTTGCCGGTGTCGATCACCAGACGGCAGGCAAGGTCCTTGTTCGGCGTAAAGGGCACTTGCACCTCGATGCGCCCAGCTGACCCGAGCACCACCACCCGCTGGTACGACGCAAGCTGCAGCGCGCTCGTAAAGGTCAACTGCCCGCCTCCTGGAAACGCAAGCATGCCGCTGGTCACACGATCCACCCCCAGCACCGGGTCGCGATCCACCAGCGCGATGACGCGCTCAGGTTCGGCCTCGAAAAGGTAGCGCGCGGTCACCAGCGGGTAGCAGCCTACGTCGTAGAGCGCGCCGCCGCCAATCTCCGCCTGGTTGCGTACGTTCTTCGGATCGAGCACGCTGAAGACAAATGCCGACTGCACAGCGCGTACCGTGCCAATGCGGCCGGAGCGCACCAGCTCGCGCACGCGATGCCACTGCGGGTGCGAGCGCAACATGAACGCTTCAATCACTTTGCGACCCGTCCGGTCGCGCGCCGCTACCAGCGCCTCCGCCTCTTGCGCGTTCAGCGCGATCGGCTTCTCACACAGCACATCTTTTCCTGCTTCGAGCGCCTTGACTGTCCACTCCACATGCAGGTGGTTCGGCAGCGGATTGTAGACAGCATCGATCTCAGGATCGTCGAGCAGCGCCTCATAGCTTCCACAACTCCGCTCCACGCCGAACTGCGCCGCCGCGGCGGCGGCACGCTCGCCATCGCGCGAGGCAATAGCCGCGACCACGCCAAGCGGACTCGACTGGATGGCCGGGATCATGCGCTTGATCCCGATGTTGGCTGTGCTTAGAATGCCCCAGCGAATCTTCGCCATGCCCTCACCTCGATCGCGTAATTCTAGTGGATCCGTTTGTATACTGTATTACACTCACCGCAAGACAACTCCAAGCGCCCATGCTACAAGGAGACGAACGGCACAAAGATGGGGTATCAAGCATTCTCTACAAGGATGGGCGAGGTCAACGACCTGCTCAATGCGAGCTCGATCCTGGCCTGGGACTCCCGCACCATGATGCCTTCGGGCGGCGTGGAGGCGCGCGGCAAACAGATGGCGACGCTTACCATGCTGGCTCGCGAGATGCTTGTTTCCGACAGCACCTGCCGCTTGCTCGAGGCCGCTGAGACCGCGACCTCAATCTTCAGCGAAGACGCTCCGGAGCGGCGAGCCTTGGCCCAGACCCGCGCAGCCATCGCCCTGCACCGCCGCATCCCAGCCGAGCTGCAGCGGGAGCGCGCCGAACTGAAGGCCACCTCGCAGGCAGCCTGGATTGAGGCTCGCGCCACCAGCAACTTCGCCCTTTTCGCGCCCTTCCTCGAGAAGACCGTAGCCCTCGCCCGGCGTCTCGCCGACGCGATCGGCTGGGCCGATCACCCCTACAACGCCCTGCTCTCGCTCTTTGAGCCGGGCGAAACTGTGGCTACCCTGCAGCCGCTCTTCGCGCAGCTGCGCACCGGGCTCATCCCGCTCCTGCGCGCGATCGCAGACAGGCCTGCACCGCCGTCCGAGTTCCTGCGCCGCGACTACCCGGAAGACCTGCAGCGGCAGTTCGCCCTCAGCATCGCCCAGAAGTTCGGCTACGATCTCGAACGCGGCCGGCTCGACAGCACCGTCCACCCCTTTGAGATCTCCTTTACCCGCGACGATGTCCGCATCACCACCCGCTACAGCCGCAACTACCTGCCGTCCAGCCTCTTTGGCACCCTCCATGAGACGGGCCATGCACTTTACGAGCAGGGCGTCGACCCGGCCTACACCCGCACGCCTCTGGCCACCGATCTGCCCGGCCTCTACGCCGTGGGCGGCGTCAGCTTCGGCGCGCATGAGAGCCAATCGCGCCTGTGGGAAAATCACATCGGTCGCAGCCGCGAGTTCTGGGCGCTGCACTACCCAGCCCTGCAGCAGACCTTCCCTGCGCAGCTCGGTGACGTGGGCGAGGACGCGTTCTATCGCGCGATCAACCGCGTCGAGCCGGGCTTCATCCGCGTCGAGGCCGACGAGCTCACCTATGACCTGCACATCCTCTTCCGCACCGAACTTGAAGCCGAACTGATCGCCGGCACCCTCTCCGTGGGCGAGTTGCCGGAGGCCTGGAACGCCATCGTCCAACGCGATCTCGGCCTCACCGTTCCCGACGATCGGCGCGGCGTGCTGCAGGACATTCACTGGTCCTCCGGCCAGATCGGCACCTTCTGCAACTACACCATTGGCAACGTCATGGCAGCGCAGCTCTTTGCCGAAGCCGGCCGGCAGCCCGGCCTCAAAGACGCGCTCACAAGCGGCGACTACCGTCCACTGCGGGAGTGGCTCGGAACGAACATCCACCGGCATGGCCGCCGGTTTAGCCGCGACGAGCTGCTGCTCAGCTCCACCGGTCGAACGCTCAATCCCGCGCCTTACCTGGCCTACCTCACAAAGAAATACGGCGACCTGTACGGCTTGTGACAGAATGCTGCTCAGTCGCTTCTTGAGTTACATTCGCAAAAATAGGGAGTCGCGCCATGTCCTTTGCAGCCAGGGTGTCGAATACCATCAAGCGCGTGCGGCCTCCTGTCCCGGTGCTTGGCCCATCGCTTGCGCATACCACGGTCCTGCCGACTCCCGCGCGCCTCGTCGAAGTCTCTGACCTGCACGTGCACTTCCGTGCCGAGGGCGGCGTGGTCAAGGCAGTGGACGGCGTAAGCTTTCACATCGAGAGCGGCGAAACGCTCGCTGTCGTCGGTGAATCAGGGTCCGGCAAATCGGTCACCTCACTCGCCATAATGGGCCTGCTGCCGCGTGCGGGCCGCATCGCCGGCGGCAGAATCCTCTTCAACAGCGAAGACATGGCGCATCGCTCGAAAGAGGAGATGCGCCGGCTGCGCGGCACCGAGATCGGCATGATCTTCCAGGAGCCGATGACCAGCCTGAACCCGGTGCGCACCGTCGGCGATCAGATCACCGAGCGTATCCGGGCGCACTCCGGCCTATCCCCGCGTGCAGCCATGGCGCAGACCGTCGAGATGCTCAACCTGGTGCGCATTCCTGACCCCGCCCGGCGTTCGGCCAACTATCCACACCAGATGTCCGGAGGCATGCGCCAGCGCGTGATGATTGCCATGGCGCTGGCCTGCCACCCCAAGCTGCTCATCGCCGACGAGCCCACCACCGCGCTCGATGTCACCATCCAGGCGCAGATCCTCGATCTCATGCGCAGCCTGCAGTCCGAGTTCGGCATGGCGATTCTCTTTATCACGCACGATCTCGGGGTGGTCGCCGAGATGGCCGATCGCGTCGTCGTCATGTACTCCGGGCGTGCGGTCGAAGAGGCTGCGGTCGGCGAGATCTTCGCTCGTCCTCGCATGCCCTACACACGCGCGCTCCTGAGATCGATCCCTCGTGTGGACCGCGCCGCCCTCCATCAGCAGCGACTCGAGGTGATTGCCGGCAGCGTGCCCAGCCCGCTCAGCCTGCCCGCAGGGTGTACGTTTCATCCCCGCTGCGGCTTCGCTGCTCCCCAGTGCGTAGCCGAGGCGCCGGCGCTTGAGAATACAGGCGAAGGCCACATGGTGCGCTGTTGCCGGTGGCGCGAGTTGCTGCCCCTCACCCAGCGGGAAGCGGCCTCGGCATGACGCTCGCTGCCGTGGCTGACCAGGCTGGCGCGAACGCTCCGACCGGCGCCGCAGCCCCGAACAATGATGCGCTCCTTGAGGTGCGTCACTTAACCAAGCACTTTGTCTCGCGGGCAAGCTGGTTCTCCCGCGCCAGAACTACAGTCCACGCCGTGGAAGATGTCTCCTTCCACATCCTTCCCGGCGAGGTTGTCGGGCTGGTGGGCGAGTCGGGCTCCGGCAAGACGACGGTTGGCCGCTCCATTTTGCGCCTGGTCGAGCCCACCTCCGGCAGCATCCGCCTCAATGGCGTGGAGATAACCGAACTCTCCCCACGTGCCCTGCGCGCCAAGCGCAAAGACATGCAGATCATCTTCCAGGACCCCTTCGCCAGCCTCAACCCGCGCATGACCGTAGGCTCGATCGTGGGCCAGGCGCTCGCGATCCATGGCATGGCGAGCGGCGATGCCCGGCAGGCGCGCATCGTTGAATTACTGGGACGCGTCGGTCTCTCCGCCGCCCACGCGGAGCGGTACCCGCACGAGTTCTCCGGAGGCCAGCGCCAGAGGATTGGTATTGCACG
>CAXTMM010000021.1:9763-11067 GCA_964245415.1 uncultured Acidobacteriaceae bacterium | reverse complement strand
GAGCCTGTCTCTGCGCTCGATGTCTCGGTCCAGGCGCAGGTGATCAACCTGCTCGGCGAGCTGCAGCGCGAACTTGCGCTCTCGCTGCTCTTCATCGCGCATGACCTGGGCGTGGTGGAGTACATTAGCGACCGCGTCATCGTCATGTATCTGGGCCGCATCATGGAGATCGCCACCAGCCGCGACCTCTATACCAATCCCCGGCACCCCTACACCGAGGCGCTGCTCTCGGCCATCCCCGTGCCTGACCCCACCATCACGCGAAATCCTATCCTGCTCAAAGGCGACATCCCCAGCCCCATCCGCCCGCCATCCGGCTGCGTCTTTCACACCCGCTGCCCCATCGCAACAGCAGAGTGCGCCTCCCTCGTTCCGCCGCTCGTCGAAGTAGCGCCCCAGCACTTCAAGGCTTGTATCCATCGTTAGGAAGTCAAGCGTTAAGCACGCGCTTTGCGTGCCAGTAAAAGCTGACAAGCCTTTGTTCCAGCGAAATCCGATGCGGCACCCCATGCTGAAAGGAAAAGGAGGCTCATTTGGCTGAGCACTTAGGAACGCTGAAGCCAACAACGCTGCGTAAAGACCGGAGCCTCGCCTGGACCCTGCTCGCCCTCTTCGCCGTGTTGCTGCTCGTCTTTTTGAGTTTGCATCTCCTGCTGGCCAAGGCGCACCCTCACGCACTGCCGGGGCTGAGCGCGGCCGCAGCGGGCAAGACGCTCATCCTCTCGCAGGGCACCGATGCCGACACCCTCGATCCATCCGACATCGCCTCGACCGACTCGCTCAACATCGCGCGGCTGCTCTACGGAACCCTCTACTCTGTCTCGCCCGATGGCAAGCTGCACCCCTACCTGGCCGAGTCTTCGCAGTTCGCCCCCGATGGAAGATCGATCACCTTCAAGATTCGCCCCGGACTGAAATGCGAGGACGGCGAGCCGCTCCAGGCGAAAGACGTAGCCTTTTCTTTCGATCGCGCCGCGGATCCGAAACTCGCCTTTACCGGCAACTCGACCGGATTCGTGCTGCCCGCCCTCGGCTACTTAGGCTCGCGGGTCGACGACCCGCTCACCGTCACGCTGCTGGTCAAGAAATTCAACCCCATCGCCACTGGTCTACTCTCCGAGATGATGATCGTCTGCAAGGCGCCCTATGCGCGCATGACCAAGGACGAGGCCGCCACCCACCCTGTCAGCTCCGGACCTTACCGGCTGGCCGAGTGGCTGCACGATGACCGTATCGTCCTTGAGCGCAACAAGAACTACCCCCCCCCCCCCCACAACACCAATCCCTAAAACCACCCGGTCATA
>CAXTMM010000021.1:0-9753 GCA_964245415.1 uncultured Acidobacteriaceae bacterium | reverse complement strand
CACCCCGCCCGCCCCCTCCTCCATGCCCTACTACGACCGGGTCATCTGGCGCGTCATCCCCGAGGCCTCGACACGCAGCGCGGAGCTGATCGCAGGCAACGTGGACATCATCACCAACGTCACGCCCGACCAGATCGACGCAATCAACAGCAGCGATACCGCACATGTCGAGTCAGTCACCAGCACCCGCCGGATGTACGTCGGCTTCAACCAGAAGGCGAAGTTCTCTTCGACGCCCGGCGGCAGGGCCATCAAAAACCCGGCGGTCCGCACCGCGCTCGAGTATGCGGTGGACGTGCCCGCCCTCTGCGACTCGCTCCTGCGCACGCCGTGCCGGCGCATGGCGAGCATGGTCATCCCCATGAACGATCACACCGGCATTCAGCCTTACCCTTTTGATCCAGACCGGGCCGAGCGGCTCCTTGACCAGGCCGGATACCCGCGCGGCAAGGATGGCGTCCGCTTTGAGCTCACCCTGCAGGCCCCTCGCGGCCGCTACCTTGAGGACGCGAACGTCGCCCTTGCCATCGGCCAGTACCTGAGCGACATCGGCGTCAAGACCAACGTCGAAGTGCTCGATCCCTCGTCGGTCTACACGCCGCTCGTCCGTCAGCGTGATGCCGGTCCTATCTATTTTCAAGGCACAGGCGGGGCGACCTGGAGCGAGCTCTATGACATGTCCGACCTGGCCTCGCCCGCCTCCGGCGTAAATTACACCAACTGGGACGATCCTGCTTTCTTCGGCGGCTGGAAGAAGTTCGACGAGGCCAAAAGCCCCGCCGCAAAGCAGGCCGTGATCGACGATATGCTCCACGTCTTCGCCACCCGCGGCCCCTGGCTCTTTCTCTACTGCCAGCCCGATATTTACGGCGTCAGCAAAAAGGTTCACTGGCAGCCCAGGGCCGACGAACAGATCACGCTTCCCTGAAGTCGCGACAAAGGAAGAGGGGGTACACATTGGGTATCTACATGGTTCGGCGATTGCTCCAGAGCGTGCTGGTGATCTTTGGCGTCACGCTCATTACCTTCATCGCCCTGCACATGGGCGGCGACCCGACCTACCTCTACGTGAGCGAGCGCGCCAGCCCTGAAGAGATAGCAGCCACACGCGCCAAGCTTGGCTTCGATCAACCGCTCACCGTCCAGTACGCCCGCTTTGCCAAAGGCCTCGCGCACGGCGATCTCGGCACCTCGCTTACCTACCGCACGCCGGCGCTCGACGTGGTGCTGGACCGCTTTCCCGCCACTATGGAGCTTACCTTCTTTGCGCTGGTGGTCGCGGTCGTCTTCGCGATCCCGCTCGGCATCCTCGCCGCGCTCAATCGAGGCCGGCCCCTTGACGGCGGCATCATGCTGGTCGCCATGTTCGGCCAATCGATTCCCAGCTTTTGGCTTGGCATCATGATGATTCTTGTGGTCGGCCTCGCTTTACGCTGGCTGCCTATCTCCGGCCGCGTCCCGGTCCTTGATCCTTTGATCGCCGGCGATTTCAAGACAGCCCTCACCAACCTGCCGCACGCCCTGCCCTACCTGATCATGCCGGGGCTCACCATCGCCTTCTTTTCGCTTGCGCGCACGGCGCGCCTCGTCCGCTCCTCTATGCTTGAGGTTCTGTCACAGGATTACGTGCGCACTGCGCGTTCAAGCGGCCTGAGCGAGTTCGCGGTAGTCGTGCACCACGCTATGCGCAATGCCTGGCTGCCGGTCGTTACCATGATCGGCCTTGAGTTCGGCTTCCTCTTGAGCGGCGTGGTAGTGGTCGAGACCATCTTTTCCTGGCCCGGCATCGGCCGGCTGGTCTTCAACGCTATCAATCACCGGGACATACCGCTCGTGCAGGCCGCGGTCATTACACTCGCGCTTGTCTTCGTCGGCCTCAATCTCATGGTCGATCTCGTTTACGCCCAGATTGATCCCCGGATACGGCTGAGCTGATGACGACCATCTCGGCTATGCACGCAAGCCCCTCCGCGACGCGACCGACAGCATCGCACCGCGCCCTGCGCAGTCTCTACCGCGCCAAGTGGCCCATGCTCGCTCTCTTCCTCCTCATGGTCATCACCTTCGCAGCCGCGTTTGGACCAGCCGTAGCACCACGCGATCCAAACCGCCAGAACATCATCGCGCGCCTCAAGCAGCCCATGCAGAAAGATCGGCACGGCCACGTCTTCGTCCTTGGTACCGACGGGCTTGGCCGCGATGTACTCTCGCGGCTTCTCTACGGTGCCCGAGTTTCGCTCACCGTAGGCCTCACCGCTGTGGTCGTCGGCGGCTCGCTTGGCACGTTCCTCGGCATGATGGCCGGCTACTTCGGCGGCTGGATCGACGATATCCTCATGCGGCTCGCCGACATCCAGCTCGCCTTCCCTTTCATCCTGCTCGCCATCATGTTCCTGCTGGTTCTGGGTCCGGGCGTCTTCAACCTGATCCTGGTTCTCGGCATCGGGCAGTGGGTCACCTACGCCCGCATCGCCCGCGCGCAGACGATCTCGCAGCGCGAGAAGGAGTATGTTGAAGCAGCCCGCGCGCTCGGCCAGGGCACAGTCGGCATCCTTTGGACGCAGATCCTGCCCAACATCCTTTCGCCGCTCATCGTAATTGCGTCGTTCAACGTAGCCAGCGTCATCCTGGCCGAGGCCGCGCTCTCCTTCCTCGGACTCGGCGTGCCCCCCACCGTGCCCAGCTGGGGCGGCATGCTCGCCGAAAGCCGCAATGAGCTACTTGCCGGCCGCTGGTGGCTCGCCGTCTTTCCCGGCACAGCGATCATGATCACCGTGCTCTCCTTCAACATTCTCGGCGACTGGCTGCGCGATCTGCTCGACCCGCGCCTCAGTACCACGCCGTAAGCCCAGTGGACCGCAGAACAACTCGGTGACACCGCCATACATGTAGTACAACAAGAAACACAGTTCCTTGAAGACGACCCAGCACGGCCGCTACTGCTGCATTCCAAGGAGAAGCTTGACGACCCAGGTAAGAGCAAAGACAGCCGGCATAACTCCTGAGCGGGCGGCTGGCTCGCTTGGATTGCGCGAGCATGTGCTATCGCCGCTTGAGACGCTCGCCCAATCTATCTCAACGATCGCGCCCAGCACGACTCCTCTTCTCACCATCCCTCTCGTCTTCGCACTCGCCGGTACAGCCACGTGGCTGGCTTACTTGCTGGCGCTTACCTGCATGGCGCTCATCGCTTTCTGCATCGCCATCTTCGCGCGCGACTCTGCCTCCCCGGGCTCGCTCTACGCTTACACACGCGCGACGCTTGCGCCGGTCTTCGGGTTCGTCTCCGCATGGGCCTTGCTGTTTGCCTACATCACAACGGCAACGTCGATGATTGGCGGCATTCTTAACTATAGCTATGCGTCACTTGGCAGCGTGGGTCAACACATACCGCCTGCGCTGTTTGCCTGCGGCGTGACAGCTTGCGTTGTCTGGGTCGCGTATCGCGACATCAAGGTCTCCGCGCAGTGCATGTTATGGATTGAAGGTATAACGATCTGCCTGGTCACTACCGTGCTTGCGGCTATCCTATGGAGACACGGCTTAAAGCTTGATGCGGCGCAGTTTCAGTTGCACCGCAGATCCCTGCCCGGAGTTCGGCTTGGTGTAATCTTGGCGGTCTTCAGTTTCGTCGGTTTTGAAAGCGCAACAGCGCTCGGTGCCGAGGCGCGTGAGCCGCTTAGGACAATCCCGCGATCGGTCGTGCAGAGTGCGCTGCTCGCGGGCTTCTTTTTTGTCGCTTGTTCCTATACTGAGGTGCTTGGCTTTGTCGGCACCGGGCAGAACCTTGGCACAAACGCTGCGCCGCTACGCCTACTTTCATCAAGTGTCGGTTTCAGAGCACTGGGTCCGATTATTGATGCGGGTGTGCTGGTGAGCATGTTCGCCTGCATGCTCGCGTGTGTCATTGCTTCTGCGCGCATTCTCTTGCTCATGGCACATCATGGCCTGGTACATAAGCTCCTTTCAAAAACGCATGCAGGACACGAAACGCCCTGGATCGCCAGTATCGTGGCAGGCGTACTCACTGTTTTGCCTGCAGTTGTGCTGGTGCAGCGCGGCGTCGCCGGCGCTGATATCTACGGTTGGATGGGCAGTCTCGCCGTCTATGGATTTCTAACTGCTTATGGCTTGGTAGCTGTCGCACTGCCCATCCACTTGCATCGTCGCGGACGCTTATCTGCAGGCCCCCTGCTGCTTGCCATAGCCGCAGGCCTGGCGACGTTGCTGGCAATGCTGGGCAGCCTTTTTCCTGTGCCGCCTGCGCCGTTGCGCTACCTTCCATACCTGTACTCTGCATATGTCATCATCGGCCTGGGCTGGTATGCCATGGCGGGACGGCACAAGGCTACCGCGTTATAACTTCGTTGCGGTATGCACCTCAACGATCCATCGTGCTGATTGTTGTCGGATCTCCGACGCGATGCATACAGAATGCTGCGACTAACATGCCGACCCCTGCCACGCTGAGCAGGAGCATGTACTTCGAGTGCATCAGGATGACGGCCATCAAGCCGGTCGCCCGCACGAGAGGCAGAGAGTGTGCGAATACATACACCCGAACTTACGCGAAAGGCCCAGCAACACGAAAAATACGCAAAGCAGACCGCGTTGCAAGTTGCCGAGCAGATATCGCCCTACTTGATGCCGGTCCGAAATGCTGGTGAGTCCGGACTCTGAGCGCCAAACCAATTGTGGACGACAGCCTCCACCAAAGTAGAGCCTCATACAAAACGAGCCCAGGCGCCTCATCGATGCTGGCATCTCCTTTCAGGCTCGTACGATCTCACTGAAGGTGTTCAGCAATCCCCTGTGCTCCTTCTGGACTTCGCGAAATGCCTCCTCGTCTTGACGTGGATAATCATCTGCAGCACAGCGGAGAAAAATGCAGCCGCACCGAGGGAGAAAGACAGCCGCACATGCAGCGCAATCGTGTGCATGCCCTTCGAC
Organism: uncultured Acidobacteriaceae bacterium; assembly: GCA_964245415.1. Classification (GTDB taxonomy): domain Bacteria; phylum Acidobacteriota; class Terriglobia; order Terriglobales; family Acidobacteriaceae; genus EB88. The sequence continues at coordinate 4,803 of CAXTMM010000021.1, read as the reverse complement.
GCAAAAGAGATGGCCCGCCTGAGCACTGAGCATGCATTTGCAGCAGCGCAGCTCGCATGCGAAGCCGTGAAATGCACACAGCCCCATCATCGACATTCAGATCGAGTCCATACGTCTGACTTATGTGAGTGAGGCTTACTGCACCACCCGATGCAGAATCACGGGTGTGCTGGTCGGGAAGTGCATGTTCGAATTCAGTGATCGGTCCGATCCATCCGGAGGCGGTCCAACTGCCGGGCGCGATCCAGTCGGCGTTGGTGGCTGCGCGAGGTTAAAGCCAAGCTCCATTGTGGGCTGCAGTTCGATCTGCTCTGCCTCGAGAGTACCGGAGTAAGTATTATTTCCAACTTTGAAGGAAACGCTCTTGCCATCGACCTTGCCGTTAGTAATCAGGACAGCGGCATCGCTTCCGCCGAAGAAGCCACCTCCACCACCTTCCATTGTGCCGGTGAGATTGCTTCCCTCCTGCTGCAGGGCAAACACCATGGCTCCATCGCCTGCAAACATTGCCAGCATCCCCGTAGCGTCGCACGATCCTACCATCGGCCTCCACAAGCCGGTAAGTCCAGGCCCAACAGGCACCTCCCGCTTCCAGGTCGCTACTTGCGGGCGAAGCTTTGTCTGCTTGGCCGCGATCGTCACGCTGGCCGAAGTAAGTCCCGGAGAAGATGCCTCTACGGTGATGCTCCCAGACTCCTTAGCAGTCTGCACGATCCCCATGCAATATCCGCAGAACGCTTTGCGCACTGATCCTTTATCAGCCTCGTGATCCGTGGGATCTCCATTGCCGACACCGATCAACTTGCCGACACCCGACACGTCGAACTTTAAAATACTGTCGATCACCGGTAAAACGCGGCCTTGTGTGATCCGCGACATCAGCAGCATTGTTATCGGCAAGAAAGCCGTCCTCGTGCTGCTACAGAGCAAGCGCCGCTCCAGACACACGGTGCACGCGCTTGGAGACTCAGGGAGAGACGCGTCTAAAAACGCGCTGTATTCTCCAGAGGTTGCAAACATGTCACCACTTACTAGATTCGGCACTTATCCTTCACCCAGAGATTTGCTGGGCAGAGAGCGCGAAAGAAGCTGTTTAGTTCTCCCGCAACCTCATTCTGCTTATCTGAACACGCTCCATCCTTCGAGCGTGGCGGAGCTTTCAGTTTACCGGGATCCCTCTTTTTGCAAGCAGTCAAGCGGTAATCTTAGCTCCGTGGAAGATGCTTCTATTGATCTGCTCCTGAAAGAGATCGTAGAATCCCGGTCCCAAGGAGCTCACCTGTTGTAAGCGCGCGAGCTGATTAGGATCAAAAGTGATTTCAGATGATGCCAGATTGCTTTGTAGCTGCTCGACCGTCGAAGCACCAAAGATCGGCGCTTGAATGCCCGGGCGGGACATAACCCAGGCAAGCGCCACTTGTGAAACCGGCTTGTTTATTTCTGCGCTGACCGCTCGCAGCTCGTCGAGGATCTTCCAGTTTCTCTCTTTGAACATGCGGAAGGGCTGCTTGTCCGAGTCGAGTCGCCCTCCTGCGGCCGAGACTGCGCCATCAGCGTTCAAGTTGTATTTGCCCGTCAAAAATCCGGCTCCCAAAGGACTCCACGCAACAACTCCCATGCCAAGCTCTCGTGCGCAGGGTATGTGTTCATATTCAATCCCGCGTTCAACAAGAGAGTAAGGCAATTGAAGCGCAACGGGGCCCGGAACGTTGTGAACCTGTGCGAGTGTTGCCATTCGAGTGGCATACCATGCGGGCACGTCGGAGAGACCGAAATAGCGAATCTTTCCTTCCCGGATGAGATCACCCATAGATTGCAGGAGTTCTTCGGCGGGCGTAACCGCATCCCAAACATGCACCCAATACAAGTCAAGGTAGTCCGTACCCAATCGTCGCAAGGAAGCCTCGATACAGCGGCGCAGATTCTTGCGCCCATTGCCGCCGCTGAAGCTGTACTTGCTTGCCAGGACGATGGCATCGCGCAGCTTGCGTGTCGCGATGAAGCGTCCGAGCAACTCCTCGCTTCGCCCTTTGCTGTACACGTCGGCGGTATCGACAAAGTTGCCGCCGGCGTCGACATAGCCATTGAAGATAGCTTCTGAGACATCATCCGGAGATCCCCAGTCTGCGTTGCCAAAGGTCATGGTACCGAGCGCAAGCGAGCTGACCGGAAGGCCGGAACGGCCAAGGGTACGACGATTTGATAATGGCATGAAATCCTCAATACGCCAGCTTGCGCGAAGCAGGACTCCCACCCAGCTTTGCTAGCTGGGAAGAGTCGTTAGACAGCGTTGATACCACCGTCGACGAACAACTCTACGCCAGCCACAAAGCTGGAGTCATCCGAGGCGAGAAAAACAGCTGCTTTCCCAATGTCGCTGCCATTGCCGATTCGCGTGATCGGCACCATGTTGGTGATATAGTCGCGAATCTCCTTGATAGCGCCCATCGTGGATGCATTGCCTGCTGTGTCAATCGGCCCCGGACTGATGACATTGACGCGAGGGCCTACACCCTTCAACTCAGCCGTAAAGGTGCGGGCAAAGCTGCGTACAGCAGCCTTTGTCGCTCCGTAAACAGCCATGCCAGGAAAGCCGGAGCTACCTATGAAGGAGCCATTCAGGATGATTGAGCCGCTCTGGTCCATTAGCGGGATCGCCTTCTGGATGGTGAAGAAAACTCCCTTCGCATTGATATCGACGCACTTGTCGTAGAAGTCTTCGGTCACCTTGTCGTAGGGCATCTGCTGATAGATACCGGCGTTGGCGAACACAACGTCGAGCTTGCCCTTTCTCTCTTTGATCTCCGCGTACATCCGATCTAAGTCTTCAAGCTTCCCAGCATCCGCCTGGATCTCAGCCGCACTTTCTCCAAGAACTTCGACAGCCTTCTCAAGCTCCGGCTTTCTTCGTCCGGTGATGAAAACGAACGCTCCCTCGCGGATGAACTCCTTTGCTGTAGCGAAGCCCATGCCCTCGCTCCCACCCGTAATGAGCGCGATCTTGCCATCCAGCTTTCCCATGTTGGCTCTCCTTCTAACCTCGCTAGTTAGACGGCCATGATGCTCACGCCGGATTGCACGATCCGACGAAAGTATTGCCTGATTCACCAAACAGACGATCAAATACATGAGTCAAGAGTCGTGCAGCGACGTCCAATGAGAGGGCGGTGCGCACAATGACCAAACTGGCAGACATTGTCCAAGAACTTTGCCCACGGAATGGTTCTCATGCGACTGCGATCGAGGGTCTCTTTCTTACCCGATCTTGCACGACGGAGGTACCGCGGACCTCACTGTACCAGGCCGTATTCTGTGTCGTCGCGCAGGGCGCAAAGTCCACGCTGCTGGACGAGCGACGGTTGCTATACGACCCAAGCAAATATCTTCTTGTCTCGCTCGACCTGCCGCTTGTAGGGCAGATTGAGCAAGCAAGCCGCTCCAAGCCATTCCTAGGGCTGAGCCTGGTGCTCGACTTCCATGAGATTGCCTCGCTCGTGCGTGAATCAAAGCTGCCCCATGAGACTGCTCCGCCTCTCCGGCCGGGTCTCATGATCGGCTCGATGGATGACGACCTGCTGGATGCAGTGATACGGCTGGCCTTGCTGCTTAAAAAGCCTGATCGAATCGCTGTTCTCGCGCCGCTCGTCAAACGGGAGATCTTCTACAAGCTTCTGCTCAGCGAGCAAGGAGGCTTGCTGCGCCGCATGGTCGCCGACAGCGGCAAGGTCCAGCGTGTCTCTGCCGGACTAGTATGGCTGAGACGCAACGCTGCGCGCTCCATCAAGATGGAGGAGCTTGCTCGTGAGATGCGCATGAGCCCATCTGCCATGCATAGCTGGTTTCGTGCTGTGACGTCTATGAGCCCGCTCCAGTACCAAAAGCAGCTGCGTCTTCAAGAAGCCCGTCGTATGCTGCTTCTGGAACCGGTCGATGCCGCCACGGTGAGTCGGCAGGTCGGCTACGAAAGCCCGTCCCAGTTCAGCCGCGAGTATCGACGCTTCTTCGGATACCCGCCCATGCAAGACATCGAACGCCTGCGTGCCGCTTCAAACCCATAGCGATTGCTCATCAAGCAAGGATGAAAAGTAGGCGGCATGGCTGGAAATCGAAAGAGTGTTATTTCTTTCTACGGCTAGACCGCCTGACACCTTTTTGGAAATGCACCGCGTCAAGACACACCAAGCATCTCTATACCTCCCAAGATGTTCTTATCTGACCAGTGGTCATGTATACTGACCATCAGTCATCGCGAGGTGCTTATGTCAAATGCAGACTTGAAGTGGGCAGTCGTAACGGGAGCGTCGAGTGGTCTGGGCAAAGAGTTCGCCCGGGCTTTGGCGGCTCAGAATTGGAACGTTGTCCTGGCCGCTCGTCGCGGAGAGGCCATGCAGATACTCGCAACGGAGCTCCGTCAGCAGCACGGCGTACGGGTCGTGGTCGAAAGCATCGACCTCAGCGTTCCGGCAAGCGCAGCCGATCTGCAGAAGCGGCTGGACGCCCAAAACATAGATCCGGACATTCTTGTCAACAACGCGGGCTTCGGGCTCAGTGGCGAGTTTCTTTCGCAGGAACCGGCCCGGCTTATTGAGATGTTGCAGCTCGACATCGTTAGTCTGACTGAACTCACACATCTTTTCGGTAAGCGTATGGCCAGTCGCGGAGCAGGACACATCCTGCTGGTGGCCAGCCTGGCTGCGTATCAGCCCGACCCTCTCCTTGCGGCCTATGGGGCAACCAAGCACTACGTTCTCGCGCTCGGCGTCGCACTGCATGTCGAGCTCGCTGGAAAAGTGAACGTCACGG
>CAXTMM010000020.1:18743-33545 GCA_964245415.1 uncultured Acidobacteriaceae bacterium | reverse complement strand
GAACAGCCATGCAAGCGCTTGCGCTGCCGAGTGCAGCAGCCCGTGCAAACCGCTGAGTAGCAATAACGCAAGCAGCATCATGCCTTTGCCTTAAGCCTTGAAGCCTTATCCGGTTTCTGGCGCAAGTCAAGCTTTCTCGCGAGCGCAGTGGACTCACGGATAACCAGTTCTGTCGAAACGACGTATTCGGCGCCTTTTCGCCTCTTGAGCTTCAATATCTTGTCCAGTGCTTCGAACGCCATCACACCGAGTTGCTCGCGTGGCACGCGAATGGTAGTTAGAGGCGGCCGGGCGAGAAACGCGAAGGAAATGTCGTCGATGCCAACCAGCGATATGTCCTGCGGAACATCCACCCGCGCTTCCTCAAGCGCCATCAGGGCGCCCATCGCGATCAGGTCGTTGCCGCAGAAAATAGCTGTAGGCCGATTCCTGGCCTCAAGAATCAGCTGGACTGCAGAAGCAGCAGCTTCAAGGTTATAGTCGCTGCAAATTACCGGACCGGGATTGAACCCTTTGCGCTTGAGACCGTGCAGAAGGATTTGCCTGATCGCGGATGCGCTTCTGTTGCTGGACGGCCCGGCGATGATGGCGGCCCGACGGTGTCCAAGCGAGGCCACATGTTCGATCGCCTGCAGGAGCCCGCGTTTGTAGTCGATGGTGATGTTACTCACCAGGCGATCTGCGGGTGGAATATTTGAGAGAACGACCGCGATCCCTTCCTCAGTCAGCGATTGAATGATCTTCTCATCAAGCGAAGAGGTCATGATCGCTACGCCACGCACGTTGTTCTCGATAAGTTTTCTGATGGATGACTGGATGCGTTTCGGGCTATATTCCGTGTTCAGCAAGAGCACGTCAAAACCACGATCCCAGGCAGCAGACTGAAAGCCGCGGATGATTTCAGAAAAGTAAGGATTGGCGATCTCGGAGATGACAAGTCCAAACAGATCGCTCTTTCCGATGGCCAGACGGCGTGCGTGGACGTTTCTGTAGTAGTGAAGCTTTTCGACAGCAGCAAGAACCCGGTTGCTGGTCTCTGCCGAGATATGAGGGTTCTGGCTTAAGACCCGAGAGACCGTTGTTGCCGAAACTCCGGCAAGCTTGGCGACGTCGTTCATCGTATGAGCCACGGTACTCTCCTTGGGGAAACAATTGATGCCTGCAAAGCAGTCAGCGCTGCGTGTTCTGCATGCACCAGTCACAAGCCATCTGACCAGGAGCGCTCATTCCGGCTATCAGCTTACACTGCACAATAACAGGCCGCAGACTATATTGACTTAGTCAGGGGCGGCACGCCAGGGCAAGCGATGTTACAGCCTGTCATAACCATGCTTGGTCAGGAATGCGCCGCGGAGCGCTGTATCGCGAAATGCTTCTGTTCCCCCGGCCGCGAGCGTTGAGAGTGCGCCGGTGATATTGCCGGCTTGCGCGCAAGCAGCCACACTGCTACCACGAAGGTAGGCCGCTAGAAACCCTGCATCAAAGCTATCTCCGGCCCCGATGGTATCTACCGGTTCTACGGTCAGGCCGGCAACATCAAAGATCTTGCCGCCATGCCTGACTCGGCAACCCAGCCGACCCCGCTTCACGACCAGCGTAGGCACCTGCACTCCAAAGACTCGTATGGCCTCGTCGAGGGTGGCTCCTGCTGCCATTCGACAGAGCTCGCCTTCGTTCGGCAAAAAGAGATCAACAAAGGGGAGGATTTCGGCCAGCGGCGAACCCCATGTATCGTCAGGGTCGTCATTGGTGTCAAGCGAGATACTAAGTCCGGCAGCTTTTAAGTCTCGGAGCAGATCCGCGATACCGCCATGCAATCCTGTCTGCAGGTAGAGTGAGGATAGATGAAAGTGGCGGGCCTGCATCAGCCTTGCTCTATCCAGATGCCCGACAGTAAGTGAGGAGATACTGCCAAGGTAGGTGAGACTGTGTCGCTCCGCACCATGAGGAAGCAGGATTGTTACTCCCGTCGCAGTGGCAGCGTCAATGACGGCCGCCGACGTATCAACGCCCGCCTGCTGCAGCCGGCCCAGCGCGAGTGAGCCGAAATCGTCAGCTCCAATCACGGTAGCAAACTGCACCCTGAGCCCAAGCGTAGCGGCATTGTGAGCCACAATGGCCGAGGAACTGCCGAGCGTCGAGACGAAGCCGGTTCCCAGCAGATCGCGCTCAGTCGGCATCACCGACGGCAGACCATACAAAATCAGGTCGAGGTTCAGCTCACCCGCTATGGCCAAGTCAAACGGCTTTTCGTCTTGCGACTGCTGCAGAGACACTTGCGCTATCTCCCATCTGATACTTCAAACGCTTGCACAGCTTAGCAGGCATGACTCAAACTGCGCCCGTACTTTCAGTGGCCAGCAATTCGCTCGCGCGGCTGAGCCAGCAAAAACTCTTCCGGCCCCGTGGCGCACGGCTTCACGGTGCATGGCCGCGATAAGATAGGCGCAGTTTCCTTGCTGTAGGTTTTCTTGAAGGAAGTGTTCTTTGTCACCAGATACAGTGCTACCCATTGCCCATCTTCGTAGGTGGTCACAGGCACAATGCGAGCCGGATTCATACTTAGCCAGGTCACCAAGTAAGCCTTGGCATTGATCGCTCGGTACGCGGCCACATCCGCGTAGCGCAGGTCTTCTCCTGTCATGTCCTGCTCGGTACGCTCATGACCGTTGCTTACTACGTTATCTTTTACTTTGTCCGCGGTTCCTACCAGGTAAAGAGAGGCATCCACGTGTGTCGCGAGCATTTGGCGGGCCTGCAACAGACAAGCCAAAGCGCTGTCCTCAACGCGGGCCGGGTGACGTGTATCCTTATCGAAGGAGATAATGCAGACTCTGGTCATGCCCTGCGAGGGCCTGGATACGTCTGGCTGGCCAGAAGAGCACGATGCACTAACACAGGCAACAATGAGAAGGAAGCTGAGAACGATGCGTGCCATGCTGCTGTCTCTCTCATGCGCGACTTCCCACACCTACTTCTTCTCGCCTGACACAGACTGCCGCGCCAGCACCTCGTAAGTCTTGCCACTGATCTTGGCGGAAATAAGCAGCATGGTCGGCTGGCCATCCTTGCGTGGATTCCCCGAGAGCGCCACCTTGTCCCCAACCTTGGCTGTGGACTCATCCCAGCCGCCATGATTGAACATCACGCTCGGGCTCTGGCCCTCGACCGCCCAGTGTTCTACGGGAGCGTTCGCCTGCGCTCCCTCAAGGGAGCCGTCGAAGTAAATAAAGCAGTGCGGATTCGCCCACACAATCTTGGTGATGACACCGTGGTAAGTTACAACCTTGGCCGTGTCGAACATCGCGGTCGAATGATGCGCCCAACCTGGCGCGGACCCGAGACAAAGGGCAGTCGTGAGAAACAGGCCAGCAAGAACTTTACTCTTCATTCTATCTCTCCTAATCTTCAAACAAGTAGCTTCGCGCTGTCATTGCCTGGCAAACGCAGGCTGATGATCGAAGCAGTTATCGTCGTGAATCACGCGCGTCGAGCGTTGAAAATAGCGCGTGTAGGAGACAGGGGCGGTCAGAGTATCAGGGTCAACCGCGGTAGCCTGATACTCCAGGTACTGGCCGTTATTGATAACCCGCATGCGTTCGGTTAGTTGCAGTTGCCTGCTGTTAACAACGCCACTTTCGTTTAACCATGTTTTGTTCGTGAAGTGTATCGAATGGATGATGAGCGTATCGCCATCCCACTTAGCGGTAGAGTCGCCATTCCACATGGGCCGAAGCTGCGGAGTCACCGGTAAAGGTTCCGCATCCAGGCGCACGTTGCGCAAATTTCCCCACGAGCTCTTCTCAAACAGCATCACTAGCTTGTTCGGTGCATCGCGTAGTATCTCGAAGCGTGTGTCAGGGCGCGCCATCATGCGAAAGGGTCCGAGCACCTGGCACACATCCTTCGGATCCGGACCATGCTGCGCAGCGACCTGCGCGTTCAGCGCAGCAGGCGTAAGTGGCAGAGTATCGAGCGTTGCCGGCCTCGCAGCCTCCGCATTCGGAACGGACGCAGTGAGCGGCAGTGCCTCATAGACGCCGATGAGCCTGCCAACTTTCTCGGCAAAAATCGGCTCTTGCTGGGCGGGCGCCTGCTGCTGGGCACCTGCGCAGCAGAGCGGGATGGCACAGAGCACTGCCACCAGCACAAAGCCATTCCGGGTTGTGGCGCAACTCACGCTCAATGGATCCTTTCGGGTTACTGATGCCCGTTGCGACTTAGTCCGGCTTTGTCACTGCAGTTGCTTTCTTGTCCTTTTGCTGGAACGGAGAAGGATCCTCATTGCACACCAGCTCCGGGCTGTTGCGCTCCGGGCCGCCACCAATGTGCGAGGCCACGTACTTATGAAAGTAGCGTGTAAGTTGATAAGGAGCCTTGAGCGCCTTAGGATCGCTCATCTCATACCTGATCTGAAGATATTGACCATCTCCCATGAGACGAATGCGCTCGACCATGTGCAGCGCGGTCGAATGTCGTTCCCGGTCGTCGCCAAGCCACGACTTATCGTTGTAGCCAATGGTGTCGAGGATCAGCGTGTCTCCCTCCCAGTGCGCAATCGAATCGCCGTCCCAGGTAGGCGTTACCATCTCTGGGTGCCGTGGTTTAAAGTATGCACGCCGAATGCCTTCTGTATCCGGCTCGACCGGAACAAACGTGATGCCACCCGGTGAGACAAGCAGCGCGAATCCGTATCCATAGTTAATAAACGGAAACCAGCCCTCCGGATCGCACAGGCTGCCAGGCGCGCTATCGTACGAGGTCGCTTCCATCTTGGCTGCGGCCCACGGGGTAAGATCGGCCTTGATCAAAGGATCGGCCTGGTTGAACGGCGGTTGCGCTTTGAATGGCGCCATCGAGGCAGACTCTGTTTCATTCGGTTCGATCGTATCCCAGTCGCCAGCCCAGGCTTGCGGAAGCGCATGATACTGGTCACCTGGAGATACCTCTCTCTGTTGTGCGTTGCCGGCGCTGGCAAGAACGAGAAGAGCGATCATCGTGCATCTCCGGGCCCCTCCACGATGGATCATCCGGCGGCTCCTCTCTACAGTGCAAGATGCACACATGCGGCGCTCGGCGATCAGCCCACCTTCGCGTTGGTGCAGAACGTCAGGATCTGATGCGCGGCGTGTCAGCCCTATCGAAATGTTCTTACCAACTCGATCACCTAGATTGCTGCTTGCTGCTTTACGGTGGTCAGGATAGGATTCTTTTAACAACCGCAAGCCGCCATGTCAAGCGCTTGCATAAGGGTTTTCGAGCTGTTTTCGTGTGCGCGAGCCAAACGCATGCTTTTGCGTTGCTGTGCGCGCGTCGGGAGAAAAACAAATGCATTGGCTTGCATTTTGTATGTGGCTGCAGAACACGCGGGTAGGAACCGCCGTGAGAGTCTCGACATGGCTTTTTCCTCTGATCGAGTCATTTCACATCGTCGGTCTGGCCTTGCTGGTTGGCGCGGTCGCACGTCTTGATGTGCGATTGCTGGGCATCGACTCCGCTTCTTCCGTGACCAAGGTTGCGAGGACAATCATGCCCTGGGTCAAGGGTGGATTTCTGCTGGCTGTAGTGACCGGCAGTCTGCTCTTCAGTTCCGAGGCGGCGGGGCTCTACGTCAATCGCGCCTTCCGCCTGAAGATGCTTATGCTGCTTCTGCTGGGCGTGAACACGGCTGTGTATGAGCTGCTGACACGGCGCAATATCGATCGCTGGGACACAGGCAGCGCAACACCTGTCTCGGCGAAACTTACCGGCGTCATCTCGCTCACACTTTGGCTTGGCGTTGTCGTTGCCGGCCGATGGATCGCGTATGCCTAACGGCTCACTCCATCCTCGTCATATCGCATCAACCCAGATCACCCAAGGAGCCGCCTTGCAGCAGGATGATTATGAGCTTTTCAGCAGGCGCACCTTTGTGGTGGGTGCATCTTCCCTTTTGCTCAGCGCGATTGCGGCGCGAGCAGGCATGAAACCAGACGCGTTAGCCGGTCACTGCTTTGCCTATGTTGGCTCCATCAGCGCAGGCAAAGCAGTGCTGCCCGACTCACAAGTTGGCTCCGGTAAGGGCATCTACTTATTCGATGTGGATCTTGCCACCGGTAAGTTGACTTACAAGGACGTAACTTCGAACGCTGCCAATCCCTGGTGGATCGCACTTCATCCTACGGGCTCCTATCTGTACTCTGCCAACGAGATATCAACCAAGCCGGGCGACACTTCTGGATCGATCAGCGCGTATTCAATCGATCGGACGACTGGCGCGCTTACCCATCTAAATACGGTTGACTCCGGCGGATCGCGGCCAGCCCAACTGAGCGTCCATCCATCCGGAAAGTACGTGCTGGTAGCGAACTTTGGCGGCAATGCGCTCGGAGTGTTTCCTATTGAAGCGAATGGTGCGCTCGGCGCGCCCACCGATATGCAACACGACCAGGGCGCGATTGGGCCGAAGGTGTCTTCAAGCGCTCCTCCCGGGGGCAATCAGGCAAACGGGCACGACCGTCCACGTCCGCATATGATCCAGGCGGATGTTAGAGGCCGATTTATTGTAAGTGCCGACCTAAGTCTGGACGCATTACTGGTCTGGAAGTTTGATCTCGAAAAAGGTGCACTCATTCCCAGTGGTATGCCCGTTGCCAATGTGGGTGCGGGCGATGGTCCGCGCCACTTCGCCTTCCATCCTAATGGCAGCATTCTTTACAGCCTGCAGGAAGAAGCCGGGACCATCGTCGGTTTCGGGTACGACCCAACCACAGGTGCGCTGACAAAGAAGCAGGTTATTTCCACTTTGCCTGAGGGTTTCACCGGAACCTTCTACAGCGCGGAGATCGTGGTCGCGCCAGGCGGTAAGTTTCTTTACGTCGCAAATCGCGGCTATGATGCGCTGGTGTGTTTCCGCATCGCCGAAGACGGCACGCTGAGCAAGGTGGACGAAGTGTGGGCGCAGGGCAGTTGGCCAAGACACCTTGCCTTCAGCCCCCATGGACAGTTTCTCTACGCGTGCAATCAAAAGAACGACGAGGTCGTCACCTTTGCGGTCAATCGGGCGACAGGCGCCTTACGTTTCACGGGCCAGTTTACATCGGTTGGCACGCCTGCCATTCTGGTGTTTCTAACCTGACCTAGGCGGATAACAGAGCGACGGCAACCAGTGTGGAGGCGATGCCGACTAATTGAAGGTGTGTGATCGACTCATGCAAGACAAACGGCACGGCTATGATAACAACCAAGGGGTAGAGCGCGGTCAAGGGAGCAACAATGGACGCCTTGCCTCCGTTCTTAAGCGCAGCGAAGAGGGCGAGCGCACCGAGAGCGTTGAGCGCGCCGCTGAGCAGGGCCCAGCTAAGATTCCAACCGGAGTAGCGAAACAGAGCCTTGCCGGGATAGAGCGGCGGCTCAAGAAGCAGATATCCGGTCACCAGCCAGATCAGCGATGACTCGGCGGAGATGTAGTTTGTGGAAAGCTTTTGCAGCAGCCCTACCACGCCCCAGGCAACAAGCACGACGACAGCAAACCAGAACCACGGCGCAAGATGAATCATCAATGCCCTCCTAAAGCGAAAAGATCACGATCGCGACAGCGGCGAATCCAAGTCCTGCAACCTGCACCAGGCCGAACTTCTCGCGCAGAATAGTGACAGCCAAAAGCACTGTAATCATGGGGTAAAGCGCCGTCGATGCGGTCACGACCGCCGTGTTTCCGTTGGTGTGGTAAGCGGCGAAAAGGGCGAAGCCGCCAACCGCGGAAAGAACACCATTCAATACGCCGTAGGCGATACCCCTGGGACTTTTTTCCAACTTGAACCTGCGTGCAATGAGCAGCGCGATCGCGATGGGTACGCTCCCGATCGTGAAGAGAAACTGCATGGTCTCGGGGGGAATCTCCCGCGAGCCGATCTTTGCCAGCATCGCCCACCCTCCCCAGCAGAGTACGCAGAGCATGGAGTACCAGAACCACCGAGCGTTGAGCGTGTCCTTGATTGGCATGGAACATACTCCCTGAGTTTCATACTTGGATAGATGAACCTGGAGACGCGAAGTAGTTGACAGAGCCGCAAAGCCAGCTTACGCTGAGGCACCTGCAAGCGCTTGCGCGCCTAAACCTCTTTTGTGGAGAAGCTTACTATGCCGAATGGTTTTAAGCGTCACTTCTCTGCACGCACTATGCTTCGATTTTGCTTTGTTCTTCTATGCGTTGGCTGCACGTCCCTGCCGGGGGCGCAAGCACCACGCGTGCGCATCAGCGCCTGGTACTGGCTTAACTCGGTACCGGAAACGCAGTGGCCGGCTGATTTTGCAAATATGAAGCAGCTCGGCTTTACTGATGTAGTGCTCGTGTGGGGAATGGATGGCGCCGCATTCTCTTCGCGCATCCACGACTCGCACCAGGCCATTGAGGCTGCGTACAAGGCTGGGCTTGGTTCCTATCTTTTCATCTGGCATGCACGCTACTCTTCCCTGCCCCACGATCCCAGGTTTGAGCAGGTGGATGCAGCCGGTCAGACGCTTTATGCCTTCGATACGTTCAATCCGCAGTGGCGTCACACGCAATGGAAACAATATCTGCAATCAGTCGCTCTCGCCTACGCGCATGAACCCGGACTGGCAGGATATGTCTTTGATAACTCCTTTGCAATTGGCCATGTCGGCAAGGTTGACGGTGACGCGCCCCGACAGGACGCAAACTATATATCCTATGGCGATGCAGAACGCGGGATGTTCGGGAGCCGGCTGCCCCTCTCGCCGAATGATCCCGCGTGGGCTGCATGGATGAGGGCGCGGCAACAATGGTGGGCAGACTGGGCGAAAGATACCCGCGATGCCATTCGTGCTATCGATCCGAACATGCAACACAGGGTTGTTCTCGAAGATGGGCAAAATACGCTTGACCATGACACCGAAACCCGCGCAGGGTTGAGTCTAAAGGAAGTTGCACCCTCCTTTGATACTATGTCGGCATACTTGGCACCCCACTACTCTGACCCAGGCATTGATCTTGCCAAGGATGTGAAAGCGTATCTGACACAGATGCGGATTGCGATCGGGCCTAACGAAGAACTCTCGCTCAGTCTTCGCCTCTCAGAGGATGCGACCGAAGACTCGGCCGCGCACGCTGACAAACCTACCCTCGCACAGATCAGGGTTGCGATCGATGCGGCGCTGGCGATGGGCGTCAAGCGGATCGACCTTTATGGATACCGGATGGGTGTCTACCACCTTGAGGATCCTGGCTGGTCGCAGTATCTGCCCGGCGTTGCGAAAACCTATCCACTTACAGGTCAGATCGAGGGTAAGTTTCTTGTTGACCGGCCCGAACTCTGGCCAGGCTTGAGGGAGTACTTAGGAAAGATCAGTGCGGGGTCGAATAAAGACCCCGTCTTGTAACTCCCTTGGTAAGTCGCCGTTGACTCTCAGAACTCGAGTCGAAGCGCAAGCTGTCCGGTGCGGTTTCCACCAAAGTCAGACCCACGAGATTGCGTGATCTGTCCAAAGTTCGCCTGCGAAATATCGGTTTGCGGGTCAGCCAAATTTGTGTGATTGAGCACGTTTGTAAATGTGCCTGAGGCCTTCAGACGAACGCCCTCCACGATGTTGAAAGACTTCGAAAGTCCTGACGATAGCGAAACCGTTCCGGGTCCAGTCAGGTCGCCAACGCTCTCGGTGCCGAAGCGTCCGATGGGCAACGTGCCCACGCCAACATTGCATGGCGTCTGGCCTGTATCGGCCGAAGGCGCGAGCGAGGCGTAGCCGCTTTGGCCTGGGCAAGCGAAGGCATTGTCATTGAACCATTGATTGCGATTGTGCCTGCTGGTGTTGCCATTTGCCACGCGGTCAGGCCGCTGCGCCGCGCCGCCAAGCGGCCCCGACCCGGTGCCGGATGGGTCGATGTCATAGTTAGGCAGAACCGCGGTAAGAAACGTACCGCTCTGATACAGGAAGATATTGCTCAACTGCCAGCCACCTGCGCCAAGGTCAGCGAAGCGGTTCATGTTGCCGCCGAAGCGCTTGCCTCGACCCACGGGCAGCTCATAGATAGCGGTTGACAGCCAACGATGACGGCGAGTGGCACTTACGTTGCCGTAGTCCTGGTGGCGGTTGTAAGTGTCGGTGGGGCTATAGCCGCCCTGCTCATCGACAAACGCGCTGCCATTGAAGCTGCCGTAACTGCCCTGATTGTCTGAGAGATTCTTGGCCCAGGTGTACGCCGAATCAAAGGATAGTCCATTCGTCATGCGATGCGAGAGTTCGGCCTGGAAGGAATGATAGTCGGCCTGGGCAGAAGTGCTTCGGGCAGTGATGGCGTAGAAGTTTGGAAACGGAAACGCCGTACGTGGCTGGTTGGTGGAAATGACGGTGGAGGACTTCTGGAGCTGGTTATACTCCGGCTGCCAGATCAGGTGCCATGTGTGCAGACCTACATAGGAGATACGCGCACCAATGTTATGGCCGAAATCGTGATCGATCGACAGATCGCTCTGCAGGGAGTAAGGATCGTGCCAGTTAAGATCGACTGCGGCGTAGAAGTAGAGACTGCCATACGACGGAGAAAACGTGTTGCCGTTGGGAGTGATGTTGGGAAAGGCAAACGCCGGTCCGGTCGGGGAGTAGTTATTGGTGAAGGTCTGAAAGTTCGACTGCAGTGTCTGCGCAATCGCGTAGAAGAGCGCTCCAGTCGTGGTGATGTTGTAGTAACCAACACCTCCGCGGATGGCGGTTCGATCATTGCCGAATGGGCGGTAAGCAAAACCGAAGCGTGGTTCAAAGCGCAGCAGTGGCGCGTGACGCAGTCCAGCCGGCAAGCCCGCCTGCGTGTTTGAAACGACAGGCGTGCAAGGCGCGCCATTGATCACATCGTTGGTCGCGAAGGGATTATCAACGCCAGCTGTCACGCAGGCGTTCACATTCGCGAGCTCTTCGATGGACAATGTTTTCGCGTAACCAGCCGGGTAGATCAGCCGGCCTGAGAGTGGGACCGATGGATCGAAATTGCCCGACAGTCCGTTTGCAGCCTCAAGCGCCGGGTGGAACTCGTAGCGCAAGCCGAAGGTCAGGTTGAGATTCGGTGTAGCGTTCCAGTTATCCTGCGCGTAAAAGGCGTATGAGTTCGCCGTCGCCTGGTTATCCTGTGCGATGGGATCGGTCTGCGACTGGTACGGTACGCCCACAAGAAAGTCTGCAAACTCCTGCCCGGTTGCTGAGGTGGCGGGGGTGAAGAAAAAGTTGCCATAATTATTGGAAGGAGTCTCGCCGCCTGCTTCGGTGAAAGCGACTATGTGCCGTATATCTGTGCCGAAGCGGATGGAGTGGGCGCCAAGCTGAAGGGTCAGATTATCGACGTATTGGAAGATACGCGACTGCTCCTGAAAACCAAGCCGCGAACCAATAGACTGAATCACCTGAAAATTGAGGTGCGGGATACCGTCGAAAAACGCAGGCGTCACGCCGTTCAGATCAGTGCTCGCAGTAAATGCGGGGCCATTGAACGGGTTGCTGTTGCCGTCGCGCTCGAGCGTAAAGCCGAAGCGAAACTCATTCGCCAGGCGCGGCGTAATGGCGTAGTTAAAGCTGGTTGCAAAGATGCGGTACCTTCCGTACGCGGTGCTGTACGGCAACGCGAGATCGACAGGCTGTAGCTGGTTGATGTTTTTGAAGGTGTAGCGGGCAAACAGCGAAGCGCGCTGGCCGAAGTTTCGATCGCCGCGCAGATCGAACTGATTTGAGCTGATATCATCGCGGCGCGTGCTTAGATAGTTATAGCCGGTCGTCGCGATCGCCTGCTGCAGGGACTCACTCGCAAACTGCGGGGATGGGTCAGGATAGAACTGCAGAAACGGGGCTGAGCTCGGGTTAATGGGCACGGTATTGTTCGGGTAAATGCCACCGGTAAATGGGTTGACCAGCGGGGTGCTCGATTCCTGGGAGAAGTTCCCCTGCTTCATCAGCGCCGTGGGTACCTTGGCCTGCAGCACGTTCGACTGCGGATAGCGCAAGCCCTCATAGGCACCGAAGAAGAAGGTGCGATCGCGCCCGTTGTAGAGCCGCGGAATGACCACCGGCCCGCCGAAGCTGCCCCCGAAATCATTGGCTACCTTGTGCGGCTTATTGGCAGCGTTGGTGCCAAACGGCACTGCATCCAAAAACTGGTTCTGCAGATACTCATACGCCGAGCCGTGGATACGATTCGCGCCGCTCTTGGTCACGGTCGTGATCTCGCCGGGCTGCCCATATTCCGCGTTGTTATTTACCCCGTCGACGCGAATTTCCGCAATCGATTCGGCCGAAGGAAAGGCATCGCCCTGAATGTTGTTGCTGGTCTGATTCTGCGCAGAGATGCCGTCCACTGTTGTTTCCGTCTGCGACGGCAGGCCGCCCTGTATAGAGAACTTCAGGCTCGGCGCCGGGTGAGTTGAGGGCGAAGGCGGATAGGGCGCGGTGTCGGGTTGCACCCCGGGTAAGGTCTGCACCACGCTGATGGGGGAGGTCGAACCCGCGCCGCGATAGTTGGCGGGCAGGTCGAGCACGTCGCTTGGAGAAAGCGCGGCTGATATCTGCGCGTTCTCGGTATTTATCACACCTACTGTATCGGCGCTTACAATCACTGTTGCATTTGCGGATGCAACCTTCAGACTTGCATCATAGCGAAGCTGTTGCCTGGCGGTGATTTCCACGTTGTTGGCGATGGTGGGCGCAAGCCCCGGGGCTTCAACCGTGATGTCATAGTGGCCAGGTTCGAGATTCAGCACGCTGTACTCGCCTGCGGCATCGGTCGAGACATCCCGGTCGGTGTTGGTCTCAAGCCGGTGCAGGTGAATATGCGCATTCGCGAGCGCGGCGCCGCTTGAGTCCTGCACTCTGCCCGACATGCTGCCTAACGTCGATTGGGCATGACAAGCCGGCAGGCTGCTCAGCACGGCAAACAAAAGCAGCGTGGACGGACCATGAGAGTAGAAGGATGCACGCAGGCCTCGTATTGCCATCTGTGTCGGCTCCATTGATCGGGTATTTTGGGATAGACCGTAGGTGATGTTGGTCAGTATCGGCGAGAGCTGCTTTTTATGCAAGCGGTTTCATAAACCTGTCGAAAGTTCCTCTTTAACTAGATGGATCCTGCGTGCCCGCATAAAAAACATTAATGGAGGCAGCGGTGAGCGCCGAAGGTAACGGGGTCGAAAGTCCCATAAGCAGTGGAGACAGGCAGCAGAGGCTTGCACGAGGCTTTTCTGTAACGCCTCGTGTTGACACACGAGCAGGTGCGGTTCGCCGGCCATCCAAGCACTCGGAGGAACAGGCGCCAAGATTCTGCCGATCGCGCATCATGACCCAGTCGCCGAGGAAAGGAGGGAAGAATCAATCTCCAGTCATTACCCGTGTGCAGTAAGATGGCGACAGTGTGGACGCGACCATCCAACCCGCACAGAGGTTAGCGATCCGGCGCAAGCACCCGCTGGCTATCCGGTGGATGCACTGGATCAACTTCCCGCTGCTGTTCACGATGATCTGGAGCGGGATCCTGATTTACTGGGCCGACTCAATCCCCGGGCAGGGGCGCCTAAGTCAGGTGTACCGGGCCGGCATCGGCACACACACACTCTTTCGTTTCTTTCCAGCCTGGGTCTACTCCGCACTTGGCGCGCAGGGCCAACTGGTGACCGGGCTCGGCTACCACTTTTTCTTTATGTGGCTCTTCGCTCTCAATGGAGTGATCTATACGGCCTATCTTGCTTTGAGCGGCGCATGGCGCGAGATGCTGCCTGGACGCGGGACGCTCGCCGGCGCGTGGCCGGTGGTGCTCTATGACCTGCATCTGCGAAAGGATGCCCCGCCGCAAGGCAAGTACAACCCGGCTCAGCGCATCGCTTACACGCTCGTGTTGCTGATGGGCGCGGGCTCCTGCGTCACCGGCGCCGCTATCTGGAAGCCGTCCAGCCTGCACTGGCTCACGACGCTATGCGGGGGGTATGAAACAGCTCGCTGGCTGCACTTCCTGCTCACGCTCGGCTTTGTGGGGTTTTTCCTGCTGCATGTGTCGCAGGTAACGCTGGCCGGGTGGAACAACTTTCGCAGCATGATTTCAGGCGACGAATTCCTGCGCGTTCCCGCTCCCACTGTTCCCGAGACGGCAGCGGACCAGCCACCCACACAGCCGCTAGAGCTACCCCTCGCATGAGCGCTCCAGAGATCCCGGACCGCTCTCCCGAAAGCCCGGACGAAACGCCGGGGCAGCAAGAGCATGAACTGCGCCGGCGCATGGCAGGTCAGACCCGCCGCAGCTTTCTGATCGGCGGCGCCGCCACGGCTGCCACCGTTGGCGCCTATGAGTGGCTCTCGCACGCGCAGCAGATCGGCCAACTGCAGTCTCCGCTCCGACGCGCCGAGCAGTTCAACGCCTTTGTCTCTCGAATGCTCTTTCGTGAGCAGCCCCTGGCACCCACCTATGCCGGCAGCCGCTCGACCGAGCTTCGCCTCAACGGCGCCATTGGCCAGGACCCTGACATGGTCCTCGACTCCTGGCGGCTGCAGGTGATCGGCGTCGCCGGTCCGGAGCAGTACAAGCAGTTCATCCAGGACGTCGATCTCTGGGACTACAAATCGAACGCTGACGAGCCCCCCAGCGATACCCCTCCAACCGCCCAGCCTCCGCAAACAGACGCCAAGCTCAAGCCCGGCCAACTGCCTCAGGAAACCATCAACATCACTATCCCGCTCGCTCCGGCGAGCGACACCACCCGCGTCCCGGGCCTGGTGCTCTCGCTCGACGACATTCGCGCACTGCCCTTTGCCGAGCAGGTGACGCAGTTCAAGTGC
>CAXTMM010000020.1:0-18733 GCA_964245415.1 uncultured Acidobacteriaceae bacterium | reverse complement strand
CAGGCGAGAGCGACAGCACGCTAAGGCCCGGTACGCCGGGGCTGCTGTTGCAGCTTGCGGATATTACGCAACTGCCACGGCATGAGCTGGTGACGCAGTTCAAGTGCATCGAGGGCTGGAGCCAGATCACCAGCTTTGCCGGAGCACGTTTCTCTGATTTTCTCAAGGTCTACCCGCCGCGGCGCAATGCCGATGGCAGCCTGCCCCGCTATGTTGCCATGGAGACGGCCGACGGCACCTTCTCGGCCAGCCTTGACATGGCGAGCATGATGCATCCGCAGACCCTGCTCTGCTACCAGATGAACGGCCGCCCGCTTTCTCCTGGACACGGCGCGCCGCTGCGGCTCGCCACCCCGCGCAAGTACGGCTACAAGCAGATCAAGCAGGTAGCCAAGCTCACCTACACCAATGTGCGACCGGTGGACTTTTGGGA
Source organism: uncultured Acidobacteriaceae bacterium (assembly GCA_964245415.1). GTDB lineage: Bacteria > Acidobacteriota > Terriglobia > Terriglobales > Acidobacteriaceae > EB88. The sequence goes on along the minus strand of CAXTMM010000020.1, from coordinate 18,300 downwards.
AGAGCTTGGCTACGACTGGTATGCCGGTCTCTGATCGCGAAGCAGTCCACAGCGCTGCTCGATGCGCACGCTGCATTCGGACCCGAATCGCCCCACTGCTGGCTTCCCCGGCGATTATCGTGAATACTGGGGAGCGATTTCGAAGAGCTGAATGAAGAAGATGAATTCCTTGCGTGCGAGTTTCGCCACCCTGATGTTGTTTCTTTGGCTTGCGGCCTTGAGCCATGGTGCCGGCGCGCAGGTCATTGACCTTGACGCGCAGCGCCAGCCCATCACCTCCATCGCCGCAAACTGGCGCTTCCATCCCGGCGACGACCCGCGCTGGTCCCAGCCCGGCTTTGATGATTCAGGCTGGAAGCTTATCCAGCCCGCTGCGCAGTGGAACGCCCAAGGCTACTCCGAGCAGAACGGCTTCGCCTGGTTCCGCTTCCGGCTGCGGGTGCCGGCCGGCATGCCGTCCTTGGTCATCCAGCTACCGCGCATCGACAAGAGCTACCAGTTCTTCGCCCAGGGGCAGCTGATCGGGCAAACCGGCAGCCTGCCTCCAGCGCCGTCCAGCAGCATCCTGGGCGCTGCACGGCTCTATACCATCCGTCTTCATCCAAGCTCTGCCGCCCAGCAGATCACGCTCGCACTCCGACTCTGGCAGTCGCCGCGGTTGATCGGTGTTGCGGCAAATGGGCTTACGGGGCGTGCTCTGGCCGGCGACCCGGCGACCGTCATGCGCCAGTTCGCAACGGGCAAGGCAGCCTCACTGCTGAGCCGGGCCAGCGACTACACCCAGGACGTAATCGTGCTGATCATCGGCTCGGCCACCTTGCTGCTTTACCTGCTCACCCGGCAGGGGTTTTACCTATTGTTCACGCTCAACATGGTCTTCGCGGCGTGCATCCTGCCCATGCAGCTCGTCTCGCGCCACTTGGCGTGGAACTATCTCTGGACGTTGTACGGGTACATCCTGCTTGATTTTCTAAGCAGCCTGTCATTTGCATTCTTTCTGCTGGGTGCACTGAACATACGCCGGCGAAGTGTCTGGCTGCTGGTGTTCGGACTGAACCTGCTCGCCGAGAGTGGGCCGCTCCTGGTGGTAGCGACCGGTCTGCCACTGATCTGGGCCGATGGCATCTACTTCGTTTTCGTTACGGCCGCTGATCTGTTGCTCATCTGGTACATGGTGCGAGGCTGGCGCGCCGGCTCGGTCGATGCGAAACTTCTTTTCTTCCCTTACACAATAGCGGTGGCCTTGAGCGCTTTGGGCAACCTCGGTCACTTTCTGGTCGATCTCAAGGTTCCTCATGCCGATGCCATCATCACGAGCGATATCAAACTGCTCAGCGAGCCCTTCAGCGTCAGCCTGAACGATGTCGGGACTATCGTTTCGCTCCTCGGCCTGCTCGCCGTGCTCGTTTACCGTTTCGCCCGCACCAGCCGCGAGCAGCAGCGGCTCGCCTCCGCTCTCCAGGCTGCACACGACATTCAGCATCGCCTCGTCCCGGTCGATATACCCAGCCTGGGCGGTCTGCACACCGAGGTAGTCTACCTCGCAGCCGAGGAGGTCGGCGGCGACTTCTGCCAGGTGCTGCCCCGGCCCGACGGTTCGATCCTGGTGGCGATTGGCGATGTAAGCGGCAAGGGTCTGCAGGCCGCGATGCTGGGTACGCTCGCCGTGGGCGCGCTGCGCGCAATGGCCGACAACGACATTGAGCCGGTGACCATGCTCTACCGGCTCAACCAGGTCATTCTCCGCACCGCGAACGAAGGTTTCATTACCTGTCTTTGCCTCAAGCTCTCGCCCGAGGGCGTGGTGACGCTTGCGAATGCCGGCCATCTCTCGCCCTATCTCAACGGCCGTGAGATGGCGGTCGACGCAGGCCTGCCGCTGGGCATTGTTCCCGATGTTGACTACCGCCAGTCCACGATGATCCTGCCTGCGGCCGCGCGGCTCACCCTGCTCTCGGACGGGGTCGTTGAAGCACGCTCCCGCTCCGGCGAGCTCTTCGGCTTTGAGCGCACCTCCAAGATCAGCCAGCTCCCCGCCTCCGAGATAGCCGGCACTGCCCAGCGCTTCGGCCAGGAGGATGACATCACCATCATCACGCTTGACTGGTGCCTTCCCGTGGCCGAGCTGATCTCGGCCTAAAGCCCTCCCGCCGGGGATCCCTGTCCAGACGCCAGGCTCGTGGTATTTCGGCGGCATGCAGCTTCAAGTAGAGATCGAGCAACTGGAACCGCCACCCGGCAGTTGTCGCCTTGACGGGCGCGCTCACGCTCGGTACCGACCTGAAGATCGCCGACAGCCAGCTGCAGGCGCTCATTGGCAGGGGAGCGATCCGGCTTGTGCTGGACCTGACAGGGGTGCCCTACTCTGAGAGCTCCAGCCTGGGCATGCTCGTGCACACCTGCGGCCTCACCCGGCAGCACGGCGGAACTCTGCGCTTGTGCGGCCTCCCTGAACGCATTGGCGACACGCTCAAGCTCACCACGACAGACACCTTGCTGCCCATCGATGCCGATCGTGCCGCGAGCATCGGCGCGCTCTTATAAAACAGGTTTAAGCAACACACGCGATCGTAAGCACGGTAATGTCATCCTCCTGCCCAAAGCGCTGCGCGATGTCCGCGATAGCCGCGGCAGGCATGCGCGTAAGGCCCGGTAGCCGGTCAAAGCCGTATAGTTCGCCCTTGGCCGAACGCGCCTCTACCACACCATCCGACATGAGCACCAGCTTTTCCCCTTCTCGCAGTACGCCTGCCACCGGCTCGTACGCCTGGTCCGGCGCAAGACCCAGCGGCAGGCCAGGCGGCGTGCCTATCTCGATGCCATTGACATACGGCGAGATGTGGCCTGCGTTTGATAGTGTGTAGCGCCCGCTGTGCTCGAGGCGCACGCAGCAGGCGGTAGTAAAGCCCATCTCTCCCTGGGTCAGCAGCGCTTCGTTGAGCTGGTTGAGGATCACCGCGGGCTCGCGCGCGTTCTCCCGCCGCAGCACTCCAAGGATCATCGAAACCCTCATCGCTGCAATCAATCCCTTGCCCGATACGTCGCCCACAATCGCGATCAACGACCCATCCTCTGGATGGGGCGAGACCAGGAAGAAGTCGCCTCCAACCTCGCTTGCCGGACGGTATACGCTTTCAACCGAAAAGCCGGGCGTGGCTTGCGAGGCGCGAGACAGGAGCAGCTGCTGGGTGGTTTGCGCTGCAGCAATCTCGCCTGCTGCCTCAGCTCGCTCGCGCGCGATGCGGATCGTTCGCAGAACGATAAAGAGCAGAATCGTGATATCGAAAGCGAAGCTGCCAATATCGTCTACATGCACGCGGTAGCCGCCAAGCTGGAGCGCCCACGGAGCAAGCAGCCTATTTGAAAAATGAAAGTAGAAGATAGCGTTGAGGAAGAAACTGTAATAGTCCGCGAACAAACCCATCAAGATGGCCGGCAGCAGCACACGGGCGTCAAGATTGCCACGCCAGCTGCCCAGCAGCAAGAGCGCAGGCAGGAGCAGGTCCATGATGATCATGCTGATGAACACGCTTGCGAAGACTACCCATACTGGACTGGCGCCGCTGAGCGCGAGAGGATTCGAGACAGGACCGATCGCCGCAACCACTTCAAGGACAATCCAGGTGCGGGTGCGCGGCAAGCGCAGGATGAGCCTCACGAACTCAAGAGTCGCCACCGTGCCTACGCCATTGAGAAGTGAGACGGCGCAAAAATAGAGGACCGAGCCTGCGTAGAGTTCCCGGCAGATTTCAATTCCTGCACCAAGGCCTCCGGCCAGAAGCTCGATTGCGATAGCGAGATACTCCTGCTGCTTGCGAAGAGCGAGATACAGCGCGAGTGCTACCAGCCCGATCAGGATTTCAACGCCGCCGAGAATGATACTCAGGAAAGAAATGCGCGAATCGCGATAGTAGACATCGTGCAGGGCGGAATCTTCACTTTGCAGAAAGATCCCGGTGTCGGTGCTGAACGGATCGTTCAGACTGCGTGTTCTGTAGCGGCGCGCCTGATTGGAAAAACGGATAGCCACTACCAATTTTCCAGGCCTAGCGGCAAGGGCACTCCCGGGAATGAGATAGGGGGTCAGGTCAGGCTGTATCTTCAAGGCATGGCTGGCCATATCGCCCGAGTTGCCAATGCGTACGCCATTCGCATAGATCTCATACGCGCCGACGACACTCTGGACTTCCAGCACAATCCTGGTCGACTGCGGGCGCATTCGCACATGCAGCCGGTACCAGCAAAAGGGCGAACTCCTGAAGCCATAACTCAGCAGTTCTTGGTCGGGCGAAACAGCTTTCCAGCCGCTGTCATCGAAATCAGCAGACGCATACTCCGGGCGATCTGCGGGAGAAAAAAGCCAGTGCTTTGAGAGATCGACGCGGTCGCCCAGAGCACTCGCGTCAAGGTTGCGAGGATCAATCGGAGCCGACACCGTTCCGAGACAGGATCCGCGCAAACAGGCGAGCGTGCCGAGCAGCAAGAAGACGAGCGTGCACCGTCGCAGCATAGACCCATATCAAAGCAGGTCTACACGCAGCAGGCAATCGTCAGCACGGTAATGTCGTCCTCCTGCCCGAAGCGCTGGGCGGTGTTGGCGATTTCGTCCGCGTTCATGCGGGTGAGAGCGGGCAGCCGGTCAAAGCCGTAGAGCTCGCCCTTGGGCGATCGCGCCTCGACGACGCCGTCGGACATAAGCACTAGCTTCTCGCCGGGGTGGATTGCGCCGGAGATGGTTTCGTACTCGGATTGCGAGGCAAGACCCAGCGGCAGGCCGGGGGGAGTGGCGATCTCGAGACCGTTGCTGTAGGGGGAGATGTGGCCGGCGTTTGCGATGGTGTAGCCGCCACTGTGCTCCAGGCGCACACAGCAAGCGGTGGTAAAGCCCATCTCGCCCTGGCTCAGCAGCGCTTCGTTGAGCTGGTTGAGAATCACCGCAGGCTCGCGTGAATCCTCCCGCCGCAGCACTCCCAGAATCATCGACACGCGCATGGCTGCAATCAAACCCTTGCCGGACACATCGCCGACGATGGCAAGCAGCGAGCCATCCGCATCGGGCGAGACCAGGAAGAAGTCGCCGCCAACCTCGCTTGCCGGTAGATAGACACTCTCCACGGTAAAGCCTGGCGTACTCTGCGAGACGCGAGCCAGGAGCAGCTGCTGTGTGGTCCTTGCCGCCTCAATCTCGCCTGCCGCCTGGGCGCGCTCACGAGCGATGCGAATCGTCCGCAACACGATAAACAGCAGGATTGTGATCGAGAACGCAATGCTGCCCAAGTCACCCCCTGAGAGGCTGTAGCTCCCTATATGAAGCGACCACTCGCTTGTGAGCGGGAAATGAAAGAAGTACATGACCTGGCGAACGAAGCTGTAGTAGTCCGCAAAGATGCTCAGGAGAAAGGCAGGGACAAGCACGCGTGCGTCTGTATTGCCTCGCCACCAGGCACGCAGCAGCAGGGCAGGCAGCACGACATCCATGACCAGCATGGCAGAGAAATAGGCTGCGAAGATCACTGAGATAGGGCTTCTCCCCACCGTTACCAGCGGAGTGATCACCGGGCCTACGATGACCACGGCTTCCATCACCAGCCACATACGAGAACGAGGCAATTTTAGGATCAGCCTGACGAACTCGATGATGGCCAGAGGTTGGATCGCCTCGAAACCCTTGTTCAGGGCGATCTTCCCGACGGAAAACCCGCTTAGGTACTCCCAAGCTTGTAACCCTGCGTCTGCGGCAGCGGCCATACAGACGGTACCGATGGCCAGGTACTCACGCTGGGTGCGCATCGCCAGGTAGAGAGCGAGCGCAACCAGTCCAATCAGCAGATTTAATCCGCCCAGGATAGATCTGACTTCTTCGTCATGCGCGGCATCGTAGCTCACGTCGCGGCTCGTCGCCTCCTGGCTCTCAAGGAAAACTGAGGCCTGGACGAGTGGATTGTCCAACGTCCGTATTTGGTAACGCCGGATCTCGTTCGAGAAGCGCAGCGCCAGCACCAGTTGACCCGGCGAAGCCGCAAGCGCCTGGTCAGGTATGGGGTAGGCGATGATACCCGGATGCTGCAGCATGGAATGTGCATCCATGTTGCCCACCCCGCCTAGGCGCACGCCATTGGCATAGAGCTCATAGGCACCGGCCGTTGCGCCTACCAGGACGGCAAGCTGGCGTGCGTCGGACCGCAGCCTGGCATGCAGGCGATACCAGCAGTAGGGCAGGTTCTGGTAGCCGTAGCTGGCGAGTGCGCGGTCGGTCAAGACGACCCGCCAGCCGCTGTCATCGTACTTCGCCCCGGCATACACGGGCCGGTCATCGGGAGCGAAGAGCCACTCTCTGCCCAGATCGACGCGGCCGCCAAGAGGGGTGGCGTCAAAGTGCCGCGGGTCCGCCGCCGCGGCCTTCGCAGCTGGTAGGACCGCGAGCACTACCAGAAAGAGCGAGAGAAGCGGCAGGAACCACCGGCGCGACAAACCAGCCTCCACTCAGTACTTACAAAGCCGCGAGCGCTGCGGCTTCGTCGGTGTACAGCTTCGCGTACTTGGTGATCCCAACCATCGTAAACACCTTGGTAAAGTGCGGGGTGAGGCCGCAGATCGCGACTGTTTGTGCGGACTTGCTCGCCTCCATCAGCACTTGGATCACGAGCGCGATGCCGGAGGAGTTGAGGTACTCAACCCTGGAGAAGTCAAGCAGGAGTGACTTATGGTGCAACTTATCGAGGGCCTGGTAGGCGCCCAGCACGGGCTCCTTCGATGCGGAAGAGATATCGCCAACATAGCGAAGTGCCGTGACAGGGTGGCCCTGCGCGGACTTCAATTCAGCTTGCGTAACCTTGTTGGGGGTCTGCACTTAGTTACTCTCCAAATCTGGGTTAAGACGGATCACGAGACGCACAAAACTTTGTCCCTCGATCGAGCTGGGCACCCACTCGGCTTCGTCGACTAAAGCCTGAATGAGAAACATGCCCATGCCGCGCGGATCTTCCTCGCCGCTCATCTTGCGATCGATGTTGGGTAGCGGCGGCGGCGCGTCCATGCCTTCTCCGTCGTCGATCACTTTGACTTCAAGCGAGCCGGCATCCATCGACAGCACCACGCCGACCGGCACCGAGGCGTTCATCTGGTTGCCATGTTCGATCGCATTAATGCAGGCCTCTGCCACCGCCGTCTTCAAGTCTTCAATGCGGTCGTCTGTAAAACCCATCAGCTTTGCCATCGAGCCGGCCGTGCCCATCGCCACCTTCTCGAATCCCAGACGGGAAGGGATGCGCACCTCAACGCTGCTGCCTTTGATCATCCTCATTCCCCTTCTGCGCCGTCCAGGCGATACAGCGCGACAGCACTCATGTCATCCACCTGAGGCGCGCCGCCTGAAAAGTTTTCGAGCGTGATCCAGAGTGTGGCCAGCGCCGCTGCAGCCGAGACCGCATCCGCGCTTGCAAAGGTACTAAAGAGCCGCTCCTCGCCAAACTCTTCCTCACCGCGAAAGACTTCGGTCAACCCGTCTGTGTAGAGCAGCAGCCGGCTGCCGGGCGCGAGCGTGACCTGCTCTGCACGATACTGACAGCCGGGGAGCATGCCCAGCGGCGGGCCGCTCGCATCAATGGTCTGCACGCCGGCACCAGGCACCAGCAGGCAGGCAGGATTATGCCCCGCGTTTAAAAACTCCAGCTCGCCTGAAACAGGATCAAGTCGTGCAAAGATCGCGGTCACATACCGCCGTCGCGCCTCTGTTCCTTCTTCCCAGTGCTGCTGCCCGAGCCGCGTAGCCATCTCTTCGAGCGAGATCGACTCGCGCGCCAGCGCCCGAAAGGCCGACCGGAACGAGGTTCCCATCAGCGCGGACGCAAGCCCCTTCCCTGCCACATCCGCAACCAGCACCAGCTGCGAACCATCTGCTCCGGTGACAATATCAAGATAATCTCCACCCACCTGGTAGCACGCACTCGACCGCGCAGCAAGCGAGTAACCGGGGATCGCCGGCAGGCTCTGCGGCAGGAGGCTCTGCTGGATCATGCGCGCCGCGTCCAGATCCTGCTCCAGCCGCGCCCACTCCAGCCGCCGCTGGTGGTGCATCGCATTCTCGACGGCGAGCGCGGTCTGGAGGGCGAGACCTTCCAGAAAGTCCTGCTCGTAGAGCGAGAGCTGCTGTCCTTCGCCCAGCACGAGCACCAGCTCTGACAGCGCCGAACCATCGCGCGCAAGCAGCGGGATCGTCGGCGCGCCCGGCTCCGGCTCTTCCGGCATGCGGCCGTAGCCCGCGCGGGGCTGGGTAAAGTAGGCGCCGTCGAGCTCAAGCTCAAGCACGGCGATGCGAGCCGCCTGCTCCAGCACCCGCGGCAGCTCAATGGTGGAGTGAACAGCGCGCGAAGCCTCAAGCAGGGCCTGCAGGCGAATCACCTGCTGCTCAAGCGGCAGGCCCATCTCTTCGGGCGAGTGAAGCGCAGCGATCTGACTCATATCTTCCTACTCCCGGCCATCCTTGACGCACGCATGCGGGCCGATGTTTCTGAAGTATATGGGTCAAGAGTGCCGGATCGCAGGCGAAATCTCTTCACTTGCCCGCATCCCGGCGCCTGAGGCGGGCTCAGCCACGGTAGCCATCAGGGTGCGCGCACGCTCCTCCCAGGTGCCGGCCACGCTCGCCTCCCAGCGCGCCATCTCCAGTTCATCGCGAAAGCCGATCGCCTGCAGCCGCGCAATCGCCTCACACAGCTCCTCACCGGTGTTGACCAGCTGTACCAACGGCTCCTTTTCGAGCAGCTCCGCAAAGCCTCGCGTCGCGATCATGGGCCGGCCTGCTGCGAGGTGCTCGTAGAAGCGCGTTGAGCTGCCCGAGTACGTCGGCTCGGCCTTGCGATAGGGCAGCACCGCGGCGTCCAGGCAGCGGGCATACTCCTGCAGCCTGCCATAGGGTCTGGCGCCGATGAAACGCGCATGCGCCATCACCCAGGCGCGCGCCTCTCTCTGCCCGGGTGAGTAGACGGGCATCGTCGTGGGCCCAACAAAGAGCCACGACACGCCCTGGGTCTGCCTTACCGCTTCGGCCAGCAGCTCCCAGTCCATGTTCGCTGCCAGGTTGCCGATCACTCCCACGATCGGCCGAGGCATGTCGCGAATGTCCTCGGGCAAAGGCTCCGGATCGTAGAGCGGTGCGTTCGGTACATTCGCTTCGCGGGTCGCATTGGGAACAATGGTGATCTTCTCTGCGTCGCAGCCGGCGTGTTCGATAAGGTGCGCCGCGATGCGCGACGAGTTAGGGCAGACCGATTGAGCAACCTGGCACATCCGCCGTTCCAGTTGCATGACGCGCCTGCGATCTACCGTTGCATAGGCGCTGGTCAGGTCGGTCACGTAGTAGACCACCGGCCCCGGCCAACTCTCGGCAACCGGCGCATAGAAGGGTGTGGAGCAGATCAGGGCACATTGCTCCGGGTCGGCACAGTGCCGCAGCAGCCGGCGTAGCAGCCGATCTTCAAACCGGAAGACTTTGCCGACAAGGCTGTGCGAGTAGCCGCGCTGCAGGGGATAGGAGAGCAGATCAAGGGGGGGATTCTCGATGCGCGCCGGACGCTCCCAATCGTAGAGCATGCCCAGCCTGAGCATCACCGGTGACCAGGCAATCATGGGGGCCTGAGCGCCCAGGGCGGAGGCAAACTCCTTCATCCAGATGCTGCTCACATCCAGTATCTGCCAGGTGCGCATGCCTCATGCTATGGCAGCGCATGGAGCCGGCAGTGACCTTTAGAACGAGATAGTTACTCCAGTGTGTCCGGCAGGATGGCGATGTCCTTCTCCCCCGCTGCCTTCTTTTCGTTGTATTTCTTTACCCACGCGTCGAAACTCTTGCCCGCCGCCGTGTCGCGCCCGGTAAAGGCAATTGCCGCGATCTCGGCATAGCTGATTGCAAGCTTGGCGCGCTCGCTTGTCGGAATGAGGCGTACGAACGAATCTTCAAGCGTGCTGCCAGTGCGCCGGTCGAAAAGATAGCCGCTGATCTGGCGACCACCCGTGAGCGTGAGTGTCACATCACCGCGATAGTCGAACGCTTTTTCAAACGCAACACGCTTTTCCTCATCGGAGGCGAGGTTCGGGACCCAGCCTTCGAGCTGCTCACGCTCGCGCCCAGCCGCAATTTCGAGCTGGCTCGGGTCGACGTGTTCATCCATATGCATGGGCGCCTGGGTCTCGGTGCTCATACGGTGGTTCCCTGCCGCTCTTCCACGCGACCGGCAATCTGGACAAGCGGTGCGTGTGTGGTTTTCACCGGCGCATTGAGCAGGTCGAGCGCACCGCGATCTTCGTACTTGCTGAACAGGGTTGCGAGCGCGGTCTGGGCAAAGCCCTTCCAGGACGAGAAGGTGTAGTAGGCGCCCGATGCCTCGTAGCCCGAGTGCACCATGCAGTTGGCGCACTTCGGATTGCCGGATTCGGTACCGTAGTTGGCCCAGTCGGTCGTGTCGATCAACTCCTGGAAGGTATCGGCGTAGCCGTCCTGCAGCAGGTAACAGGGCTTTTGCCAGCCGAAGACCGAGTAGGCGGGCATGCCCCAGGGCGTGCAGGTAAACTCGCGTTTGCCCATCAGGAACTCCATATACATGGGCGAGGCGTTGAACTTCCACGTCTTTTTGCGATTGGACAGGATGGCGCGGAAGAGGCGCCGCGAGCGGGCGCGGCCGAGGAAGTGTTTCTGGTCGGGGGCCTTCTCGTAGGTATAGCCGGGCGCGACCATCATACCCTCAACGCCGACTTCCATGAGCTCGTCGAAGAATGCACGGACTGAATTAGGGTCGGCTCCGTCGAAGAGCGTGGTGTTGGTGGTGACGCGGAAGCCTGCAGCGATCGCCGCCTTGATGCCGGTAAGCGCGATGTCATAGCCGCCCTCGCGGCATACGGAAAAATCGTGGTGCTCGCGCTGGCCGTCGAGGTGAACCGAGAAGCTTAGATATTTGGACGGCTTGAAGAGGTGCAGCTTTTCCTTGAGCAGCAGCGCGTTGGTGCACATGTAGACGTACTTCTTACGCGCGACCAGGCCGGCGACAATCTCATCAATGCGCGGATGCAGCAGCGGCTCGCCGCCAGGAATCGAGACCATCGGCGTGCCTGATTCTTCAACCGCCGTGAAGCATTCCTCGGGGGTCAGCTCCTGCTTGAGAATATGCGCCGGGTACTGAATCTTGCCGCAGCCGGCGCAGGCGAGATTGCAGCGAAATAACGGCTCGAGCATGGTCACGAGAGGAAAACGTTTTTTGCCCGACCACTTCTGCTTCAGGATGTAGCTGGCCACGGTCCAGGCCTGCGATACAGGTACTGCCATCTTTAGAAATCCTCCGTCGCACCTTCAGGCCACTTAGCTGAACTTAGCAGCGATGACTTACTGACCTTCCCGCTCCATGGCTCGCCTGTAACTGGTCAACGCCAACAGCGGGAAGTAATCCCTGTACAAGTGATATGCAAGATAAAACACCCGAGGAAACCCGGTCCCTGTGTAAATTGCCTGTTTCTGTTTTCCCTCTCCAGTCGACTCGTCCCACGAACCATCCCCGCGCTGCCGGTCGAGCAGCCAGCGCACACCCTTGGCGACCGAATCCGAACGATTATCCCCAGCCGCAAGCAGTCCCAAAATCCCCCAGGCTGTCTGCGACGGCGTGCTCACACCGATTCCGCGCATGTCCGGCCGGTCATAACTTTCGAGCGACTCACCCCACCCACCATCCGCATTCTGCACCATGCGTATCCACTCGGCCGCTTGTTGAATCTGCGGCTCATGGTTCCACACGCCGATCGCCTCCAGCCCGCGCAGGACGAGGAATGTGCCATACAGATAATTGACGCCCCAGCGCCCAAACCAGCTGCCATCCGGCTCCTGCTCAGAGTAGATGAACTTGATCGCCCGCTCGATGCGCTTATCCCCCCGCGTGTAGCCGTAGGTTGAAAGCGTCTCAAGAATGCGCCCGGTGATATCGACCGTCGGCGGATCGAGCATCGCATTGTGATCGGCAAATGGGATGTACTGGAAGATCATCTTCGTGTTGTCTTTATCGAAGCTGGCCCAGCCGCCGTTGCGGCACTGCATGGCAAACATCCAGTCGATCGCCCGCCTGGAGACGTCGTACTGGTAGCGCTCACGCGGATTGTCGACCTTATTCAGCGCCAGCAGTACCTGCGCGGTGTCATCAACATCGGGATAGAACTCGTTATTGAACTCGAAATACCACCCGCCCGGCTGCGTATGCCGGACCTTCTCGGCCCAGTCACCCTTGTGCCGTACTTCCTTTGAGAGCATCCAGTCGGCCGCCTTGAGCATGCGCGGATCGTGCCGATCCACCCCAGCCTCGCCCAGCGCAAACACAGCCTGCGCCGTATCCCAAACCGGCGACATGCAGGGCTGCATGCGGAACGTCGGGACGGGATAGTCGGGCGTGCCGTTCGGCTCATCAATCCCAAGCTTCTCAAACTCATCAATCGCGCGGATCATCTGCGGATCGTCGAGAGAATAGCCCAGCCAACGCAGCGCGATCAAAGCATTGAGCATGGCCGGATAGATCGCTCCGAGACCATCCGACATCTCGAGCCGCGCGAGCATCCACGTCTCCGCCTTCTTCAGCGCCATCTTGCGCAGCGGGCGAATGTGCACTCGCTCGGCCCAGTGCACCAAGCGGTCGAGAAACAGAAAGAAGTTCCGCCACGAAAGGTGATGCTCGCTGTCCCAGCGCAGGTGCAGGTCAGCGTGCTCGCGGCCGCCGACAAAGAGCTCGTCGATTCCCTGCTCCGGCGCAATCTTCTTAAAAGCCTTCTTGGCATAGACGATCGAGAGCGGCACCAGGATCGCCCGCGACCAGGAGCTGATCTCGTAGATGTTGAAGTAGAACCAGTTCGGCGCGAGGACGATCTCGGGCGGCACCGCTGGGACCGCGTTCCAGTCATACTGGCCGAGAGTGCAGAGATAGATCTTGGTGAACGTGTTGCACTCGACCACGCCGCCGTTCTCAAGAATCCACGCCCGTGCGCGCACCAGGTGCGCCTCGTTCGCAGAGTGGCCCATCAGCTTGCAGGCAAAGTAGCACTTGACCGCGAGTGAAATATTAGAAGGACCACCCGGGTAAATTGACCAGCCACCATCCTCATTCTGGTAGCGCAGCATCTCGGTGAGCGCGCGCTGCATACGACCCTGGTCGCCGGTGCCAAGCAGGATATGAATGAAGATGTAGTCAGCCTCAAGCATCGAGTCTGCTTCGAGCTCGCCGCACCAGTAGCCGCCGGGGTGCTGCTTTGCAAAGATCCGGTCGCGCGCCTGTCCGATCGCCCCGGCGACAGCATCCAGCGTAGCATCGAGACGTCCGAACTTCAGGCGCCCAAACGGGAGAACGCTGCCCGTTTCGGCGCCTTGGGTCGATCGGTCATCGCGCGATCCGGGTTGGGATGTCAGTGGCTTAGTACTCATGCTTAATCTTTGTTGTATTGACCTGGAGAAAAAACTAGACTGTTGCCTGCGCGGCAACAGCCTGGGCGATCTCCGGCGGCAACCCGAACCGCACATTCTCCGGCATCACCTCAACCTCATCCACATCGCCGTACCCGCGCTCGATCAGGAACGCAACTACTCCCTGCACCAGCACCTCCGGCGCCGACGCGCCAGCCGTGATCGCGACCGAGCCCACACCTTCCAGCCACCCCGGCTGGATATCTTCGGCCTTATCAATCAGGTAGCTCTTGGTGCCCAGGTTTTGCGAGACCTCGACCAGCCGGTTCGAATTTGAACTATTCGTCGACCCAACCACCAGCACCAGGTCTGCCTGGTGCGCGACATTCTTCACCGCTACCTGCCGATTTTCCGTCGCGTAGCAAATGTCCTGCGAATGCGGTCCGGCGATGTTTGGGAATTTTTCCTTCAACGCCTGGATGATATCCCGCGCCTCATCAAGCGAGAGCGTGGTCTGGGTCAGGTAAGCTACCCGGTTCGGGTCCGGCACCGCGAGCGCCTGCACTTCCTCAACTGTCGAGACGACCTGGGTCACATCCGGGGCCTCACCGAGGGTGCCCTCAATCTCGTCGTGATCACGGTGGCCGATCAGCACCAGCGCATAGCCCTGCTTGGCGAACTTAATCGCCTCTACATGGACCTTGGTCACTAACGGGCAGGTCGCGTCAATCACCTTCAGCTTGCGCTGCTTTGAGTTTTCACGCACCGCAGGCGAGACCCCGTGCGCGGAATAAATCACGCGCATGCCTTCCGGCACCTGGTCGATATCGTCCACGAAGATCGCGCCCTTGCCGGCCAACTCGTTTACCACTCAAGCGCAATGTTGACGATGTCGATGGCCCGCACAACACCGGCGCAGAAGCCGCGCGGCTTCAGCAGCAGGACGCGCTTGTCGGAGAGCACAGGGCGACGAGCGTCAAGGGTGATCTGAACAGTAGCGGTGACACTCCGTAGTATATACCGCGCGTTACTCGGGGCTGGCGGCAGACTGCACCGCCCGGTGTGCAATCGGGTACACTACGCCGGGGTTTCGTCCATGCGCGTCACCCCCGCTCTCCCGGTACACTCTCTGCAGCCCTCGTCAAGTCTTAGGAGCCCAGCATGGCTGCTTCAACCCTTGTCACGATGGAAGGCTTCCAGGCTGGGTGGCTTATGCCGGGTTGCTGCGGGATGCCACTCGAGAGCATGGGTGCGTCTTCGGGCTCGGAGACGATGATCCTGGTTTCAGGGCGCTGTTTGGCCAGGACACGGCCAACGCCCTTGAGGGTGCCGCCGGTGCCATAGCCGGTGACGAAGTAGTCGAGCCGCTCGCCTTCGAAGTCGCGCAGGATCTCGACGGCAGTGGTGCGGGATGCATGTCGGCGTTGGCTTCGTTTTCGAACTGGCGGGTGAGGAACCAGCCGTGTGCTTGGGCGAGCTCGACAGCTTTGGCCTGCATGCCGGTGGCTCTCGCGGCGGCTGGGGTGAGGACAACTTTTGCGCCTAGGAAGCGCGTGAGCTTGCGGCGCTCAATCGAGAACGAATCGGCCATCAGGACGAGGAGTGGATAGCCCTTCTGCGCGCAGACCATGGCCAGGCCGATGCCGGTGTTGCCGCTGGAGGCTTCGATGACGGTTTGGCCTGGCTTGAGGGCGCCGGATCGCTCGGCGTCTTCGATGACCGCGAGTGCGAGGCGGTCTTTGACGGAGCCGAGCGGGTTGAAGGCTTCGACCTTGACGTAGAGGTTGATGCCCGCGGGGCCGAGCTTGTTGATGCGGACGACGGGTGTGTTGTCTACGGTTTCCAGGATGTTCGCGAAGGTATGGCCCACAAGTATGACCTCAAATCTCTAACGCAAGCAGAGTACCCAATCGCCGCCATCAAAACCCAGCGTACGCATGCGCGGCAGCTCATTGCAGAGTGGCAGCCAAGTGCATCTCACTTTTCATTACCGGTCGCCGGATCGAGGCCGACGCGGCAAAAGGAGAAACCGATGAGAAAGTTTATCTGTTGGGCGACGATAGCCTCAGGAATAGCAGCAGCCTACCTGATGTTGCGCCGAGGTGAGTCGCTCGGCACCGTGGCCAGCCAAACTCTCGCTCACCCAGTCAGCACATTCGCAAATGAAGTTCAGAACGTACTTTGATCACAGCAACGGCGCGAATAAGAAGTTCAGATAAATGTCGCGCCGTCGTTTCCTGTTACAGCGCTCGTCGGGCAGTCAGCAAGTACGATCCGGCGTTATGCTTGCGAGAAGCTAGCGCTGCTTCCACCTAGATGCTAAGAAACAAACGTCTGCGATAAAGTGGCAACAGCAGCAGCCCATTCAGCAGGACGATCACGAGCCCATAGACGAGCGAAGCATGGATGGGCGCAAGCCAAGGCACAAACAGGTGCGCATAACCCCATGCATGCAAGTAGACCAGGCGCCCGCTCGCATCCCGCACTTGGATTCGATCCAGTTCTTCGGTAATCACGCTGGAAAGCACAAAGCCGAGGGTTGCATTGGTACCGAAGACCAGCGCGGGCGGTGTCCACCAATCCGAACGCCACAGGTCGACCACCGTGTGGAACAAGGCCAACGCGATGAGCGCAACGCCACTGCTCACAAGAGAAAAAGTACTGGTCCAGATGCGCTTGTTCAACGGCATCGAGTCGCTCAGCAGGTACCCTGCTAAAACGAGCC
The DNA here is from genome assembly GCA_964245415.1 of uncultured Acidobacteriaceae bacterium. Lineage (GTDB taxonomy): Bacteria > Acidobacteriota > Terriglobia > Terriglobales > Acidobacteriaceae > EB88. Next base: position 2,152 of record CAXTMM010000020.1, on the reverse strand, counting down.
CGACTCGCGCGCCGAACAGTCCCAGCACCCTGCGCCATGGCCGCATCTCTGTGCGCATCCAGCTTCCAGCTAAAAGTCCGACAAATGTTCCGCATGCGCTTGGCAGTATCGTCAACAACCCGTCAGGGTCATAGCTCGTCGGCTTGGTTCCCCATCTCCACATGTGGTTCACGCCAAGAATCTTTCGATCGACCCAACCCGGCAGGCAGCCCCAGGGATCGAGCCTGCCGGCGCCGAAGCCCGGCACAGGGATACGCAGCAACGCCCACCAGTAGCTGGCGAGCACCGCGACGATGATCGCTGAGGCCATCATCGCGTCGCGTCGAAACCACGCACGCTCGTTGCCTGGCTCGCGGATGCCGAGGCTAATGTAGAGAAACGCGCCCAGAAGGTAGGAGCAGCCAATTCTCTGCAGGATGCCTGGCCAGCGAAGCGTGTGCCAGTCATAAAATGGGAAGCCGTTGACAGCGAGACCCAGCACCATCAGCATAAGCCAGCGCCGCAGCGCATTCCAGGCCAACTGCGTACGCGTCACCTTCTGCGCGAAACGCTTCGCAAACGACAAGGTAATGGAGACGCCGACAATGAAAAGGAACGATGGCATAATCATGTCGGTAGCCGTCGCACCCATCACTCAGCGTGGCTGAGCTGCGCATACCTGGCGTTATAGGCGCCGGGGTCTGTGACGAGAATCATCGCCGCAACGGTGAGGCCGCGATAGACATCGAGCGAGACCAGCCGGGAGACTGTACGCTGTTGATCGGGCGACTCGGTGGCCGCACTCACCGCTGGGGGCGTGTTGGCCGGGGCCACTGTGGACATCGAAATCCGCTCCCCTTTAAGAAGAGTTGAACCGCCTTCACAATGCCGGAGCCTATGCCATCAGCAAGAAGGTCAGGCAGTGTGTGCACGACGGGCCTTACGTTGGTTGGTATCTGTTTAACGACTAGCCTTTAACATCTGCTCGGCGTGCTTGCGCGAGGTGTCGGTTACCGTCGCGCCAGAGATCATGCGGGCTAACTCTTCGGCGCGTTCTGTTGCTGTCAGCAGGCGGACTGAGGTTGCAGTGCGGGATTGTTTTTCTTTTTTCTCGATGAGGAAGTGCTGGTCGGCGAAGGCGGCTACCTGGGGCAGGTGGGTGACGCATAGGACCTGCTGGGTGCGGGAGAGGGCTTTGAGTTTCTGGCCAACGGCCTCGGCTGCGCGGCCGCCAATGCCGATATCGATCTCGTCGAAGACGAGTGTGCGGGGGACGGGGGTTTTGCGGCGGCCTTTTGCGTTTGCGCCTTCTTCGACTGAGACCTTTAAGGCGAGCAGGACGCGGGACATCTCGCCGCCCGAAGCTACCTCGTCGAGGGGCTTCATCGGTTCGCCGGCGTTGGTCGCGATGCGGCAGGCGATTGCGTCCCAGCCGTGGGCGGTCCAGGAGGGTTGATCTTCGCGCGGAGTGATGGAAACCTCGAAGCGGACCTTCATGGCGAGGTCGTTGATTTGCTTTTCGGCGGAGGCGCCGAGCTTGGCGGCGGCGGCCTGGCGGTCAGCGGTAAGGGTGCGGGCGGAGGCGCGGTAGGCGTCTTCGGCCTGAGCTAGCTCGGTACGGAGCTGCTTGACGAGTTCGTCGCGGTTTTCTATGTCGGCGATTTTGCCGGCCACCTCGGCGGCATAGTTCAACACTTCGGTAAGTGTCGAACCATATTTGCGTTTCAGGCGGTCGAGGGCGGCGAGGCGGTCTTCGATCTCCTCGAGGCGGTCGGGGGAGGCCTGGATAGTTTCGGCGTAGTCGCGGGCGGTGGCGCTTACGTCTTCGACGGCGGCGCGAGCGGCGACGATCTGCTGGACGGGCTCGGCGAAACGGGCGTCGTAACGGGCGAGATCTTCGAGCTGGCGGAGCGCGGCGACAAGCGCGGTCTCGGCTGAGTTTGTGCCGTCGTAGAGCAGGTCGTAGGTAGAGAGCGAGGCGGCGAGGAGCTTTTCAGAGTTGGCCAGGACGCGCCGTTCGGCTGAGAGGGTGGCGTCTTCGTCGGGCTGGGGGGCGACGGAGGTGATCTAGTTGTGCTGGAAGAGCCACAGGTCGAGGGCGCGGAGGCGGTCCTGCTCGTCATGCTCTAAGGCTTTGAGGCGGGTGAGTACGTCGCTCCAGTGGGTGTGGGCG
>CAXTMM010000019.1:13066-33981 GCA_964245415.1 uncultured Acidobacteriaceae bacterium | reverse complement strand
TAATCAAGCTATGATTTCAGGCACCCAAGTGGACGGAAAATGGGGTCAGGTCAGCCGGCACCGCAGTCACTGAAAATAGCCGCGGCTCGGCAATCAAGACAGGCACTAAAATTCCGCTGGTCACGGCCGGAAAGGGTGAAAAGAGCGAGATCCAGTACATCGATGTCGGCATCAACATTCAGTTTCAGCAGGCTGTAGAGGACGGCGCCCGGCTTCACCTGACAGTGAACGCAAGCGTCAGCAGTCTTGCGACAGCACCCGATATTACGGTCGCCGATCCCATCATTCGGCAGAACACCTGGAGCGCGGAGGTGCTAATCCCGGTCGGCAAGCCTACGATGATCTTCGCTTCAGATAACCTCGAGAACAAAGGCCGCACCCAGGTGGAGCTCACTGCTACGCGCATCGAATGGTGCTTAGTGCGCGAGCGCTGCCGCTGCCGCTGCTAGACTGGACGACACTCCATCCCTTGAGAGTTGCCAATATCAACCACTACCTTGACTTCAAGATCAACGGCATTCGACAAGCCGTCACCCTGCGCAACTTGATGACCCACACTGGCGGTTTTTGAAGAGGAGAGCAACGACGCCATCATCACGGATTCAAAGCAGACGGTGACGCTGCGCGTTCCTTATCGCGAATCAGCCCAGGCGCATCTTCCCGCCAAGCGTCATTTCCGCCTACTCGAACTCCGGCGTAGGCCCGGGCAGCTATATCGTCCAGCGCATCAGCGGCGAGCCGTTCGAGCAGTACACCGACCGGCACATCTACCCGCCGCAGGAGATGACGCACTCCACCTTGTTCCAGCCGCTCCCGAAGGCGCTGCAGGCTTCGGAAGGCTACGGCGCCAGCACCGAAAACCCGGGGATCGGTTTTAGAATCTTCAATCCGTTCGGGGCCGGCGGCTTCTCGTCGATAGCGACCGATATGGGCCGTCCTGGCATGATGTTGCTGAACGGCGGCGAAGTGGACGGCGCGCGCATCTTGAAGCCCGAAGACGCTTGCGCAGATGTGGACTCCGCAGTTCCAGGCGAGCAAGGCGCTGCCCCCTGTGCATGAGTTTTTACCAGATCTGGCACAATGATCTACGCTGGATCGGGCATGAAGGCGATCTGATCTCCTTTCACAGCCTATTCTTCGTCGAGCTCACGCAGAAGCTCATCCTCTTTGTCTCTCATAACTCGGCCGGCGGCGGCGCGCGACCGAGGTCCGAGATCATCAACCAGTTCTCTAACGGGTACTTTCCAGAAGCACTGCGCCAGCAGACTTTCTTGAACCTGCCGTGCAGTGAGCTTGAGCAGTTTGAAGGCACCTATGTCCCCACGCGCCGCGCCGACAGTACCAAGCTGCGCCGCCAACGCCGGCCTGAGACAAGTACTTCGTTCTGATTGATGTTCTGGTCGGGATCGCAATGCTGTTCAGCGCCTCCTCCGTTTTGCGGCCATACGGACTTGGCAAGGCCGCCTGCTCTCGAGACGAAGGTCAAGGATGCGCTTGTGGCGCTGGCATGCATGGTACTCAGCTGGTTCATGATAAGTAATCACGTGATGGAGCAGATTAAGCCAATTTAGTCATCCCACCGGGAAGTCTGCTCCGGAGGCCTGCGATCCGCGGGCCTCGTATGACGTACGCATCGTGCGCCGAAAACGGTCCACTTACACGTTAATGGCCAGACCCTCGACGGCTCCAAACCCATCAAGCATAGCCTCGGCCAGGGTGGGATGAGCGTGAATCGTGAACATCAACTCCTCAAGCGTAGCTTCAAGCTCCATAGCCACCACAGCTTCCGCGATCAGCTCCGTAGCCGAGGCACCGATGATATGCACGCCCAGGATCTCGCCATACCTCACGTCAGTCACAACCTTAACGAAGCCTTCGTGCGCGTTGACGATAGAGGCCTTCGAGTTCGCGGAGAACGGGAACTTGCCGACTTTGATGTCGAGTCCTTTTTCACGAGCCTGCGCTTCAGTCAGGCCAACCGATCCAATCTGCGGCTCGGTGTAGGTGCAGCCCGGAATGCGGCTGCGCTTGATAGGCCGAGCGTACTTGCCAGCGATCTTTGACGCGACGACGATGCCGGCCATGGCGCCGACGTGGGCAAGTTGAGGCAGCCCGGCCACGATATCGCCAATAGCGTAAACGCCGGCAACACCGGTCTCCATCCACTCGTTGGTCCTGATAAAGCCTTTTTCGAGCGAGAGGCCAAGCGACTCGAGATCCATGCCGTCGGTGCGCGGAGCACGGCCCACGGCAACCAAAACCTTTTCCGCCTCCTTGACGACTTTCTTGCCGTCGGCTGCCGTAAAGGTTACTTTCGCACCGGTCTCGGTGCGCTCGACTGTCTCCACCTTCGCGCCGAGGTGCAGGTCGATTCCACGCTTGCGAAAGTTGCGGGCGAGCTCTTTCGAGACTTCCTCGTCTTCGGCGGGAACCAGCCGAGGCAGATACTCGACGATGGTTATTTCAGCCCCGAAGCTGCGGAAGATCGAGCCGAACTCAACACCCACTGCGCCCGAGCCGATAACCACCATCGACTTCGGAAGGTCCGGAATGACCAGGATTTCCATGTTGGTGAGAATGTGGTCGCCGAGCTCGAGTCCTGGGAGCATACGCGCGTCCGAACCGGTGGCGAGGATCAAGTTCTTCGCTTTGACGGTCTCGATTTTGCCGGCAGCGGGCGCAGCCTCCTGACCTGGGCCAGGGATCGTGGCATTCGAAACCTCGACTGCATGAATGCCGTCCTTCGCAGGTCCCGTAAGCCGGCCAAAGCCGCGAACCACCGTCACCTTGTTCTTCCGCATCAGGAAGTCAAGGCCTTTGACGTGTTTGTTGACGATGGCATTTTTGCGCTCAAGAATTGCGCCCCAGTTGAGCGTCAACTCACCCACGCCCTCAATGCCGTATTCCTTGGCATGCTGAACGTGGTCGTAGATCTCCGCGTTAAAGAGCATCGCCTTGGTCGGGATGCAGCCCCAGTGCAGACAGGTGCCTCCCAGCTTGGGCTCCTTCTCGATCAGTGCGACCTTCAAACCATGCTGCCCGGCCCGGATCGCCGCCGTGTACCCGGCGGGTCCGCCGCCGAGAACCGCTACGTCATATACTGCTGCTTCTGCCAATGGGTGCTCCGTCCTGGTCCTGCGGCTCGAGCGCCAGACTCACCGTCCGCGTCTGCCTCACAGAGACACCCTCAATTTTATGCGAGTGGTCAGCTTTGCGGCCAATGCATCGCCTCCGCGCGCTCCGGCGTCCAGGCACGAATGGCTGGCAGCTTGGGAATGAGACCCTGAGCCTGGAATGAACTCCGGCCTGGGTCTTTGGCCGACGCCGTGACATGTGGCGAGCCCGCGCTCAAGGAACTCTCCTCACCCAGCACCACATACTCCAGGCTGTCATGACCAACCCGCTGCGCCTGCCCGAGCGCTCCTTCTGCTGCTGAGATCAGCGCTACCCTGCCGCCAGGATCAATGCCGTGTTGTACTGCCAGGCCCATGCACGTGGTCAGAAAGCCTGACTTAGTCTGCGCGTTCGCAATGCCCAGGCGCACCGTCGCCCAGCGAAGACGAGCCGCCACTCGCAGGCTTCCGGGCAGGTCGGTCCCGCTCAAGATCACCGCAAAGGTTGACTCGTTATAGCGCGCGAGCAGGTCCGCCGCGCGCGGCAGCATGCGAGCCAAAGCGCTGCTCAGGGTAAGCATCGCTACCTCGCCAGCCAGCGCATCGGCCTGAGCATACAGTTGTTCGTAGGCGTCGACCTCGATCAGTAGCAGCGCTGTCGGCTGACCCAAATAGTGTTCGTGGTTCCACTCCGCATCGAGCCTGGCCTCGAGCGTCTGCCGGTCAACAACGCCTGCATACGCGCGCCGCTGTTCCTCCATGGACGCATCCGGCTGGTCCGCGCCTCCGTCTGCAGAAGCCTTCTTCGTCAAGCATTGCGCAGCGCCGGCAGAGGCCACGCTGACCAGCGCCACGAGAGCCGCCAGTCCATGCAGCCGGACCGCCAGGAGAACAGCGCAGACAAGCAGACCGCCGGCCAGAAATCGGGTACTCCTATGGCGAAACACTGAAGCAGCAAACTCCGAAGCAGGCATGGCACATACCCCTTTTCAGAAACACTCTCGACCGCCGCGCTCCACGCCGGAGAACCAGCATGCACTCCAACCGGCACGATCTACTCTCTTATCTACCGGCAGAAAGAGCGACGGGGAAGCCTGAAGACGGTCTCGTCCTTACTTTAGGGACGAGCATTGCGCCCATATTGAGAACGAGTGCCAAAGCGGGAGACGCCGGAGCCAACGGAATCAACCCAGCAACCGTCCCGCCTCCTTGGCAAAGTAGGTCACGATAAATCCAGCACCCGACCTCCGCAGTCCCAAAAGCGACTCCATCATCGCGCGCTCTGGTTCAAGCCATCCACGCGCGAACGCAGCCTGCAGCATCGCGTACTCGCCCGAAACCTGATAGGCACCAATTGGCAGATCGAAGCGCTCACGCGCGGCGCGAATCACGTCCTGGTAGGGCATCGCCGGCTTCATCAGGATCATGTCCGCACCCTCGGCGACATCCTGCTCTATCTCGCGCATCGCCTCGCGCAGGTTGGCTCCATCCATCTGGTAGGCGCGGCGATCGCCGAACTGGGGGGCCGAGTCGGCCGCCTCACGAAAGGGACCATAAAACGCAGACGCGAACTTGGCCGCATAGGAGAGGATCGGGGTCTGGTCGAGCCCCGCTGTGTCCAGGCGCGCGCGAATCGCGCCAACCCGGCCATCCATCATGTCGCTCGGGGCAACAATGTCAGCGCCCGCAGCGGCGAGTGAAACGGCGGTGCGAGCAAGCAGCTCAAGCGAGCGATCGTTGTGCACCTGAAAGCCATTCACTCCGTGCTCGACCCGATGCTCGACAATCCCGCAGTGCCCGTGTGCGGTGTACTCGCAAAGACACACGTCGGCGATCAGCACCAGTTCACGAGCACTGCTCTTGAGCGCGTGCAGCCCGGACTGCACGATGCCGTCCTCGGCCCATGCGCCCGAACCCTGCTCGTCCTTGGACGCGGGCAGCCCGAAGAGCAGCAGCCCGCCGAGTCCGAGCGCCGCGGCCTCTTCGGCCTCCTTCACCGCTTCGTCGATCGAGAGATTGAACACTCCCGGCATCGAGCTGATCTCGCGGCGAATGCCCTCACCGGGAAGGAGGAAGAGCGGATAGACAAGAGCCGATGGATCGAGGCGGGTCTCGCGGACGAGAGAGCGCATCGCTGAGCTTTGGCGCAGTCGCCGCATACGAACTTGGGGGTAGTGCATGCATCGATTCTAGTCTTCTGATCCGCTCGCAGCACTGTTGGGCGGATGCAACATGCAACGATCATGTCCACGCGGATACCCGTGCTGCTCGACCTGCAGGAGTGCTAGACTGAGAGCCGTTTCGAGCTCCTGCTGGAGGATTCGATGCGTCTTACTACCGCACTCCTCGTCGCAGCGTCTGTGCTGCCCGCCGCACCCACGACACTTGCCCAGATACTCTCCCCTGCAACGCCAACCAGGCAGTCACCGGCAGAAGCTCCGCGCTTCTCGTTCGACAGCGCATGGGCATATGCGCAGGCTCGAGCTTGCCCTGTCAGCCTTGCGGTGCACCACGGAGCAGGCCAGGGGCAGGTGACGGATACAGACGGAACCGTCCGGCCCGCGTCTCAAATACTTGATCTGCTCGTCAGCAATCAAGGCGGCCAGGCAATCGCCTCGATTGAAGCTGTCGTTCGCACACAGTCGAGCAAAGTGCATGTCATGCCCGCCCATCGTCGCACAGATGATGAAGATGAGCAGTTCACAATGACGCTTGGCAGGCATATCAGCATTGGAAAAGAGATTCCGACCTCGTGGAATCTTGCGAGCGCCAATCCTGTACGGTTTGTTGAGATCAGACAGGTTATCTATCAGGACGGATCAATTTGGTCAGCGTTAAAAGATTATCCGTGTCAATTCAAGCCTGATCCAGTGATGCTGATCAGCGAGCGTTAGAAGGAAGCGCGCATCTTTGACAAGCCAGCCAAGCAAGTCTGCGCTTACTTCATCAGTGCCCAAGCGCCACCCCAACAAGCGAGTCGGCGCAGCCGTAATATAGCAGCCACCGTCCTTGAAGATAAACCAGCCCCTCGGCGAAAGTAGTGCCGGCCGCATATTGGCCGCTTTGCTCCCAAGGCAGTTCCGGCTTGAAGAATGGCTTGTCTGTGCGTTCCAGCAGATGCGCTGGGTCGTCAGCAGCAAAGAGCGCCTCGCCAACCGAGTAAGTACCCTTCGCCAAGCCTGGCGCAGCTTCAGCTGCATTAGAGCCATAAGCGCCATCGGCATTCTTTCCGTTGTAGATTAAAACAATGCCGTATGAAGTAAGTACCGGCGGCGGACCCACTTCGGGCAGTCCGCTGTCAAATAGCGTTGGCCGCGGACGCATGATCACCACTGGCGCACCCGAAGCGTCTTCGACCGGCGTCCAGTGGATCAGGTCAGCTGACTTAGCCAGGCGTATCTCGCCCTCACCCCAGTACATCCAGTACTTACCCCCGATCTTCGCTGCCACTAAGTGCCCGCTCACCAGCCGGGTAAGTATGCCGGCGGACTTATACTTCAGCCCGCCATACTTACCCTCTGAACCAAATGCCGGCCCCCACTTGGTCCAATGCCGCAAATCTTTCGACGTCGCAACGCCCACGCTGTAAGTCACGCGATTCCACTGCGTGTACGTCAACACGTAAGTTCCATCTTCGCTCTCGACAATGCGCGGGTCTTCCACCCCGCCCGGCCACTCGCGCAACTTTTGCGCATCGTTATCCGGATAGAAGACCGGCTCCGGCTCCTGGGTAAAGTGGATGCCGTCGAGCGAGACCGCCAAACCAAGCCGCGACGTATGCGCGCCGATCGCCGACGTGCCGCTGTCATCCTCCGCACGATACAGCATGAAAACTTTGCCCTCACGCACCACCGCGGCCGGGTTGAAAGTATGCTCCGGCTCCCAGGCAACCTGCCGCTTCTGCACAGGATCAAGGAAACGTGCGCCGCGCTGGGGAGTGATGATGGGCTGAGCAGAGGCAGGTCTGCTAAATGGCCCCAGCATCCAGTCCGACGCAGGCGTGGCGAAACTCGCAAGCAAACAGACAACTACCAGTGCACGCATCAAGAGCATGCCGATGAGTGTAGCAAGCTTGGTGGATGATCTCCCCAGAACACTGCTGACGCTCGGGGAAAGAGGCTTGTTCCGGCGCGGCTACAAGCTGTGTCATCACTTACGTCAGCCGCTGCCGTATGCGCTGTATAGAGCAATACAGCATGCAGCCGGGACCCATCCAGCTCGAACAAGTCGGCCAGATCGCAATGCCGTGACCTCACAAGTGCAAAGCAGTTTTACCGCGATGTACTCGACATGGCATTTCTCTTCGATGCGGGAACCATGGCCTTCTTCCAGACCGGCTCTGTGCGGCTGATGATTGGCCTGGAAGAAATCCGGTGTCGCCAGCCGGCACAATCCTCTACTTCAAACCGGCTGATATCCACTCAGCGCACAACCCGCTGTCTGCTCAAGGCGCCCCATCTTCTCGCGAAAATGCCTCACCATGATCTATGGATGGCCTTTCTCGAAGACCAGCACGGGCCCGCCCTGATGAGCGAGTTCCTTGCACTTAGCCGGTCACGACAACGGATATGCTGTTATCTAAGCTTTTCCCAACGCATACTCTATGCAAGCAGCCAGCCCTTCGCAAACCGCGCTTAGCGTTGCGCTCCGCCGCGGCGCTCACCAGCTTTACGACTCGCCGCTCGTCTTTGCCGACCCGCTCGCAGTTCCCATCCTCGGCAAGGAGTATGCGGAGCACCTGCGCCGCACGCCCACACGCGCCGACCGACCTTACTCAATCGCCATGCGCGCCCACTTGGTCGCTCGCAGCCGCTATGCCGAAGACGCGCTAGCGACCGCGGTGAGTCGCGGCGTCCGCCAATATGTACTCCTCGGCGCCGGACTCGATACCTTTGCCTATCGCAATCCATATCCTGAGGTCAGTGTCTTTGAGACCGATCACCCGGCGACCCAGCAGTGGAAGCGCGAGTTGCTTGCTCGCAATCACATTAGTACTCCGAAAACGCTCACCTATGTCCCAGTCGACTTCGAGACACAATCGCTTGACTTACAACTGGTAGCAGCAGGCTTTGATCGCGCCGCACCCGCCTTTTTCGCCTGGCTTGGCGTGGTGCCCTATCTTACCCTCGCTGCCTTTCGCGCGACCGCCGCATTCCTCGCAACGCTCGTCCCTGGCGCGGGTTTCGCGCTTGACTACGGCCAGCCGCGTTCCGTACTGCCGCCGCTCGAGCAGCTCGCGCATGACTCGCTCGCCTCACGGGTGCAGTCACGCGGGGAACCATTTCAGCTCTTCTTTACTCCCCGACAGATGGCAGCCGAGCTACTTGGTTTTCACCCGGTCGAAGATATCGGACGCGACGAGATCAACGCACGCTACTTTGCCGGCCGCGCAGACCAGCTCCAGATCCGCGGCAACGCCGGACGATTGCTGTGCGCATGGCTTTGAGCCTGTTGTACGTCTGGCATCGCTTCCCCAAGTACCATAGGAGAAGTGTCGTTCACCTATTCCATCCCCTGCCCTGTTCCAGAGCTCAGCCGATCCACCCTTGAATGGGATCGCTTCCTTGACTTGTTGGTAGGCTACGCCCAGTCTTCCCTTGGCCGCGACTGGATCCGAGCACTCGCGCCCTCGACCGACCTCACCTGGCTCGATCGGCAGCATTCGCTTGTCGCCGAGATGCAGCGCCTGCTCCATGAGGGTGTGTGGCCGGCATCGGGAGCATTATTTGACCCCACTGATCTGCTCGCAAAGTCGCGCCTTGAAGGCGCCGCGCTTGAGCCAGACGAGTTTCGCACGGTGCTCGACCTGGCAGATCAAGTTTCAAGCTGGGCAGCCACCATGCGCACTCCGCCCGACAGGCTGATTGGCGAACTGCCGGAGTTGAGTATCCTGGCCGGCCCGATCCTGGCCGCAGACCTGCGTCCGCTGGTCGAGGGTCTGCGCGCGAAGATGCTGCCTGACGGAACCCTGACCGACGATGCATCGTCCGAGCTCGGGCGCATCCGGCGCGAGATGGACCGGCAGCAGCGCTCCATCCAGGACTCGCTGCGAGCCACGCTGCGTAAGCTATCCGACGATGGTTCGACGCAGGAGAACCTGATCACCATTCGCGGCGAGCGCTTTGTCATTCCGGTCAAGAGCGAGCTCAAGCGGCGCGTTTCCGGCGTGGTGCATGGCGCTTCATCTTCTGGTCAAACGGTGTATCTGGAGCCGCTCGAAACCATTGAGCTCAACAACGAGTTAGTAAGACTGTTTGAAGAAGAGTTAGCCGAGATACACCGCATCTTTCTCGCCATGACCCGGCAAATCGATGGGCAGGCTCATGTGATTGGCCCGGGTGCGGCAATCCTGGCCGAGGTTGAGACGCTGGTAGTGCGGGCTCGCTTTGCCGCAGACTACGAGTGCATACAGCCGAAGTTTTCCGGGACCACCCGCTTTACTAAAGGCGCGTTTTTGAGTAATGCTCCAGAGTTGCGCTTAGTAGCCGCGCGCCATCCGTTGTTAGAAAAGCGCCTGAAGAACTCAGGCGAATCGATTGTGCCATTGTCGCTGGCATTAGAAAACGACGCTAGACAGGTCATCATCTCGGGACCGAATACCGGAGGCAAGACAGTTGGACTCAAGACTGCCGGGCTGCTCGGATTGATGGCGCAGGCTGGCGTACCGGTGCCTGCTTTTGAGGCGACGCTGCCGGTCTTTGACGCCTTCTATGCCGATATCGGAGACGCTCAATCGATCGAGCAGAATTTATCAACGTTCTCAGCACATATTGTCAATCTCACCCGGATCGCCGAGCTGGCAGATAAGTCTTCCTTAGTGCTGCTTGATGAGTTAGGCTCGGCCACCGATCCTGAAGAAGGTGGGGCACTCGCTGTCGCGATTGCTGAGCATTTTCTTGACGCCCATTGCTGGTCGATTATCTCTACCCACCATACTTCCTTGAAAATCTACGCCGAGAATACGGAAGGGGTAACCAACGCCGCAGTAGGGTTTAACACAGAAACACTCGCGCCTACTTACGAGTTAAAGCAGGGCATTCCCGGTGCTTCAGCAGGAATCAACATAGCTCAGCGGCTGGGTCTCTACCCATCGATTGTGGCGGCGGCGCGTGGGCGTTTGTCGACGCAGACTTTGGACATCGGCGCATTTCTTGATCGGCTGCACCAGCAGATTGCCGCGCTCGGTGAGGAGCGGGTAAGTTTACAGGAGCAGGAGCGGGCGCTGCGTCGCGAGCGCACTCGCTTGGAGACAGAAGGACTTCAAGAGTATCGAACGAAGACGCGCGAGCTTGAGCAGCAGTTATCGGCGTTGCTAAGGGAGTTCGATCAGCAGACGAAAGAAACCGTTCGCGGCATTGAAGACGCAGCCACGCGCGATAAACTCGCGCAGGACGCAGCACGACGCGTTGCTCGCGCTCGGCAGAAGTTCTCCTCGCAGTTCGCCTCAGCCATCGCAGCGCGCAAACCGAATGCGATGCAGCGCGCCGCGGAGCAGGCCGCCGCACACATCCGCAACCCGCACCTGGCCTCGCTCGGCGACACCGTAAAGCTGCGCATCGGCCAGACCGGCCGCGTCACTCGCGAGTTCGACGCCAACACAGTCGAGGTATCGATCGGCGTGATGAAGATGCGCGTTCCCCGATCTGACATCGCCACGATCCTGCAGTCCGCAAACAAGCCCGGTCCCAGCCCAGTAATAGCTGCTCGCAAACGCAACGTCAGCGTTCAACTAGCCGAGCCCGACACCAACATGCGTACCGAAATCAACGTCATCGGTCTAACCGCCGATCAGGCCGCGGATGATGTGCAGCGCTTCGTAGACCAGGCCTTTCTCGCCGGCCTGCAGCGGGTGCGTGTCGTGCATGGCACCGGGATGGGTGTGCTTCGCCGAACACTAAGAGCAGCGCTCCAGGATCATCCGCACGTCGCGACTGTCACTGAGGCTGATAACTACGAGGGTGGCCAGGGAGCTACGATTGTCGAGCTTAGACAATAAACGGTCTTACAAGTCTGCGCGTCGATAGGATCCGCTTGAGACCACGTCTGCCATGTAGAACCGCATAACTTGACGTGGATATCTGTTTCGAGCCGGTCGACCACCGTGTAATTAGGGTAGCGGCTCGAGGTTTAAAGGCTAACCCACGCATCGAATGATCGCTTCGACGGTGACCCGACTCAGGATCGTCGGGCAGCATATTGCAGGCAGTATAGACCGCTTGTTCCAGGCGATCTGCGGCTCGGGACTATCTTGGGCGATGTAGGACCAGATGGCGAGATATCGGCTTTCGCTATCTCAAATCCTCATCGGCATGATGATGTACCGATACTTCACATCATCGTGCGCATCTTCAGGCCGCATTTGCCCCGCACTCTGCGCATCCTTGAACTCCAACCGAACTTCTCCCTGATTTCCAATCGCCTTCAAAAAATCAATCAGATACTGCGAGTTAAACCCGACCATGATCGCGTCGAAGTTGTAAGGGGTCTCGATCACATCCTCACTCTCACCCGAGTCAGTGGACGAAGAAGAAATACGCAGCTCGTTTTGTTCCAGCCTTATCTTGATTGCCCCCGAACGCTCATCGGCAAACTGGGCAACCCTCTGGATCGACTGCTGCAACTCTTCCGACCTCACCACAAGGAACTTATTGTTATCGCGCGGCAGCACAGCCTCGTAATTCGGAAACTGCCCAGTCAACTTACGCGACGTCAACGTCCGCCCGCCAACCCGGAAGAATAGCGTGTGATCGTCATCGGCAAACTCGATCTCGGGCGCGTCGGTCGAAGCGAGAAGCCCTTGTAACTCGGACAGCGCCTTGCGCGGAATCAGTATCTTCTTCTCACCCGTGATATTAGCCAGGTTCTCGCCGGTCTTTTCGACATGCGCCAGCCGATGCCCATCGGTCGCCACCATAGCCAGCGACTCAGCCTTCAAAATCAGCAGCGCCCCATTCAACGTGTAGCGCGACTCTTCGTTCGAGATAGCGAAGATCGTCTTGGCAATCATGCCGCGCAGCGAGGGCGCGGCTATCTTGGTCACGCTTGACTCGGGAAACCCGGGAACCTGCGGAAAGTTGGCCCGCGCCATGCCTACCATCTTCGTGTTAGACCGCCCTGAGCGGATCTGCACCCAGTGGTTATCCATAAGCTTGATCGACAGGTCCCCATCGGGCAGCAGCCTGATGTAGTCATAAAGCTTGCGGGCCGGAATCGTGCAAGCACCGGCCTTCTTGACCTTAGCCGCGCAAGAGGTGCGCAGCGACTGATCAAGGTCGGTTGCCGTAATCAACAGGCGATCTTCTACCGCCTCAAAGAGGAAGTTCGAAAGTATCGGAATGGTGGTCTTGCGCTCGACCACGCTTTGCGCCGCGGTGAGCTCCTTCAATAGGTCTTGCCGGCTGATCGTGATCTCCATCGTCGTCCCCTGCGCTACCTGTGTTTCCTGCTCCAGACCTAAACTCGCCATCGGATGCTCTCCTTCACCGGGGCCAAAAGCACGGCTTGCCACACTTTACCACTCCGGTCACGCGCTTTTCTCATTCCTTCGTAGAGCCGTGCCTGGTCTTGATTGTAGGGACGGAAATGCGCCTTCGGGCCAGTTTGCAGACTGCGGAAATGTCAGCTCGTAGGCGGAAAAACCGTTCACACGGAAACGGCCGCGAAAGCATTTTGTAAGGGGAGTCGACACAAGGGGTTCTGCTGACTTTGACTCATAGATATCTTAGTTTTAGGCAGTAGCAGTAACCGTATCAAGAGGAAAAGTGGAAACATGGTCCGCCCATAGACAGGTCTGCTCAAGTAGCACACCCCTGTTTTAGAAAACCCGGCATCAGCAAAACGCAAAACAAGCAAACCACGTGCAAGGCTCGAAGATGCGCGCTGACTTTTTCTCGATCCCCACAGCCTTGCCGGTAACCCATGTGGAAAGAGAGTCGCAAACGTGTAAAGCTCGCAGGCAACGCTCCCTGCCTGCATGCCCGCACCACCGGCTTTCCACCGCGGACCTGTTTTCCAAAGATTCCTCTATAGACGCCAAGTCGCGGCTAAAACCGGGCCCTGGCAGGAAACCACACCCCGCTGTGCTACTGTTTGTTCCGTTCAAAGGAGTGCGAGTAGCAGACGACACAACGACCATCCCCTAAGTGCCGTGCCGGATTTAGCGTGCGCGCCTCACTCCCGGCCGGTAGAACGTAGCTTCTAGCCAGAAAAAAAGTTGTCCTATCGCCTCTTCTCCCAGAAGTCTTCATGGCGATCATCGCGAATGCGTATCCCGCGCACCTGCCCATTTGCCTCACGTTCAAACGTAATCCGCATCGTTCCTCCGGTTACAAAGAAGAACGTGTTCGCGCTCTCCGGCAGCAGCTCGGTTACGTCGCCCACGCGGTTCCGCTGGAAAAGTTGGTCGCCCTGGCGATAAACCGTCACCGCCGGGACGCCAAGGTCGGTGTACTCGCCTTCATACGCGTCATAGATCGAGGGATTTACCTTAGCAGGTGCAGGGTGGATGGGCACCATCACACGCTCGGCCGCAACGGGCAGCACTACTGTCTGGGTGAGGTGGTGCGAAAAGAGCCAGCGCGGCAGTTCCGGCTCGGCATAGGCGCGTTCCCAAACATTGTGGCGTACCTTCTCATATTCCCACAGGCGCACATTTGCTCCCGCAGCCTTCATCGCGTCATACATCAGTTGCGACTGCTTGGGCGCAACCACATTATCGTCAGCACCGTGGAAGAGCCACGCAGGCGTATGCGCGAGCACGCGTGCGTACTCGGCCGGCAGTTCGGTCTGCTGCCAGCGTTGCGGCTGATAGGACCAAAAGACTCCGCCGCACACGGGCACGATTGCGGCAAAGGTATGAGGATAGGCGCGTGCAATCTCCCACACCCCATACCCGCCCAAGGAAAGTCCGGTCAGGTAAGTCCGCTCCGGGTCGCCATGGAACTCGCGCTCCTCCTGCCCGAGCGCACCCATGGCCATCTCCATCATGTCAGGGTCGGTCCAGTGGTGATGGTTAAACGGCACCTGCGGCATCACCACTACCGCCGGCCAGCGCTCCGGATGCACCCGGATTGCGGCCGGCAGCCCGAGCTGAGTCTCGTCCATGCCTTCCACTCCGCGTTCGCCTGAGCCATGCAGAAACAGGATGACCGGCCACTTGACATGCTCGTTCCAACCTTCCGGCACATACACCTGGTAGCGGTGCGTGATGCCGTTGAGCAGGATGGTGCGGTTGAGAAAGCCGGTCTCCTGAGGATGACGCGCAAAGGCAGGCAGAGCAAGGCTCATAAGGACGCAGGAGAACACGAGGCGTCGCAACCAGGGCATAGTGCAAGCATAACAACCAGCGCGGATCGCTGGATGACGTAGAGCGCACCGTGCGACCCAGTTAGCAGGCGCAGAGTGGACTGCTACTCCACTGTCTGCGGTAGGCTGAAATTTGTTCGCAGCAGAGCGCTCGCCCATCTTCACCGGCCAGTTGCCGGGCGTACCACTCAGCGGTAAGCTCAATCGACTGTTCAAACGAAAGCGCTGGACGCCACCCCAGCTCGGTCGCCGCCCTCGCGCAGTCAAGCGCGAGCGAGGGTGCTTCATACATCTGCCCATCCCTGTCCTGCGCATCCAGGTCCTGCGCGCCCCGGTCCACCTCCCGTCTTGCTGGCTTGCGGGTGCGGCTTGACCAGCATGCGGCCAGTTTGCAGATGACCAACTCCACCGTCTGCACAGCACTTGGATCGGGTCCGAAGTTCCACGCTCCATCCGCATGCGGCCCGTCTTCAAACAAGGCCTGTGCCAGCGTCAAATAGCCGCGCAGCGGCTCGAGCACATGCTGCCAAGGGCGAACAGCATGAGGGTTGCGCAGGCGAAGCAGCGCACCGCCGCCAAACGCGCGCACCGCATCCGGCAGCAGCCGGTCCCGGGCCCAGTCGCCGCCGCCGATCACATTGCCCGCCCGTGCCGTGGCAACAGCTACCCCATGGCTGGCATAGTTTTCACGCGAGAAAAAGGAAGCACGGTAGCACCCCGTCACGAGCTCCGCACACGCCTTGCTATTGCTGTAAGGGTCATGCCCGCCGAGCCGGTCAGTCTCGCGAAAGGGTTGCGCCTGCCCGGCGTTCTCATAGCATTTGTCAGAGGTCACGATCAGGATTGCACGCACCGAAGGACACGCCCGTGCCGCCTCCAGCACGTGCACCGTACCCATCACGTTGGTCGCAAACGTGCCTGCCGGATCCCGATACGAAGCCCGCACCAGCGACTGGGCCGCCATGTGGATGACCAGCTCGGGCGCGGCGTGGCGCATCGTCTCACGCAGGCCCGCAAGGTTGCGGATGTCGCCCAAAATTGAGCTCATGCCCGAGCCAACATCTGCTACGGAAAACAGGCTGGGCTGTGTCGGCGGCGCAAGCGCGAAGCCCGTGACCGAAGCGCCCAACTGCTCAAGCCAAAGCGAGAGCCAGGCGCCTTTGAAGCCGGTGTGCCCGGTAAGGAAGACCTTGCGGCCGCGCCAGAACACCACCTACCAGACCTTCCAAGGACGCTTGCCGCTCTGCCACAACTCTTCGAGCAATGTCTTGTCGAAGAGCGTATCCATGGCGCGCCAAAATCCTGTGTGCTTGTAGGCTGAAATTTGCCCTGCAGCGGCAAGACGCTCAAGAGGCTCATTCTCCCAGATAGTCGCATCATCCGCTAAGTAGTCCGCTATCCTGGGAGAAAGAACAAAGTAACCTCCATTGATCCAGCCGCCATCCCCTTTTGGCTTCTCTGCAAAGCTGCTCACATGCAGATCGGCTGCGATCTGCAGCGCGCCATAGCGCCCGACAGGCTGCGCTGCAGTCACAGTCACCAACCGGCCCTGCTGCCGATGAAACTCAATCAATGCGCTTATGTCGACATCAGCCACGCCATCGCCATAGGTAAAGCAAAAAGCATCATCCTCGGCGACATGGTGGAGCACTCGCCGCAGCCGCCCACCCGTCATCGTGCTTTCGCCCGTATTGACCAGGGTCACGCGCCACGGCTCGCACGCGCTCGCATGGGTCTCAATCTTGTTTTTGCATAAGTCAATCGTCACATCTGATGAGTGGAGAAAGTAATTCGCGAAGTACTCCTTGATCATGTAGCCCTTGTAGCCCAGGCAGATGATGAAGTCGTGGATGCCATGGTGCGAGTAGGTCTTCATGATGTGCCACAGGATGGGGCGGCCGCCGATTTCGACCATCGGCTTGGGCCGCGCTGTGGTTTCTTCGCCAAGCCGGCTGCCTCGCCCGCCGGCCAGGATAATTGCTTTCATGCGTGACGATACTTGCTTTCCTACCACTCGTTTTAGCCGCTTGCTGTCAGCTTACGGAGCAACACCACCCGTCCGGAGATACTTCTGCCGGCGCACGGTACGTTGGTGCGATTCGCCCAGCGCCCGCGTTCGCTTTGCAGGCTAAAACGAATTCTTTCGAGGAAGACTTTCCGCGATGACAGCCGGTTTCATCGCAACGTGCTGAAAACCAATCAAAGTACAGATTCAACCCAGAGCGTTGATCTGCGACTCATTCTGTCGTATATTCAAGACGCCGCTGATGAGAAGAAGTACACAGGAACAAAAGGGAAGTGTCGGCGCAAGGAGTTTGAGACAAGCCAGATCCCCGCGGGTATCTCTTTGGCGGAGACCGCGAGGACCTGGAGACCACAGCCATAGAACGCAGACTGCGGGCTTCCTTCACTATAGGTCGCCTCCCGAAAATAGCCAACATGACCCGTGCCCGGCCATTTATTAGCCAGGCACACGGCGTAGCACGTGAATCTTTGGAGAGCCAGAAACCTTGCTTGAATCCACACAGAGACCGCTCAATGCAAGCCGCCTGGAGGTGTTCTTGCTGGGCACACTCATCGCGCTTATCAAAGCGCCTCTACCGGCGGCAACGCATCCGGGCCGCGGCGCCATGTCGCCACAAGACATGGCAAAAATGGCCGAGCCCGCTGACACAGGATCAAGCCTCGGCGACTTGATCTGCGCCCGCTCCATTGCCGCGGGGAGCAGCGGGCGTTTCTCATCCAGCCAGACCAGCATTCTCATGCCGCCTGGCTCACGCGCCGAATTTGTCGTCACCACCCCCGCCGCCGGCCGGCGGAGCCAGCTTGCGACTGGCTACTGGAACACCGGCCCTGACGGCGACTTCGATCCTACCCGCTCCATCGCGACCGTGGTTAGTGGACAAAGCATCGCTGCACCCGCAAACCACATGCCCGCTAAAGTGCAGCAGTCCAAGGTCACCCGCTTTGCGGCGCCCGCCACTGCCGCGCTCGTAGTGCAGCGCAAGCTCTACTTCTCTGAGGTCCTTGAAGACCCCGTCGACCCCACGAACTTCTACATCACCCAGCAAGGACAAACCTTCGCGGTCTCCACCATGGGTCAGCCGCCGAATATTGTCGTCCACTCCGTCGCTTTCGGAGGTTGGGTCGTCGAGAACCACGCCAGTGAAGACCACATCTTTCAGATCCACCTCCAGGTGCTTGAGGTCAACGGGCAAGCGTTCAACGATCCCGCCATCCGCGACACAGTCGACCTGCCTTACTGGAGCGGCGCCGGCGCTTACCCAAGCGTAAAAGTGCGGATGCATTTCCGAGACCCGAACATCATCGGCACCTTCGTCTATCACTGTTACATCCTCCAGCATAAAGATGCCGGCATGATGGGCGAGATCGAGGTGCTGCCTGCGGGTTCAGTTTCTGCCGTTACCGCGAGCGCCTTAGCCTCGAGCATCACGCCCGACAGCATGCTCACCATGACCGCAAAGGTTGTAGACGAGGCGACCAACCTGCCTCCCTCGACCGGCACCGTGCAATTCGATCTGAATGGAAACAGCACCGGCGGCCCTGTAGCAGGAATCTATGGCCTCGCCACGCTCACCACAGCCGTAAATGGCGCCGCCGGTACAGGACAGCTCACCGCGTAGCGGGCAAGATTGACCCGGGCACATCCCGCGGCACTTACAACGTGCTAGTCAAAGCCGTAGCCGGTGAGTCCACCGCAACGACAAACTTAACCATCACGGTGCAGTAGCCGGAGTTTAGGGGAATTACTTATGTTGAACGATCTTCTCCGCAAGTCACTGCGAGCAGCCTGCGCAGCAGGTTTGTTTTCAGCCGCACTGGTCTGGGCAAGCGTAGGCGGCAGCATCGCAGGCACAATCAAGGACCCAACAGGAATCTCAATTGCTAGTGCCGCCGTGGCTGTCCGCGAGCTCGGCACGGGCCTCGTCTATCTTGCGCTTACCGACAGCAAAGGTCACTACACGTTCCCAGTATTGCCGGTAGGCCGTTACGAGCTCGATGTGCAAGGCCAAGGATTTGAAGGTTACAAACGCAGCGATATCGTGCTCGATACATCAGCAGCCCTCACGCTGGACGCCGCGCTCCAGGTCGGCAGCGTGGCTGAAACGGTGAGCGTTACCGACAACACGCTCCACGTCGAAGCCACCAGCACCCAGTTAGGCGAAGTTATCAGCGCCAGGCAGATGACTGCCGTTCCACTTAACGGGCGCAGTTACACCGATTTACTCTCCTTGCAAGCAGGCGTCGCCCCGTTTACGTCCATCACCTCGAGCACTGTGCAGGATGTAGGCGCAACCATCCTCGACCCCTCGGGCACACTGAACCCGGGAACCATTTCTGTTAACGGCCAGCGCGAGTTCGCCAACTTCTTCATCGTCAACGGCAGCGATGCCGAGGAAGACGTCAATGGTGGCACATCCATCCTTCCGAACCTAGAGGCTATCGCCGAGTTCCGCATCATCACCAGCAACTTCGACGCGGAATACGGCGAATTTAGCGGGGGACAAATAACAGTCATCACCAAATCCGGCGATAACTTATTCCATGGCAGCGCATTTGATTTCCTGCGCAACACCGATCTCGACGCACGCAACTACTTTTCTCCAACGCGCGGCGTGTATCGGCAGAACCAGTTTGGTGGAACCCTCGGGGGCCCAATCCGCCACGATCAGCTCTTCTTCTTCGCCGACTACCAAGGCACGCGCCAGACGCAAGGTGTGGACACAGGGAGTATCAGCGTTCCCTCGCTAGCCGATCGCGCCGGTGACTTATCTGATCTTACCGGCAACTTGATCGGTACGGTAGGTGGCCCTTACTTCGCCAAGCTGCTCACGCAGAGGCTCGGTTACACCGTGATTGCCAGCGAACCCTACTATGTCTCCGGCTGCACTGACTCGGCACAGTGCGTTTTTCCAAACGCGGTAGTTCCCCAAGCTGCCTGGTCCAGCCCAGCGCAGCACATGATGCAGTACATCCCCGCACCGAATACAGCCACAGGCACGTATGCTACCTCCGCATACAACCAGGTGCTCACCGATGACAAAGCAGGCATGCGCATTGACGCAAATACCCGCGCCGGGCTCGTGTCAGCCTACTACTTCATCGACTATTTCAACCTCGACAATCCTTACCCCGTCGCCCAAAGCGGAGCAAGTGTGCCCGGCTTCGACGCGCTCACTACAGGCCGTGCGCAATTGATCTCGCTTGGGCTGACAAAGTCCTTTAGCAGCACTTCGGTCAATGAAACGCATGCAAGCTACACGCGCGACTTAACCAACCTTGGCCAGCCAGTAGGTGGACGGAATGTAAGCCTGGTGTCGCAGGGTTTCGCCCCCGATGCTATTGTTGCGCTCGACCCCAAAGGCCAGAGTGTCGAGAACCTCAACTTCAACGGCTACTCAATCGGCGCCGCAGCCAACCAGCTCATCCAGGCCAACAACACCTACCAGGCCGCAGATAATTTTTCTAAGGTCATCGGCCGCCACACAATCAAAGTTGGCGGCGAGTTCCACGCGGACGAAGTCAACGCGCATCCAATCGCGCAGTTCAACGGCAACTTCGTTTTCTCAGGAACAGAAACAGGCGTAGACTTTGCCGACTTCCTCATCGGCGTGCCCAGCCAGTACAACCAGAGTCAGCTCAACCCCTTCTATGCGCGTAACAAGTATGTCGGCGCATTCGCGCAGGATAGCTGGCAAGCTCGCCCCGACCTTATGCTGAACTATGGCCTGCGCTGGGACCGCATCGCGCCATGGTCTGATAAGTACAATCAGATATCAACCTTTGTGGCAGGCGCGCAATCTGTCGTCTTTCCAGGCGCACCCGCAGGCATTCTTTACCCCGGCGATCCCGGTATCCCAAACACGCTCGCACACATCAGCGAACGCAGCTTCGCGCCGCGTGTCGGGTTTGCGTGGACACCTCGTGCCGATCAGCAAAGCTCGCTTGGCAGACTTCTTGGCGCGCCCGGAGCTACAAGCATCCGCGCCAGCTTTGGTAACTTCTACACCGCCATTGACGCGCTATCGATCGGCGTGCTCGCTGCCAACGCTCCTTATGGCACCACTTACACCAGCCCCGCACCGCCGCTTTTCGCCACCCCTTTCCTAACTGCAGCCAATGGGCAGGATAATGGTCAGCCTTTCCCCTATACCTTTGCGCCGTTCGGTTCTTCTCGCAGCAAGCCCGATGCAAATATTAACTGGAGCGCCTACGAGCCGATTAGCGGCATCCCCGGCTATGCCACCAACAACACCACGCCGTACACAGAGGAGTGGATGCTCTCGCTGGAACGGCAGGCCGGCCCCAAGACCGTCTTTAGCGCAACCTATGTCGGCAGCTCGAGCCATCGCCAGCGCGTACTTGCTGAGCCGAATGCCGGCAACCCCTCGCTCTGCCTAAGCCTCAGTCAGCCTGACGAGGTGCAGCCGAATACACTTACCTGCGGCCCCAATGGTGAGGATACAGTTTACTATC
>CAXTMM010000019.1:4133-13056 GCA_964245415.1 uncultured Acidobacteriaceae bacterium | reverse complement strand
GATCGGCGGTGGCCAATTCGACGGAACACGCGGCCCACTCGGCTCGAACTTCGGCAGCAACGCTCTTCAGTCCACGACTGGCCACGCAAACTACAACGCCCTCGAAGTAAGTGCGCGGCACACCAGCAGCCGCTTCCAATTGTCCGCGGCTTATACTTACAGCAAGTCGATGGACCAGTCTTCCAATCCTGCCGAGGAAGTCAACCCGATGAACCCAGCACTCAGCTACGCAATCTCCTCCTTCGATGTAAAGCATAACTTCGTCCTTAGTTATGAGTACCAGCTCCCATTTGAAACCTTGTTCCACACCAGCCCCCTCACGCGCGGCTGGTCACTCTCAGGCATCACGCGCTTTGCCAGCGGCTTTCCCGTCACCATGGTCAACAACGGAGACAACTCTCTGCTCGGCACCAATCCTAACGGCATTAACAACAGCAGTATCGACGAGCCTGACTACAATGACGGCGCGTTGCATCTAAGTAACAACCCGCGCATCGAAGGCAATAACTACTTCTCCACCGTATCCTTCAGCATGAACCCTCTCGGCACGCCAGGCACCGCAAGGAGGCGCTTCTTCTATGGCCCCGGCGCAGATAACTACGACATGGCAGTGGCAAAGAACCTTCCACTTACAGAGGCTAAATCCATGCTCTTTCGAGTCGAAGCATTTAACGTCTTCAATCACACTCAGTTCAACGGACCAAGCGCCGTGGATGGCAATATCGGCAGCTCAACCTTTGGCGATGCAATCAGCGCAGCCGCTCCACGTATCCTGCAGGCAGCGATCAAATTAAGCTTCTAAAAGCAATCTTGATTGACTTCGCGCTAGATACCTTCGGCAAAACGGCTCTAACTGCCCTGTAATAAGGCGACTAAGCCTTTTTTGCTGCAGGCAGCGCAAAACTCGCGTACAAGTGCCGGCTCTTGGATACACTAAGAACCATGGCACAAACACAACTCATTACGGCAGTAGATCAAGCACTGGCAGCATTGAAGGCTGCGCGGAAGGCGCTCGTCGCGAATGCGAAGCAGGAAGCTCGATTTAAGTCAACCACCACAACCAATAAACCGGCAGTAAGTAAGGCACCGGCAAAGAAGGGCATGAGCGAAGCAGGGCGTCTAAGGATCGCCGAAGCACAGCGCAAGCGTTGGGCTGAATCGAAGCGGGCGGCGAAAAAGGCAGCGCGCCTAGCCGCGAAATAACACCACGGGTATATCTACCTTCTGTTGCCCTCGGATCCTTCGGGCGCGCCGCAGCTGGCAACGCGCCATCCAGGCGTTGCTACGTAGCTTATTGCCGCCCGACATCTGACCCGACCGTCTCCTGCCGATCTCCCCGCGTAAATCCCTCTTCTCCAAGAAGTGCATAGTAGTCCCACCTAGTAGCGTTGGCATCCACTCAAGCGATGTCATGGAGCTCTCAGCCGTCGGCTGTTCGGCTTCCATCCATCAAGGGAGAGGCGCAATGTCGGCTACGCCTGTGCAGAGTCCGGAGAAAGGACCATTCAAAGCATTGTTCACGCAAGGGCATCTCGTCTCATTTGCGCTCGTAACGGCGCTCTTCTTTCTATGGGGCGTGCCCGACAACCTGAACGATGTCCTCATCCGCCAGTTCATGAAGTCGTTCTCGATCACAAGGCTGCAGGCAGGTCTGGTCCAGTCCGCGTTTTACATGGGATACTTCCTGCTCGCGCTCCCATCCGCGCTTTACATGCGGCGTGTGGGTTATAAGTTGGGCTTTATCAAAGGCTAGTGCTCTTTGGCGCAGGCACGTTTCTGTTCTGGCCTGCGGCGTTAGTTGGTTGCTACTGGTTCTTTCTGCTGGCGCTGTTTGTTATGGCCAGCGGACTATCCTTTCTTGAAACAGCTTCCAGCACCTTCATCGCACTCGCCGGCCCGGCAGAGAGTTCAGAGCGACGGCTAAACTTCTCGCAGGCATTTAATCCGCTAGGCTCCGTCGCCGGCGCATTGATCGGTACCACCTTCATCCTCTCCGGGGTCGAACTCACCCCCGACAAGACCGCCCACTTACATGGGTGTCATCGCCGATACATCGAAGAGCGTCGCCCGCGCCTACAGCATTCCCCTGCTAGGCTTCGTCGTTTGCGCCGGCTACAGCTTTCTAGCTCAGGGGCGTAACCCGGCAAGCGAGAAACTAAGATCGCCTGGCTTGTAAGTATCTGTAACTGATCCATAGAAGCCTTAAAGTAATTGCCTTTCGCGACAACGGAGTCCTCCCTGTGCCCGCTCCGCGGCCAGCGCTAGCGGCCGTCGCGGAGTCGAAGGGCAAGTCGGTCGGGCAGGCCGGCACGGATGATCGCTTCCTGCGCCGAGCGCAGATCGTAAGGCACACGGCAAAAGGTCAGGGTGCGCTGCTCGGTGTGGTATACAGCAAAAGCCGCGCGCCAGTCGCCATCTCGCGGCTGCCCCACCGAGCCGGGATTCAGCATGTACCGCCCTCCGCTCGACAGCTGCAGCACCCACTCCTCGCTCTGATCGCGCGTCGTATAGTCCGGGGTGATCCGGTACCACTGCTCATCATCGGTTGCAAAGCCGCCCTGCAGGTGTGTGTGGCCGCAAAAGTTGATGCGCGTTTGAATGGCGGCAAACGAGGTCTGCGCCTCACGCGGCGACAGCACATACTCATCTTCATCGCATACCGAGCCGTGCACGCAGCTGATGCCGATGGTCGTCTCAGGAGTCACCGGTCCGCGCTCAAGATGCCGCAGCCACGAAAGGTGTTCAGCCGAGAGCACGCACTGCGTCCAGCGCGCAGCCCGGCTCGCCACCGGATTAAACCCGTCCACATCGGTCAACCCGCAGCACGCGCGATCATGATTGCCCCGCACAAAGAGAGTGCCAAGCGAGCGACATCGCTCAATCACCTCGTTCGGATTCGCGCCGTACCCCACCACGTCGCCAAGGTTCCAGATCGTGTCATGCGCAGGCGCCTGGGCCAACACCGCATTGAGTGCCTGGAGATTGCCGTGTATGTCAGAGAGGATAAGCGCACGCATGAGCAGACTTCTTTACTCTATCCTCAACACGCGCTTCTACTCCAGTCGGCGGAGCGGCACGCCTGTGCGCGAGCAGAAGAAGTTAGCCTCGCACCCAGTGCCCAGGCACGGCTTCCCGCAGCACGCCCGCCACCGCATCAGCATCAAGGCTCACCGTAGCGAGCGGTTGATCGACCGGCATCGCAAGCGTAGGAATGGCCCCAAGTAAACTGCGTGTATACGCATGCAGCGGCGACGAGAAGATGCTCGCTGCCGACCCTTGTTCGAGCAGCACTCCGCCCCGCATCACCGCCACATGATCAGCCACCCGCGACACCACAGCAAGGTCGTGCGAGATAAACAGCATCGCCAGGTTATATCGCTCGCGAAGCTCCTGCAGCAGGTCAAGGATCTGCGCCTGCACCGTCACATCGAGCGCCGTCGTCGGCTCGTCCGCGATCAAGAGCGCCGGCCGATTCACAATCGCCATCGCGATAAGGATCCTCTGCCGCTGCCCGCCTGAAAACTGGTGTGGATAATCACCGGCGCGGTGTGCAGGGTCAGGCAGCGCCACGGCCTCCATGGCCTCAATGGTGCGCGCCTTGATCTGCTTTCGGCCTTCACCGGGATGGTGCGCGCGAATAGCTTCGCCGATCTGCTCGCCGACCGGCATCACCGGGTTCAGCGCGGTCATTGGCTCCTGAAAGATCATGCCAATCGCAGAGCCGCGCAAGCGCCGCATCGGTTCCGGGGCAAGCTTCAGCAAGTCAACCGGGGCGCTGCCGCCTGAAGCAAACGTGATGGTTCCCGACACCGCAGCTGCCGGATCAAGCAGGCGCAAAATCGCCAGCGCCGTCACTGACTTACCCGACCCGGATTCACCCACCAAACCAAGGCTCTGCCCCGGCTCGACCGCAATCGAAAGCCCATCCACCGCCGGGCGCGCCGACGTCCCGCCAAAACCAATCGTGAGATTCTCAATCGACAGCAGCGCCATACCTTGCAGTCTAATTCGTCATCGATTTCAGGGTGGGCGCAACACACTTTCTAAGCATTAAGGCTCGTCATGAAATATCCCGACCTGCGCCTTCCCGCCTTCGCTCACCTTCGCCCGAAACATCCCCGGCGTATGAAAACTCCACGCAATTTGCCCGTCCGGAGCCAGCGCAATCACCCCGCCGTCTCCATGGATCGCAACCAGATCTTTTTGCACTACCTGGTCCGTGGCCGCCTGCAGCGTCATACCCTTGTACTCAACCAGCGCACAGATCGTATGAGCCACCGTCAGCCGGATAAAGTACTCACCGGTCCCAGTCGCAGACACGCCGCACGACTGATTGGAAGCATACGTACCCGCGCCGATGATCGGCGTATCCCCCACTCGATTCCAGCGCTTGCCCGTCGTTCCCCCGGTCGAAGTACCGGCAGCAAGATTGCCATTGCGATCAAGCGCCACCACGCCCACGGTTCCATATTTATGCGCATCAGCCGACTCAAAATCAGCCACCGCCTTTGCCGGCGCTGGCGGCGCGCCTTCCGGGCGCGGCGGTATCGGCAGCCCCTGTTTCTGTAACTCGTCCACTAACTGCTGCCAGCGGCGCTCGGTGAAGTAGTAACTCTGCGGCACCTGCTCCAAGTGCACGCTCGCCGCAAACTCGTCCGCACCCTTGCCTATCAGCATCACGTGCGGCGAGTGCTCCATGATCGCGCGCGCAAGCGAGATAGGATTGCGCGTATGCTGCACATCCGCAACCGCGCCCGCCTGCATCGTCGCTCCATTCATAATCGCGGCATCCAGCTGGTTGGTGCCATCGGCAGCAAACACCGCGCCCTTCCCCGCGTTGAAAAGAGGATTATCTTCCAGCAGCTTGATCGCCGTTTCCACCGCATCGAGCGACGACCCGCCCTTATCAAGCACCGCCGCCCCAGCGTCAAGCGCTTCCTTGATCCCCGCACGATACTTTGCCTCAGCCTCTGGCGTCATTGAAGCCCGCGCGATCACCCCCGCGCCACCATGCACCACCAAAGCCCACTTATGTGTACCCGTAGTGATTACAGATGTACTTTGAGCACGCCCTGCGAGAGGCAGTACGCATGCAAGCGTAACCACTAGAGCCGAAAGCCATCGCCCATCCATGATCCCTCACCTTCGGTACACCACGCCATTCTTCATCACAAAGCTCACATGCTCAAGCACCGTCACATCGGTAAGCGGGTCGCCCGGCACAGCAATCACATCCGCATAAAAGCCCGCTTTCAGCTGCCCAATCGCACTCTCCCTATTGAGCAACCGAGCACCGTGCAGCAGATCAGCCCGTAACACATCGCCCGCAGGCATACCGTATTTGACCATCAGCTCCATTTCTCGCGCCTGGGTCCCATGTGGGAACGGTCCCACATCCGAACCAACCGCCATCGGCACCCCAGCAGCCAGCTGCTTCTTAAACTCGGCCGCATGCAGCGCCTGCAAAGCACGCTCCCGCTCTGCCGTTGCGGGCGAAGCAAAGTATTCGCTGATCGCAAACGTAGGCACCGCGTAGATCTGCTTCTCGCGCATCAACCGCATCGTCTCAGCGCCAAGCTGGTAAGCGTGATCGATCGACGCCACCCCAGCCTGCGCTGCATAGAGCGTCCCCGGATCGCACGTAGCATGCACAGCAACCCGCTTGCCCGCTCGCGCCGTCTCCGCAACCGCCGCCGCTAGCTCCGCCTCGGTGTACTGGTACGGCGTCGTCAACCTGCCATCGACGGCTGTCTCGTGCCCCGTCTCATACATTTTGATAAAGTCAGCGCCTTCTTTGAGCTCCAGCCGAATTGTCGACACTAACTCGTCCGCATTATTGGCGTACGTCGCATTCGACGAGATATGTTCAGCGGGATTGAAATGAATCGCATCCTCATGCCCACCCAGAATGCTGATCGCATTACCGCTCACACGCATGCGCGGCCCAGGGATCAGCCCCGCATCAATCGCGTTGCGCACCGCCGTATCCGCTGAGCCCGCACCCTCGGTGCCCATATCGCGCTCCGCTGTAAAGCCCGCCATTAAATCGGCGCGCGCAGCCAGCTCGGCAAGAATCGTGCGCTCCGGCACAGACTCCCTTACCGTCTGCATATCTTCATCGCCAACATGCAGAAATAGATGTACATGGGCATCAATCAGCCCCGGCATCAGCGTCGCCTGCCCCAGGTCCATCACCGTCGCGGCTGCCGGGTGCGTCACTGCAGAGCCTGCCTCCACAATGCGCTCACCACGCACCAGCACCTCGCCCGGACTGACAAGCGCGCCATGCTCGACATCGAGCATGTGTGCGGCGTGCAGCACAATCGCCTCACCCTGCTGCGCATAGCAGGGTGAGCTCGAAGTAAGAAGCACAAGGGCAGCAAACACAGGTGAACGCATGCGCCGTATGCTAGCACGAGCTTCGCAGTTTGACGGCTATCTCACGAATGCTCCGGCGGCCCGGGCCGCATCTCGACTGCTGCCGGAATAGCCGCTGGGTCAACCGCCGCCTGGTACTCCGCCACGTATCCGTCCTGCGGTCTCGCCGGGTCCAGCAGATGAACGCTCGCCAGCGATCCATGCT
Source organism: uncultured Acidobacteriaceae bacterium (assembly GCA_964245415.1). Classification (GTDB taxonomy): domain Bacteria; phylum Acidobacteriota; class Terriglobia; order Terriglobales; family Acidobacteriaceae; genus EB88. The sequence goes on along the minus strand of CAXTMM010000019.1, from coordinate 6,473 downwards.
CCTCGTTAAACACGTGATCCTCGTCCATCGTCGTGCGATGAATGAGGTGATTGCTATAAGGAGCTCGCGCCATCAACTGCAGGTTGATTTCTTCCGGGAAAAACACCTGTCCCACATGCGAGACATGCCCAGCCGCATACGTCTGGCCGGAGCGATGCCCCTCAAGCCGCACCTTGAAATGGATGTGATTGACGCGCCCTTGATAAAAGCCCGGAAATACAGTTTGGTACGTCACCGACCCATCCGCGCCCGTGATCTGGATGCCGCGCAGAAAAGTAAGCTTGTCCGTAGGTACATGGGGCTGCCCCGGCCCACGCGACGGATCAAAGTCCGGCGGCGGTCCTGAAGGTGGTTCACCGCCCGGATCAGAACCCGGAGGCCCACCGCCACTCGGTGGCGGCCCAAACCCATCCGACGCCGTAAAACCCGAGTAAAGCCCCATCGCATCGCAGTGCCACAGGTCGATCGCCGCACCCTGAAGCGGCGCGCAGGTCTGCTGGTTCAACACCACAACCCGCAACCGAAGCGGCACTCCAGGCTTACCCTCGGCGATGCTCGAACGCACCATCTCGCTCGCAACATAAAAAGGCCCAACCTCCTGCTCCGGTGTCAGCAGGCAGCCCTCGCCTGCAAGCGCAAACCCGCGCGGAGTAAGCTGCAGCGCGCCCGCCGCAGCCAGGCCGGTAGCAAGGAAGCGGCGCCGTGAAATCGATCCATGCTGCATAGCGGCTTCTCCTCAGCACCTCTGAAGATGGTGCACGTGGGTAGACGACCTTCCCGTCTTTCGGTTTACCGACATCGCAGCCACGCACGCAAATGGCCGTCTTTTCTAGAGATTCAATCCGCAGCGCAGCCCGCATTCGACGTAGATACCTGATCTCGCGGAAGAGTGAGGCAAGGACTTACTCCGCTTCTCTATCGCCGGCAGCGTTGACGATCGCAAGTCCACCCACATCGGCCGCCCGGCACGACAACACGGAAGATGTTCTACGACGACCAGGTTCGCTCGATGGAAGGGAAGGGAAGCGCAGGCGCCGGTCAGCTAGATCTCGCGCTATTCACCGACGGTTTGCGTGTAGAGCGCGAGGAGGGAATCACGATCGAGGTCGCCTGCCGCTACTTCGCCAACAGACGGCGCAAGTTCATCATCGCGGACACGCCCGGTCACGAGCAGTACACCTGCAACATCTTCTGTTTTTGTCCGGCCAAGTCCCACGCCGCCAAAGGCGACCGCGGCCGTTGGTGCCGGTGCTCATGATTCCCACGGAAACACTCACGAATCTCCGGAAAGACTCTCCTTGATCGTCCGCGCCACCTCATCAATTGACGTATGCTGGCTCAGCGCTTCCATATCCTTGTCATTCGCCACATGCTCAAGGCCCAGTCTGGCGGCCAGTTGACGCTGAATCCGCAGGCTTGCCGTAGTCTCGCGCTCCGAAAGGAGCAGCACCTGCAGGATCAGGTGATCGCGCTCATCCGACCGTTTAGCCACCCGGCTCTGCCGCATCAGGATAAAACTCGCCAGCATCAGCGCCTCGATCGACACGGCAGTTCCCAGCAGCGAAAACGGATAAGGATCAAAGTGAGCAACGCCGCCGATGTGAGCCGTGTTGACCAGCATCCACCCGGCAAAAACAATCAGGTGCAAGCTAACAAACCGAAGACCGCCGGCAAAGGCGCCAATTGCGTCGCCCGCTCGTTCCAGATGCGTACGACGATCGAGAAAATCCTGCTCATGGCTCGCGATCAGCTCAATATGGCTCTGCATGTGATCTTGCACAGCACTCCTTTTTTGTTCCATGTGCACCTCTAACGAGCCGGCAGCGGCGGAACAGCAACACTGCCATGCCTAGCCCCATCCACCATCTCAACTCTAATAATCACGTCATCTTTTCGACACCAGGCAGCGTCACCGTCATGCCCCCGCTCCACCCGCGCATGCTCCTGCATCGGACTCGCAATCGCCCGCGGCACCACCCCGCACTCCATGCCCGCCGGCGCACTCTTACCAGCCTGCCACGTCAGCGTCGTGTTGTTATCCAGATTCTTTGTGACAACTTTGATCTCCTTTGGCCAAGGCAAAGCGGAGGCCAGTGTAGCCAGCGTTGCGGCATTCAGCCGGGCCACATTAGCTACGTAGTTGAAATCGACATACATCAGCAGATCGCCATACTGCACTCCCTTCTCCATACGCAGATCCCGATGCTGATGATTGAAGTCCTCGCGCCACCCCGTAATTCGCACCGCCGTAAACCCTTCCTTGTTGAAGGAGTATGATCGCCCTCACGCAGGGATCGATCCGCCCGACAGATTAGCGTCGGCGCAAACGGCACCGCACCT
>CAXTMM010000019.1:0-4033 GCA_964245415.1 uncultured Acidobacteriaceae bacterium | reverse complement strand
CTCCGCCTCCACAATCGCTCTCGCCAACTCCCGCCAAGTCGAATCACTCTCGTATCTTCGCAAAGCGCGTAGCCTGCGGGGTTCGGCTTTGCGGCCTTTCCGCAAACCTGTCCCACCTCAGCTCAAGGCACCCTGCGCACCCGCGCCCATCTCCCTGAACTTGACCCTTGATCCAGTTGGCAGCCGCAATCACTCGCTGCCTCTGAGGCAGATCAACCGCCATGCTCGAGAGCATAATTCGGTTCCCAAACTCGACCAGCCGCGCAATCGTTGATCGAACACGCTCTGGGTCGACTGTCCCGATCGCCGCAGCAATCCGCGAATCAGCAACCACCGGGATCCCGGCCTGATGATTGGTCGCGCCCGCGAATCGTTCGCTACCCGCTGGCATCCAGATGAGAGCTTTGCTCGTCAGAGAAGGCATACACGGAGGGGTCGGCTGCCCCGGCGCATATCAGGAGTCCGGCAGCAAGCGTTGCGCCGAAAACACCAGCAAGCCTCTGCCAGCATCATGATCTCCCTCGCGTCTTAACGAGTATCTGTTTTCATCAGTATCTGTCGTACGAGTACTTTAGGGTGGTTGCGCTCTCAAGCTTGGCAGGCTACTTTTGAGTCGAACCTGAGGCTGCTCTCCATCTCTTTGGATGCAGGGTGGCCAGATGACCGGATCATGGAGCAGCCACTCCTTTCACACCAACATCTACCCTTTTTAACTGGAGGCTCTATGCTTTGCCCGGAATGTGAAAGCGCGCTTGATATAGACGCGGACGATGTAGAAGAAGGCGATGCCATCACCTGCGACGAGTGCGGCACCGAATACGAGGTCGTCGCTACCGATCCGCTCGAACTCTCGCGCGTCGACGAGAAAATTGACGAAGACGAACCCGCCATGGGCGACGAAGAAGAGGAATGATGAGCAAGCAGCAAGCGTCTAGCCGGACAGAAAATAGATGCCGCTGTCTACAAAGCAGCTTGGCCTCGATCGCCCTCCTATGCCTGCTGCTCTTCTCACCACTCGCCCACGCGCAGCAGACGGCTAAATCGGTTGAGGGCCGGGTACTTGCCTCAAGCGCCGCTCCTCTGCCAGGCGCCATCATTTACCTGCAGGATGAAAAAACCAACGTCATTCGTACGTTGATCGCCACCGACAACGGGGGCTACCGCTTCACTCAACTGCCCGCCGATACCGACTACCAAGTCTGGGCCGAGTACAAAGGCAAAAAGAGCAAAGTCCGCCTGGTGAGCTCGTTCGACACCAAGCGCGACGTCACCTACGACTTCCATATCAGCGACAAATGATCAAGACGCCTTTCTCTGGCCTATTTACTTTGTACAGACAAAGGCGGCACGACGGCAGTGTTTTGCGCAGCGACCAACTGCCAGCGACCGTCCCGCACCGCCGCCACATACTTCATATGTGTCAGGAGAACTTTTTCGCTCGTCCCCGCGATTCCGGGAGGCAGGAATGCAAACCCAGTCGCCTTCTGATCGGTCTTGATCGGCGCCACTCCCGGCGCGAACTCCGTCTGTTGCCGGATCGTAATGTGAGACGGTTGCCCTCGTATGGGCCGGGGAAAGTGCTAGTATGCCGCTAGCCAATATCCTCTCGACCATTGAAGACGTCCCTAGGACCATCGATAAAGTCAGCATCGTCGTACTCTCCCGCAAGAGGTAAGCCGCCAAAGCCACAACTAAGGTAACCATTAAAGTCGCAAAATGGGACACTTGCGAGCTAATATGACGCCATGACGGCGCTGTCTCTTTACATCCTTGCCTCCAGCACCTTACCCACTCTTCTGCTTGCGACAGCCTCTGCCATGCTACCGCCTACGGTCCTGGTAGACGTCGATCACCGCCCCCAGCAGAGCCTTGACGGTGCCTGGCACTATATCGTTGACCCCTACCGCAATGGCTGGGACAACTGGATTGACATCCAAAGCGCCCCCAGTGAACGCGGCTACATCCGCGACACCGAACCCATACCCGGCGGCCCGCTCCAGGAGTACAGCTTTTCTCAGTCGCCCATCATCCAGGTGCCCGGCGACTGGAACTCGCAGGTCGACAAGCTTTTCTTCTATGAAGGCGTCGTTTGGTACGAGCGTCACTTCAACTGGCATGCAAAGCCCTACACTCACACCTTCGTGCATATCGGCGCAGCCAACTACCGGGCCAACATTGCCGTTAATGGCAGCAACGTCTGCGAGCACCAGGGTGGCTTTACCTCCTTCGACTGCGATGCCAGCCTCGCGCTCAAGGAAGGCGAGAACACCATCGTCATAGCGGTTGAAAACGAGCGCAAGCGAGAACGGGTACCCACCCTCAAGACTGACTGGTGGAACTATGGCGGCCTTACCGGCGAGGTCTCGCTCGTCGACGTGCCCGAAAACTACATCGACGACGAAGTCCTGAACCTCGACAAAGGCTCCAGCGACACCGACGCCCGCATCACCGGCTATGCACACCTCGCCGGCGCACCCGCAGGCGCCATGGTTCATCTCAGGATCCCCGACCTTCACATCGATCTGTCAGCCGTCACCAACGCCCAGGGCCGCGCTCCCTTCGCCTTCTCCGTCCGCGGCCTTGAGCGCTGGACGCCTGACCACCCCCGCCTCTACACCATCGAGTGGATGGCCGGCGCCGACAACCTCCGTGACGAGGTCGGCTTCCGGACGATCGAAGTGCAGGGTGACCAGATCCTGCTTAACGGCAAGCCCATCTTCCTGCGCGGCGTCAGCCTCCATGCCGAGGCGCCGCGCCCCGCCACCGCAAGCGGCCCCGCGATCACCGGCCGTGCCTTCTCTGACGCTGACGCAAAACTGCTCCTCGGCTGGGCCAAGGACCTCGACTGTAACTTCGTCCGCCTCGCTCACTACCCCCACCAGGAGACGATGATGCGCGAGGCCGACCGCGCTGGCCTGCTCGTCTGGTCCGAAATCCCCGTCTACTGGTCAATCGACTGGTCAAGCGATGCCGCACTCTCGATCGCCCAGCAGCAGCTCTCCGAAAACATCCGCCGCGACCATAACAAGGCCTCTGTCATCTTCTGGTCTGTCTCGAACGAAACGCCCAACTCTCCCGAGCGTGTCGCCTTTCTCCGCAAGCTGCTCGAACAGGCCCGGGTCCAGGACCCCACCCGCTTGCTCACCTCTGCCATCGTTACCAGCTTCAGCAACAGGGTCGCCAGCCTCGACGACCCGCTCGGCCAGTACCTCGACGTGCTCGGCTACAACGAGTATCTGGGCTGGTACTCCGCTCGACCCGATGAGATCGGCAGCTACTCGTGGAAGAATCCCCTGGCAAAGCCTGTCATCATGAGCGAGTTCGGCGCAGGCGCCAAAGCCGGCCTGCATGGCCCACCCACCTACCGCTTCAGCGAGGAGTACCAGGCCGAAGTCATGCGCCAGCAGTTCGCCGTCTTTGCGAAAATCCCCTTCCTGCGCGGCACCGCTCCCTGGTGCCTGATGGATTTCCGCTCCCCCACCCGCCAGCTCCCCGACATCCAGGACGGCTACAACCGGAAGGGCCTGGTCTCCAGCGAAGGCGTCAAGAAGCAAGCCTTCGACGTGGTACGCGACGCCTACCGCAAAATGCCCCAGTAGAGAAGACTTCGACAAGGGTTCTCGCTGCCGCCAAGTGTTACAAGTTTCCGGGAGAAGACGAACGGGCGCCTGTCTCGCAACCATGTGCAAGTCCTGACGCGCCCGCGTTGGACTCCCAGCCGCCGGTTGCCTCACGTACTCGCGCGTCAGTGCTAGGAGCTGAGACTGCAAGTAGTTCGGGACAGTGGGATTTTGCCGACCGCATCAAGCTAGCCGGCTACAGCCTGTAGATCGGCTGGACGCTGGATGCTCTGGGTGAATGAGTTTGCAGGCTCATTTTGGGGCAGCGGTGACAAGCTCCCCGGCCTCCGGTTCTTTCGGATCTGTATAGAATGTGCCGTTTGATCCATAATCATCTGCCTGCTGCTCCCCCCGCGCCACGGTCCACCGCATCCATAGCACTCACTAGAGGCACTGACCCGCCCGCCCTATAT